>CAZAKZ010000026.1:0-47117 GCA_964485695.1 uncultured Planctomycetota bacterium | reverse complement strand
AGACAATGTGTTACGCAAAATAAGTTAACAAAAAATGAGGGGATCCCTCAGCCCGAGAGGGGTTATTCCCGAATCGCGCCAACCTGGGAAAGGCTACTCCTCTTTCCCGAATTCGTCAAACTCTCACGGCGGTAGCCCTTGCAAATCAGCGGTCCAGTCACAAAATGGGAGCCGGGCTCAGAGATTCTTGATGAAACGGCACCCTACCCCGGCAGTCAATCCGTCATGAAAACGGCAATGAAGGCAAGACCGATCCTGAAGTGGGCGGGAGGCAAGCAGGCACTTGCCCCCTTCCTGGTGGATAGGTTCCCGCAGGACCACCGTGTCTACTACGAGCCCTTCGTGGGTGGGGGCAGCGTGCTTCTGGCACTGGATACGAGGCGAGCCGTCATCGGCGATCGGAACGACTGGTTGCTGGATACCTTCGAGGCGGTCCGGACGGACGCCGGTCGGGTGGCGGAGATCCTGGACTCCCTGGCGAACACCCGGGAGGCGTATCTCCGGATCCGGAGTCTCCCCCACGAAGACCTGGACGTCTTCCGGCGGGCCGCCCACCTGATCTACCTGAACAAGACCTGCTTTCGCGGCCTCTTTCGCGTGAACCGCAAGGGGCAATTCAACGTCCCGTACGGCGACTATGACCGGAGGTATTACGATCCGGACAACCTGCTCCGGGTGGCGGAGATACTCCGGCACGTGGAGATCCGGCGCGGTGACTTCGCCGACTGCGTCCGGGACGCCACGGCCCGGGACTTCATCTACTTCGATCCCCCCTACTACCGGCTGGGCGGGTATTCCGACTTTAACCGCTACACAGCGGATCAGTTCCGCGCAGAGGACCACACGAGGCTCGCGGACCTGTGCCGGGATCTGGACCGAGGAAACGTTCGCTGGGCCCTCAGCAACAGCGACACGACCTTCGTGCGGGATCTGTTCCAGGGATTCCATGTCCTGGAAGTGCAGAACCGGAGGGAGATCAACCTGGTCGCGGGGAACCGGGAGATCCGTGAACTCCTGATCACGAACTTTACTTCGAAAACCATCGCGCCTCTGGCACGATCCAGGAGCCGATCCTGATCCATTTTGCGGGCAAGGATCCAGGGGTATCAGGGGAAAATGACCTCCGGGATATCTTTCCCAGCGTCCCCCACGAATACCCGCTCCCCCTCGTTTCTTCTCCCCGCTGAGCCACCGCCTCGATTATCTCTTCCTTCATCCCTGGTTTTCCGTTACCCTCTTGCTCCTCAAGCCCTTACTGGCTAAAAGGAAGTGGGGCTTTTGCCGCACTTCCCGATCCAGAGTTTCATATCACCTGGGTGCGATTTTGGACAAAGAAGCTGCATACCTCCTCTTCTTCATTCTGTTCGCCCTGTCCGTCCCCATCTCGGTGGTGCTCCTCTCCTACTACCTCGGTCCCCGTAAGAGGGCGGCGGGAAAACTGACGCCCTACGAGTGCGGGGTTCCCCTCCTCCAGGACGTCCCTGACACCCTGCGGGTGCGGTTCTACATGGTGGCGCTGCTCTTCCTGCTGTTCGACGTGGAGGCAGCCCTGCTCATCGGGTGGGCCGTGGTGCACCGGAGCCTGGCCGCGACCCACACCGGGTACGGCGTCATCCTGTGCGTGGAAGTGCTCGTGTTTCTCGCCCTCCTGGCTCTCGGCCTCGTCTACGCCATCCGGAAGGGGGCGTTGAAATGGGACTAGAGAGCAAGCTCAAGGGAGACGGATTCCTCGTCACCCAGGTGAACAGCCTCCTCAACTGGGCCCGCAAGAACAGCCTCTGGCCCTACCCGTTCGGCACCGCGTGCTGCGCCATCGAGATGATGGCCGTGATGTGCTCCAAGTACGACCTGTCCCGGTTCGGCGCCGAGGTGCTTCGGTTCAGCCCCCGCCAGGCCGACCTGATGCTGGTCGCGGGCCGGGTTTCCATCAAGCAGATGAAGGTGCTGATCCAGATCTGGAAGCAGATGCCCGAACCGAAATGGTGCATCTCCATGGGTGCCTGCGCCTCCACGGGGGGCGTGTTCAACACCTACACCCTGGTCCAGGGCATCGACCAGTTCATTCCTGTGGACGTCTATCTTCCGGGCTGCCCGCCGCGGCCCGAGACCATCATCGACGGCCTCAGGCAGATCCAGGAAAAAATCGAAAAGGAACGCGCGGATCAAAAACTCCACGGGGAGTGATCCGGCTACAGCTGACCATGAACAACGGCGACGGCGATCGCGACCTCGAACGACTGGGGGCGGTCTTTTCCTCGGAGATCATCGATACGGAGGTCTTCCAGGGCCTGCCCCAGGCCACTGTCCGGCCGGACCGCATCCGTGAGATCCTGACCCACCTCCGGTCCGAGGCGGGCGGCGGATACACGCTGTTCGTGGACCTCACCTGCGTCGATTACCTCCACCAGGACGCCCGGGAGGGCCGGTTCGGGGTGCTCTACACCCTCGCCAACTTCCGTGCGGGCAAGCGGATCCTGATCCGGGCCCTTGTCCAGGAAGCGCAAGACCGAGCGCCGGAGGTGGACTCGGTGATCCCGGTCTTTCCCGGGGCCGACTGGGCGGAACGCGAAGTCTACGACCTTTACGGCATCACGTTCCGGGAGCATCCCGACCTCCGGCGCATCCTGTGCCCGGACGATTTCGAGGGCCATCCCCTCCGGAAGGACTTTCCCACGGAGGGCATCGGCTACCGGGACCGATTCGAGGTGGTGAAAGACGGGAAAGATCAATAGATTGATGGACGCGACAGACACGGCCACGGGATCCGGCAAGACCACCTTCTCCATGAACTTCGGCCCCCAGCACCCGGCCACTCATGGCACTCTGCACCTGATCCTGACCCTCGACGGAGAGGAGATCGTACGCTGTGACCCTCAGCTCGGATACCTCCATACGGGCTTCGAGAAGCTGGGCGAGGACCGGAGCCTCACCCAGTTCGTGACCCTGACCGATCGCCTCAACTACCTCTCCCCCCTCAACAACAACATCGGACTGGTTCACGCTGCCGAGGGCATGCTGGGGGTGGAGCCCACACCGCGGTGCGTGGCCATCCGCGTCATTCTCGCGGAGCTGAGCCGCGTTGCGGACCACGCCGTATGCTGCGGCCTGGCGGGCATGGACCTGGGCGCCTTCAGCGTCATGCTCTGGTGCTTCGAGGAACGCGAGCGGCTCTACGACATCTTCGAGGCGGTGTCCGGCACCCGCCTGACCTCCAGCTACACCCGTGTCGGCGGCCTGGCCCGGGACGTCCACAGTGGTTTCGTGCCCCAGGTAAGAGAGATGCTGGGCCGGCTACCCGCCATGGTGAAGGAGCTCCAGTACATGCTGGGCCGGAACCGGATCTTCACCGACCGTATGCACGGTGTGGGCATCTTCTCCGCCGAGGACTGCGAGCGGTACGGCGTCACCGGCCCGGTGGCCCGGGCCGCGGGCATGGACTATGACGTGCGCAAGAACTTTCCCTATTACGGGTACGACAAGCTGGACTGGGACGTGGTCATCTCCAACGACGCCGACGCGTATGCCCGGTTCCAGGTGCGCCTGGGTGAAATTCTCGAAAGCTGCAGGATAATTCGGCAGCTCATCGACGCCCTTCCCGAGGGCCCCGTCAACGTGGATGACCCGAAGATCATCCTCCCGCCCAAGAAGGACGTCTATACCCGGATGGAATCCCTGATCCACCACTTCAAGCTGATCATGGACGGCCACGGCCTCAAGCTTCCTGCGGGAAAAGAGTTCTACGCGGCCACCGAAGCCCCCAACGGCGAGCTCGGATTCCTCCTGTCCGGCGACGGCACCCACCATCCGCTACGCATCCGGGTGCGCGGGCCGTCCTTCTACAACTATCAACCCTTGAACGAGATGTTGAAAGGACACGTCATCAGCGACATCCTGTCCGTGCTGGCCACTCTGAACATCATTGCCGGAGAGCTCGACCGATGAGTCTCGCCTTCAGTGAAACCGCCAGAGAGGAGATCGAGCTCCTTTTTACGCGCTACCCCGACAAGCAGGCCGCAACCCTGCCTGTTCTTCGCGTGGCGGAACGGGAGTTCAACGGCATCGACGAGGAAGTCATGGTGCTGGTGGCGAAGACCATGGACATGAGTCCCGCCAGGATCCGCGGCATCTTCACGTTTTACACGCACTTTCGCCGGCGCGAGTGGGGCAAGTACCTGATCCAGGTCTGCGCCACGCTCAGCTGTGCGCTCCGCGGATGCGAAACCCTGGCGGACTATCTCGAGAAGAAACTGGGCATCGAGGTGGGAGGCACGACGCCCGACGGAAAATTCACCCTGGTGAAGGTGGAGTGCCTGGCCCGATGTGGGGAATCCCCGGTCATGCAGGTGAACGACGACACATATCCCGATCTCACCCCGGAAAAGGTGGACGAGATCCTGGAGAGCCTCAAGTGAGCAAGCCCTTCGAACCCTTCCTCCTCACCTACGACGGGAGTGCCGACTTCCATACCCTGAAGCGGTACGAGGAGCGGGAGGGCTACGTGGCCTTGCGCCATGTCGTCACCGAGCTCGAGCCGGATGAGACGACCGAAATCGTGGTGAATTCGGGGCTGCGAGGTCGAGGTGGGGCCGGATTTCCCACCGGTCGCAAGTGGCAGTTCGTTCCCTCCGCGGACAAGGTCCCGGGCCCCCGCTACCTGGTGGTGAACGCGGACGAGAGCGAGCCCGGAACCTTCAAGGACCAGATCCTGCTCGACAAGGATCCCCACAGGGTGATCGAGGGGGCGCTCATCTCTGCCTACGCCATCGGCGCGGAGATGGTTTACATCTATATCCGCGGAGAGATGCCCCGGGAAGCCGTCATCCTCCAGGAGGCCATTGCCGAAGCCCGCGCCGCAGGCCATCTGGGCGAAGGGCTCTACGACACGGACGTCCGGGTGGACGTCACCGTCCACCGCGGTGCCGGCGCCTACATCTGCGGGGAGGAGACCGCGTTACTCACCAGCATCGAGGGCGACCGCGGCTATCCAAAGATCAAGCCTCCTTTCCCCGCCGTCAAGGGGCTCTTCGGCCAGCCCACCATCATCAACAACGTGGAGACGCTGGCCAACGTGCCGCACATCATCTCCAGGGGCGCGGACTGGTACCGGTCCATGGGGACGGACCAGAGTCCCGGGTCCAAGATATTCTGTCTCTCCGGCCACATGAAGAACCCCGGCCTCTACGAGCGGCCGCTGGGAACGGGTCTCCTCACCTTGCTCGAGGACGAGAGCCTCGGCGGCGGCCCATGGAAGGACCTGCCCTTCAAGGCGGTGATCCCGGGCGGATCCAGCGTGCCGGTGCTCACGGCGGACGAGCTGGACGTGAACATGGATTTCGAGTCCCTGCAAGCAGCGGGGTCCATGCTGGGGTCGGGCGGGGTCATCGCCATGGACGAGAGCGTGGACATGATGGAATCACTCTACAATCTCTCGCGGTTCTACCACCACGAGAGCTGCGGCCAGTGCACCCCGTGCCGGGAAGGCTCCGGGTGGGTGGAACGCATCCTGCACCGGTTCCACGAGAACCGGGGGCGCGAGGAGGATCTCCAGCTACTCCTGGACATCGCAGACCAGATGGCCGGCAAAACAATCTGCCCCCTGGCCGATGCCCTCGTCATGCCCGTGCAGAGCCACGTGACGAAATTCAAGGAGGATTTCCTGAAACACGTCGGCGGGGAGATCCCGCGGATCGTGCCGCCCTCTTCCTGGGCGGTGGGATGATCATGACACAAAAACAACAATTACGAAAAATACGTTGCACAACGCTCAGAAGGAACTGAACCGGTGCCCCGACTGACAGTCAACGGCAAGGACGTGGAGGTGCCCGAAGGCACGCGGCTCATCGACGCGTGCGGCGCGGCCGGCCACATGCCGCCCCACTTCTGCTACCACCCGGGCCTCAAGCCGGACGGCAATTGTCGCATGTGCATGGTCGAGGTGGAGGGGATGCGGGGCCTCGTCGCCTCCTGCACCGTTCCGGCGGCGGACGGCATGGTGGTCTCCACGGAAACGCCTGCTGTCCTCGATGCCCGGCGGGGCGTGATGGAATTCATGCTTCTCCACCATCCCCTGGACTGCCCGGTGTGCGACAAGGCCGGGGAATGTATCCTCCAGAACCACGCCTTTGACCACGGCCCGGGCCAGAGCCGGTACGACGAAGATAAGATCATCGCGCCCAAGAGGGACCTGGGAGAGACCATCGCGCTCTGGCCAGAGCGGTGCATCCGCTGCCGGCGTTGCCTCCGGTTCCTCGACGACATCACCGGTACGAGCGAGCTGGGATTCGTGGACCGGGGAGACCGGACGGACATCGACATCTTCCCGGGCATAGCCATCGACAATCCCATGAGCCTGAACATCGTGGATATCTGCCCGGTGGGTGCTCTCATCTCGAAGGACTTCCTGTTCCAGGCACGCGTCTGGAACCTGAAGGGAGCGCACACCCTTTGCGCCGCCTGCAGCCGGGGCTGCAACGTCCTGGCGGAGGCCTACGAGGGGAAAGTGGTCCGGTTCAGACCCAGGCTGAACGAGGCGGTGAACGGCCACTGGATGTGCGACCGCGGACGCCTCTCTCACGGCTACATGAGCGATCCCCGGCGGCCGAGGACACCGCTGAGACGAGAGGATGCCCGGTCGTTCAACGTCACGGTGACGGAAGCGGTAGAGGTCATCAAGGTGAGCCTGGATTCGGCCGAACCCGCGGCCGTAGCGGGTCTCGTCACTCCCTGGCTGACCTGCGAGGAACTCGCCCTGGTCGGGCGACTCTTCCGGGATGTCCTGAAGAGCCAGCGGCTGGCGGCCCTGGAAACGGCTCCCGGGGAGGCCTGGATATCGCAGAGTGGTTTCCGCATATCCGCCGACCGGAATCCCAACCGCCGCGGTCTCGAAGAGGTCCTCGACCTCTCGCCCGACCCGGACGCCGTGGGGAAGCTGGCGGAGGATATCGAGGCCGGCTCCGTGAAGGTGCTCTGGGTCTTCGGCGGCATCCCCGAGGCGGACTACCCCGAGGGCCTGGTGGCAGTGGCCTCCAGGCTGGATCTGCTGATAGTCCAGGATCTTGCACCCTCGACGCTCATGGACCGGGCGCACCTCGTGCTCCCGGCAGCGGCCTTCCCCGAGAAGGAGGGGACCTTCGTCAACGACGACGGACGGGTCCAGCGGCTTCGGCCCGTGGTAACGCCTCCCCTTCCGGGCGGAGATCTGGGAATCCTCGCTGCGGTGTTGAGAGCCCTCGGGGACACCCCCCCGGGGGATGGCTCCGCCCCGGCCGTATTCGACGGGCTCGGAGATGTCTTCACTGCCTTCCAGGGCCTGCGATTCGAGGACCTGGGTGAATCCGGGTTGCTTCTTCAGGGTGCGGCGCCGGTACACCATAGATAGAGATCACGAACGGGGAGTCTTCGGGCTCCGATGGACTTGAAGGATGGAAAATCGCTGAAAGAGACGGCTGGAGTACAAGGTGGTTGAAGTCCTGGTCAACTTGGTCATCGTCCTGATCCTGGGCAGCATTCCGCTCCTGGCGGTTCCTCCCCTGGTGTGGGGGGAGCGAAGATTCAGTGCCTGGATCCAGCACCGGTGTGGCCCCAACCGGGTCGGCCCGTTCGGCATTCTTCAGCCCTTCGCCGATGCCCTGAAGCTGCTGGTGAAGGAGGACATCATCCCGGACCGGGCATCCAGGATCATCTACATCCTGGCGCCGATGCTCTCCCTGTTCAGCGCCCTGGTGGTCTGGGCCGTAATCCCGGTGGGCGACCGCATCGTGGTCTTCGGCCACGAGGTCCAGATCCAGATCGCCGACATCTCCATCGGCGTGCTGTTCTTCCTGGCTCTGGCCCCCCTGGAGGTGGTGGCTCTGTCCATGGCGGGCTGGGGATCGGGCAGCAAGTATCCCCTGCTGGGCGCACTCAGAGCAGGGGCACAGATGCTGAGTTACGAGGTGGTGCTGGGGCTGGCAGTCCTCGGGGTGGTGGTGGTGGCGGGCGACCTCCGGGGGGCCGTCATCGTGGAAAACCAGTCGGGGTGGCTCTTCGGCTTCCTCCCCAACTGGAACCTCCTGAGGCAGCCGCTCACGGCGCTGCTGTTCCTCATCGCCATGATCGCAGAGGCCAACCGGTTGCCTTTCGATCTTCCGGAAGCGGAGCCCGAACTCGTGGGCGGATACCACACCGAGTACTCGAGCATGAAGTTTTCCATGTTCTTCATGGCGGAATACGCCTCCATGGTTGCGCTCACAGGGCTGTTCACCACCTTGTTCCTGGGCGGTTGGACCCTGCCCTGGATGGCGGTGGGAGGGCCCGCGCCCTCGCTGTGGACCGCTCTGCTGGGCGTGTGCATCTTCTTCGTCAAGGCGGGCGCCATCCTGTTCTTCTTCATCTGGCTCAGATGGACCCTGCCGCGGCTCAGATTCAGTGACCTGATGAACCTCAGCTGGCGCAGCCTCATTCCCGTGGCGCTGGTCAACCTGGTCGCGGTCGCTCTGGTATCCCTGGTGCTCAAATGATGACACTGTCTGACCTCGGCCTGAACTTCTTCACGGGCGCAGCCGCCGTCCTGGCGGGCGTCGGCGCCATCCTGGGAGCCCTGAGCGTGGTTCTGGCCCGGAGGACATTTCGGGCCGTCATGGGGCTCCTGGTTTTGATCGTCTGCCTCAGTATCGAGTACGTCATCCTGGCCGCCCCCATCATCGCCTTCATCCAGATCCTGGTCTACGCCGGGGCCGTGGTGGTGCTTTTCCTCTTCGTGGTGATGCTGCTGGATCTGGGAAAATCCGGGTCCGAGGCCCCGGGCAAGGGCCCGGTCCGGTGGGAGATTGCGGTGCTGGGAGCGGCGCTCCTGTTCATCACGGCCGTTTGCGGGATCTATCTGGCCTTCAGCACCGGAAATCCGCCGCCCACGGACGTGGATAGAGCACCGCCCGGCGGGGCCGCCGAAGCGGTGGGCAACGCCCTGTTCCTCCACTACCTCGTATCTTTCGAGGCGGCGGCGGTGTTTCTCCTCGCCGCCGTCATCGTCGCCATCTACATCGCCCATCCGCGCGGGAGTGAGGAGAAGTCGGAGGCCAACGAGGCCGACCCGGTGGTGAACACCCCTGAAGAACCTGACGCCCCTGAAGAAGACAGCGCCGCTCCGGTGAGGAAGGAGGCGTCATGACCGGATTCCTCGCGCTGAGCCTGATTCTGTTCGTCATCGGTGCCCTGGGCGTCGTTCTCAGGCGCAACATCCTCATCATGCTCATCAGCGTCGAGATCATGCTCAACGCCGCCATCCTGGCGCTGGTCGTCTTCTCGAACATGCACGGCAACGTGGACGGCCGGGTGATGGGCATCATCAGTATTGCCGTGGCCGCCGGCGAGGTGGCCGTGGGCCTCGCCCTCCTCATCGCCTTCGTGCGCCTGAGGGGGAAGCCGGACTCCGCGGAAATGGACATCATGAAATGGTAACCGCCGTACAACCTGGAAGGATTATGGGAGCCATCCATGGATAACCCGATCCTGCTGTCGACCATTCTCCTGCCCCCGTTCATCGGGGCGATCGTGGTCGGCCTTCTGGGCCGGTACATGCCGAGGAAGATGCCCGGCGTCATCGCCTGCGCCATGGTGCTGGTGTCCTTCTCCGCGTCCCTCCACGGCTTCCTGGTGGACCTGAGAGTCGTTCCCGAGGCCCTCATCGAGGCGGACCTGGGGACCTGGTTCTCCGTCGGCGCCCTGACCGTCCGCTTCCATTTCATTCTGGATCCCCTCTCGAGCCTCATGACGCTGGTGGTGACCGGCATCGGCTTCCTCATCCACCTCTACAGCATCGGATACATGAGCCACGAAAAGCGGGATGAACGGTTCTTCTCTTTCATGAACCTGTTCACCGGAGCCATGCTGATCCTCGTGCTCGGTTCCAGCCTGCCGCTCATGTTCATCGGCTGGGAAGGCGTGGGACTCTGCTCCTACCTGCTCATCGGCTACTGGTTCGAGGACAAAGCCAAGGCCGCCGCCGGCATGAAGGCCTTCATCGTCAACCGCATCGGCGACCTCGGATTCCTGGTGGGGATCTTTCTCCTGTTCCACAACGTCGGCACTCTCGACTTCCTCGACCTCGAACAGGAAGCCATCCTCGACAAGGTACCCGTGGGATTGCTGGCCGCCGTGGGCATCTGCCTCTTCATCGGCGCCGTGGGCAAGAGTGCGCAGATCCCCCTGTTCATCTGGCTTCCCGACGCCATGGCGGGTCCGACCCCCGTGAGCGCTCTGATCCACGCCGCCACCATGGTGACGGCCGGCGTCTACATGATCGGCCGCCTCGGCATGTTCTTCACCGCTTCCACCATTCTCCCGGTGGTCGCCATCATCGGCGTGTGCACGGCCTTCTTCGCCGCCACCATGGCGCTGGTGGAGCGGGACATCAAGAAGGTCCTCGCCTATTCGACGGTGAGTCAGCTGGGCTTCATGTTCCTGGCCATGGGCGTCGGTGCCTTTTCCGCCGGTATCTTCCACCTCTACACCCACGCATTCTTCAAGGCGCTGCTCTTCCTCGGGGCCGGATCCGTGATTCACGCCCTGCACAAGGAGCAGAACATAATGAAGATGGGCGGCTTGATCAGGAAGCTCCCGATCACGGGCACCACCTTCATTCTCGGAGGCCTTGCTCTGGCCGGATTGCCGCTCTTTTCCGGCTACTTTTCCAAAGACGAGATCCTCATGGCGGCCAAGTACAGCGGCGGCCTCGGATTCGCGCTGTGGATCCTGGCCGAGGTGACCGCCCTGCTCACCGCCTTATACGTGGGCCGCCTCATCTGGCTCACCTTCTTCGGCAAGACGCGCATGGACGAGGCCTCCTATGCAGCCGTCCACGAGTCCCCTCCGGTCATGACCGGCCCCCTTGTGATCCTGGCCGTGGGCGCGGTGTTCGCCGGCTACGTCAACCTGCCTCACGCCGTGGCCCACGACAGCTCTGCACTCCTCGGCCATTTCCTGAACATCCCGGGCGACTTCCATCCGGAGGTGGCGCCGGACCAGGAATGGATGGGCCTCGCCATCAGCGGTGTGGTCGCCTTTCTCGGACTGGGTCTGGCGTACGTGCTAATCGCCGTCCGGCACGAGCGCGTCGTAGCAGCCATCTCCAGACCCGGAGCCCTGGGCCGCATCCACGCCGTGCTCCTGGCAAAGTACTTCTACGATGGATTCTGCATGCGTTACTTCGCGGGCGGCTGCCGCAAGCTGGCCGGCCTGATTCACATGATCGACGAGTTTCTCATCGACGCTTTCCTGATCCGCGGCGTCTTCGGCCTGGCGGTCCGCATCGTCGGTGAAGTCATGCGCCTACTCCAGGCAGGCCGCGTCCAGGCCTACGGCCTGGCCATGGTCCTGGGTGGTTTTCTCATACTTCTCTACCTGCTTCTGAGTGCAGGAGGATAGGCTCTCATGGTGGATGTTCCCCTGTTGACCATCACCTACTTGATTCCCCTCATCGGGGCACTGGCCGTAGCCCTGGTTCCTCGGGAGTGGGAAAAAATGGCGGGTCCCACGGCCCTGTTCTTCACCTGCATCACCTTTCTCTGGTCGCTCCTTCTCGTCCTGCACTTCGACGTCGGTAGCGCCGGGTACCAGCTGGAGGAGAAGTCCGAGTGGATCCAGCGCCTGGGCATCCAGTATCACCTCGGCATCGACGGCATCAGCCTCCCTCTGGTGATCCTCACGACCTTCCTCGGCCCCATCACGGTCCTCAGCGCATTCCGATGCATCGAGGTCAGAAAAAAGGAGTTCTACGTGGCCCTCATGGCCCTGATCTCCTTCTCCCTCGGCTCCTTCCTCGCCCTCGACACGATCCTCTTCTACCTGTTCTTCGAGCTCATGCTGTTGCCGATGTTTCTCATCATCGGGATCTGGGGCGGCAAGGGCAGGGTCCACGCCGCGGTGAAATTCTTCATGTTCACCGTGGCCGGAAGCTTGCCGTTCCTCCTGGCCATCATCGCATTCAAGGTCTGGACGGGCTCCCCCACGTTCTCCCTGACAGACTTCCTGGCTGCCGACACATCGATGCTGAGGGAGAGTGGCTGGCTCCTGTCGACGGAGTGCTGGTTATTCCTGGCCTTCGCCTTCGCCTTCGCCGTCAAAGTGCCCATGTTCCCGGTGCACACCTGGCTGCCCGACGCCCACGGAGAGGCGCCTACACCCGGCAGCGTCTGGCTGGCCGCGGTTCTGCTGAAAGTCGGCGCCTACGGCTTCCTGCGCTTCGCCATCCCGCTGTTCCCGAACGCGGTCGAAGTCTTCCAGCCCTACATCCTGACCCTGGCGGTGATCGGAATCATCTACGGCGCCTTCCTGGCCCTGGCCCAGAAGAACATGAAGCGACTGGTGGCATACTCCAGCGTCAGTCACATGGGCTACATCGTGCTGGGGATCTTCGTGCTGAATCCCATGGGTATCGTCGGCGCCGTCTTCCTCATGGTGGCGCACGGCCTGACCACCGGCGGCCTGTTCCTCCTCGTGGGCATCCTCTACGAGAGACGCCACACCCTCGACATTTCCGACTACGGCGGCCTGGCCCGGATCCTGCCCGGATACGCCACGGCTCTGATGGTGGTGGTCCTCGGTTCGGCGGCTCTGCCCGGCCTGGTCGGCTTCATCGGGGAATTCATGGTGCTCATGGGGGCCGCCGAGAAGAGCTGGGTATGGGCCGTCCTGGCCGGACTCGGCATCATCCTCGGAGCCGCCTACTTGCTGACGTTGTACAAAGCCCTCATGTTCGGTCCCGTTACGTCCAGCCGGAACGAAGATCTCAAGGATCTCACCCGGCGTGAGCGTATCGTCGTCCTGCCATTGGTTCTGCTCATCGTCCTTCTCGGACTTCTACCGGGCAACGTGATCCGGCGTGTCCAGCGCTCCGTGGACCAGATCCTGATCCGGTTCGAGGCCCGGGTCCTGGCCACCGAGGAAGTCCGGTTTCCGGGCATGCCCCCGAAGAAATCCCCTCCTGTTGAAGAGGAATAACCCGTGTTCGCGAACATGATCGCTTCACTCCCCGCCCCCAAGGAGCTGGAAATCGCGCTGCCCTCCCTGCTGGCCGTGTTGACGGCCTCGGTGGTGCTGGCGGTGGCCATGGTGCGCCGGAACAACGGGGATGCCAGGATCTTCGCCCTCCTCGTGGGACTCGGGGGCTGTATCCTCACGTTCCTGGCTCTCCTCCAGCTTGTGGGTCGTACGGGGACGGCCTTCCACGGCGAGCTGAGGGTGGACGACTTCGGCCTCTGGACCGGAATGCTGGCTACGGTGGCAACCCTGCTGGCGATGCTGGGAACACTTGAGCATCTGCATCGATACGGCGCCGGGTGGGGTGAGGCCCTGAGCCTCATGATGCTGACCCTTTCGGGAGTGATCCTGGTCTGTATGGCGGGCGGCCTCCTCGCCCTGTTCCTGGGCATCGAAATCCTGAGCATCTCCGCCTACGGCCTGACGGCCTTGACTCGGTTCCGGGCCAAATCCGTGGAGGGCGCCCTGCGATACTTCATCCTCGGCGCCGTGGCCTCGGCCTTCCTCCTCATGGGCATCGCGTTTGCATACGGAGCTACGGGCACCACCTCCTTCACGGCCCTCCTCCCCGTGGCCGGATCGGATACGCCCTACCTGTCTCTGCTGGCTTTCGGATTTCTCCTCATCGGCCTTACCTTCAAGATCGGCGCCGTGCCCTTCCACACCTGGGTGCCGGACGCATACGAAGGCGCCCCCACGCCCATCTCGGGCTTCATGGCTTCCGCCGTCAAGGTGGCGGCCTTCGCCGCCCTGCTCCGCATCCTCTATACCCCCCTGGCCACGAATCACCTGGCGGAACTCCACACGGTGCTCGGGGCCATTGCGGCCCTGACCATGGTGCTGGGAAACCTCGTGGCCCTGGTCCAGACCAACCTGAAACGCATGCTGGCCTACTCGAGCGTGGCCCATTCAGGCTACATGCTCCTGGGGGTCATCTCTTCTCCGGAGAGCGGCGGTCCGGCCGCGGTCCTTTTCTACCTGGCCGTCTACGTTCCCACCGTCATCGGCGCCTTCATGGTCCTGGTCCTCGCCGGCCGCAAAAACGAGGATCTCGAACACCTCGACTCGATTCGCGGCCTGGCCCGGAAACACCCCCTCCTCGCCCTGTGCATGACCCTGTTCATGCTCTCCCTCATCGGTGTGCCCGTCACCGGGGGATTCATCGCCAAGCTGGCCATCTTTTCCGCGGCCATCCAGGACGGCTACACCGTTCTGGCCCTGCTCGGCATCGTCATGAGCATCGTCAGCGTGGCCTACTACCTGAACGTGATCCGGGTGATGTACATTCCTCCCGCGGACCACGCGTGGTTCGGTGAATCGACGCGCTACGGCCAGAAGCTTCTCCTGGTCGCCTCCGTGGTGTTCATCCTGGTGCTCGGCTTGCTGCCCGGGGGCTTTTACAAGGGAACCCAGAAAACGGCCCAGTCGCTGGTGGTGCAGATGATGGGGAAGTAGGGGGAGACGCTCCGACGCTATTGAGTACCTGTTGCAACAGGAACTACTGAAGGGAGGGTCGGATATCCGACACGTGCAGGTCCAGGCGCTTTTTCAGGGCCGGAGGTATGTCCGGCAGCTTCAAGGCTTCCCGGGCCACCCGCCTGGCTTCCATTGATTCGCCCACCTTCCGGTAGAGTTCGGCCAGGGTCTCCAGGCATACGGGATCCCGTCGTTCGGTGACCCGAACCGCTTCCTCGCCCAGTGCCACGGCCCTGACGAGGTCGAACAAGCTGCCCGCCCCGGGGGTGGCGCGCAGCAATCCAAGAGAGGCCAGGGCGGCCCCTTCTCCGGTTCGATTGCCGCAATCGCGCGCGATTTTCATCGCCTCGTTCAAATGCTCGTGGGCATCCCCGTACCGGCCCAGGCGCATGAGCACCCGGCCGCAGGCGGTGAAGGCGTACGCCTCCATGGATCGAGCACGTTCCAGGCGCGCCTCGTGGAGCAGGACCTTGAAATCACGGAGGGATTCCTGAAGGCGTCCCGCCACCTCCTGGATCTCCCCGCGGCCGCTCAAGGCCCATTGGATGACCTCGCTCTCATCCAGCTTCCGTCCGAGATTCAGGAGCTGCTGGTATCGCCTGTGGGCCCGGGTCAGTTTCCCCAGGTCGCGATCCAGATCGGCCACGTGTCCCAGACACCGCGCCTCTGCACCGGTGTCCTGGACGAGGCGGGCACATTTCAGAGACTTTCGAAAGAAGGAATACGCCCTGGCGACCTGGTCCATTTCCCGGCAGCAAAGCCCCATCTGCAGGTATACGGAACTCTCGACCTGGGGATCCTCCAGTGGCTGGACCAGATCGAGCTGCTTCTGGAACAGAACCAGGGCGTCTTGATACTTGCCCTGCGCCGCCGCCAGCATGCCGAGACCGGCACAAGCACTGGATTCAATGTGGGGATCTCCGCCGGCCTCCCGCATGCACGACAGGACCTTCATGTAGTTGGCATGGGCCTCGTCGTCGGCGTGGATCTCCCGTAAACGATCGGCCAGACGCAGACGGAGACTCGCCTCGCCCTCGACGTCCCGGCAGCGAACGTAGATCTCCACGCCCTCGCGGTAGTTCGACTCGACCTCGAACAGGCGACCTTCCTGCATGGAAAGATCCCCCAGAGCACCCAGGATCCAGGCCTCCTCCCGCTGATCCCCGGCAATCCGGGCCAGGGTCAGGGCCTCCTCGAATCGGCGGCGAGCAGCGCCCAGCGCACCCCGCGAAGCAAGGATCTCCCCCATCTCGGCCAGGGTCCAGGCCACCTCGGCGGCCTCGCCACTGCGGCGATTTCTCGGCAGGGCCTCTCTCAGGTGCCGCATGGCCGCACTGTAGTTGTTCTCTCGCTTGTAGAGAGCCCCGATTTCCCCCAGGACCCATCCAGCTGTGGCCTCGTCCCCCATCTCCTCGAAGCGCTCGAGAGCTCTGGAAAAGGTACCTCGAGCCTCGGACGTGCGCCTGGCATCCCGCTGGACCTCTCCCAGGGACAGGAGCAGGTGGGCCACGGTCTCGGGGCTCAACAGGGTCTCATCACTGATGGTCAATCCATCTCGAAACATCCTGCCGGCCCGATCCAGTTCTCCGGATTCCTGGAGCTTCTTCCCCAGGTTGAGAAGGGCATGGGCCTCCCCTTCCCGATCCTGGATCTGCCGGGCGCGGTCCAGATCCCGGTAGTGGTCATCGAGATTCATCGGTTCATCGATTCATCGTGGGGCATGCAAGTTCGCCTGGATTTCCCGGGTCAGTTGTTTCGGGTCATCTGTTTCGCTTCACACCCGGGTTCATCCCCCGGTCTCCACCCGGCGACCGGGTGGAAAAATCCAACCATTTCGCCATTCTACCATCAGAAAGAGGCGAATCAAAACCGATGTAAATTATTTTTTAACAATAAGTTGTGCGTTTTTGATCACTTTCCTGCCCCGGTTCCGGTCTCCGAGCAATCGGTAGGCCTTGCTCAGGACGAGAAACGGTATGGACGTCTTCTCTACCTGGAGATCCAGGGCTCGAGTGGCTGCCTGGATGGCCAGGTGAGGGTTGTGGATGCCGGGCTCCTCGGCCCGTACCAGCAACCATGCATAGGCCGTGAGCGCATCGGCTTCCGTCCCCGGGATTCCAGCCCTCCGAGCCCGTTGAACGGCCTCGGCAAGGGCCGTCCGGGCGGCCCGATTCCGCCCCTGGTCCTGCAGCACCAAACCGAGCAAAAGGGTGGCGCGACTCGCGAGATCCGGATCCTCCAGGCGTTCCACTCGATCCAGGGCGGTTCGCACTCCGGACAGGGCTCTCAGGAGTTCTCCCGCCTTTTGGTCGAGGTCGCTCAGCCGAAGGAGATAGCAGGCTTCCTGGAGGAGGTCATCCAGTTCTTTGGATATTTCGAGCCCCTCCTCCAGGCAGGACCGCGCCTTTCCCGGCTCTTCCAGGTCCAGGTAGACCTCGGCCAGGTCGCTCACCAGTTCCTCCACCTCGTGGGCCTGATCCGCCTGCCTGGCCATGCGGAGGCATTCCTCCAGCAGCCGCCTGGCCTGATCCGTCTCACCCCGGGCCCGGGCCACCTCGGCACGGATCTTGAGAACCGTGTGGTAGGCATAGGGTTCCTGCACTTCCCTGAGAAACCTGGATGCCCGGCGCAACCTGACCGATGCCTCTCCGAGGCGGTTTTGCTTCACGTCCAGGGCGCCGAGAAATCCCAGGATCTTGGCCTCCTTCTTCCGGTCTCCGGCTGTTCGGACAATGTCCAGGAGCCTCTGGAAGCAGCCGCATGCTTCCTCCACACCTCCCATGTGGAGCAGTACGATGCCCAGAGGTTCCAGAGCCCGCTCCTCCAGTGCCGGATCTTCCAGTGCCACAGCCCTTTCCAGGGCGCGCTGAAAGAACCTGTGTGCCTCGACTGATTTCCCGCGGCAGGTGAGGTGGTGTCCCATCTCCAGCAGAATACGGCAGGCCCCCCGGGCGTCGTTCTGTTCTTCCGCCTCTTCGAGTAGTTTTTGATAGATCTCTTGCATCCGACCGGAATTGTCCTGGAATATGTATGCCCTGAAAGGACGCAGGTCGCTGCTCCAGAACCACGACGGTATTCTATTCCCCCATGCGAAGAAGGAAACACTCTTCTCCCACCGAGGCATGTCCCCACTGTGGCGGCATCGTTCGCCGGGGGGCGGACTTCTGCCCGCACTGCGGCAGCGACTCGGCCACGGGCTGGGCGGACGCAGAGGAAATCGACTATCAATCCGTGGAGATTCCCGACTTTCTCGACGACGAGGAAGCCCCGGCAGGCAGCAGGATCTCCTGGAAGGCGGTTCTTTTCGGCCTCGGACTCATCCTTGTCCTCCTGGCGCTGATGCGGTTTCTGATCCCCTGACAACCCGGAGTTTTTTCGGAAATCCGGACTGTTGTCGACGAATCCGGTGCCTTTGGGCTATGGTATGGCCCGCAAACCCGGACCCATGTGCCGGTTCCGGGTGCTGAATCGGGCGGCCATCTCTCGCCCCGGTACCTCACCCATACAGGAGAGCCTCCATGGCTGACAAATTCGATTTCAAGATCCCGGACGGGATGCCCAACCTCCGGTCCCCAACAACTGGAAAATGATCACTCCCATCGTGGCGGTGGTCCTTCTGATCCTGCTCGGTCTGAACGCGTACACCTACCTGGAGCCGGGCGAGGTGGCGGTCATCAAGAACAACATCACCGGAGCCGAGGACGTGCGTACCGAGAGCGGCATCATCATCCATCTCCCACTCGGCCTCACGGACGTCTACAAGCTGGACCGCAAGGTCAAGGTCTTCACCATGGGCGGCAGTCCGAAAGATTCGCGGACAAAGAGAGTCGACTGGTCCAGCTCCACTACCCGGAGTCGAAGCCGGGACCGGGTCGGCGCCGTCAAGATCAAGGTGGCGGACGGTTCCAACGTCGAGGTCGACGTGGAGGTGAACTTCAAGGTCATCCCCACCGAGGCCGCTTCCATCATCAAGCACATTGGACTGGGAGACGCTTTCGAGTTCAAGATGATCCGGAGCTACACGCGGTCCCTGATCCGGGAGATGTACGGTATCCTGACCCTGGAGGAGGTTTCCAATCCCGCCACCCGCACCACCCAGAACGTCAAGGTCCAGAAGACCCTGAACGATTCCCTCGAGCCCTTCGGCATCCAGGTCACCCTGGTCAATACCACCAATTTCCTCTTCATTCCCGAGTACGAGAAGCTGGTGAAGGAGAAGAAAGCCACGGCCCAGGAGTTCACCAACCAGAAGGCGGCCCAGGAAAATGCCGTGAAGGGACAGGAGGCCGAGGTTGCCCGCGCCACCCGGGAAAAGAACACGGCCATCATCACGGCAAAGGGTCAGGCCAGAAAACGCATCGTCGAGTCGGAGAACAAGGCCAAACAGCTCATCTTCCGTGCCCAGGGCGAAGCCTACGCCAAGAAAAAGGAAGGGGACCGGAGCTACGAGGTGGCCGTGAACGAGGCCTACCAGGGGATGGGCGGCCAGGCCTACATCACCCGGCAGATGGTCGACAGCATCGAGTTCGGTGACATCGAGATCAACACCAACCAGGTGAATCCCTTCGACGTGAACCAGCTGTTACGCATGTTCGGCCTGGATCCCGAAGGACAGGATACGACGGCCAAGAATCCCAAGAGGTCTCGCGGGAAGTAAGGGCCCGCGCAAAAGGGGGAGCGTTACTGGACGATCCCCCGGAAGGAGGCCGTCTCCTCGTGGTCCAGCTCGCGCCACAGCTTCCGTTTCCGCTTCCGGTCCACGGAATCTCTGGAATACATCATGCTGGTGATGTGAAGCCCCTCGGGGCTGAACACGTGGGTGCGGCCCCGGGGACCGAGGACGACGTAGGTGCCGTGCAAGGCGTCCCAGAAGAGGGCCCCGGCCTGGACTGCCCTGGCGTCCTCCAGGGCCTTCCGCGTGGGCCGGTCCCCCTGGCGGCGACGGTCCTGGACATGAACGGTGCGCCGGCCGACCTGACGATAGAATCGCTCCAAGGTCCGGGCCAGCTCGTTCAGGTGCGGCTCCACCCTCGCCTCCAGGTCTCTCCTATCCCGCCGATCCCGGATTCGCCTGCCCACGTCCCGGATGCGGCGGCGGGCGATGCGGACGGCCCGATGAACGGCCCCGTCGAATGCCTCGTCGATCCAATGCTGGAGGGTGCCTTCGGGTGTCCGGCCCAGCACGTTCAGTTCCAGCAGGATTCCACCGTCCCTGCGTCGGGCCTCGATGGCCTGGAGGGTGAGGGAGAACACTTTTCTAGGTTTTCCCCGGCCGGCCGCGAAGGGCAAGTAGCCCAGCGCCACCTGTCCCAGGATATTGAAAACCCCGGAACGTCCGCCGAAGACCTGGAGCTGATCGGCCCGGAGTGCCGTGCCGCTGTCGTAAATGGCCATGGGCTCGGGCGGATCGCGGTAAATGCCCTCCAGACGCGGATCCCCACGAGCCAGAGCCAGGTCACCGAAGTCGGTGAACCGGGGGCGCCCGGTTGGATCAAAGCCGATGAAGACGTCTCGGGGCCCCTCCGGCACGCCGTGAAGGCAGGTATTGCTTCTGCACCAGTAGCAGTAGATCCTTCCGGGACGGAGCGCGGCCACCCCGTCTCCCACTTCCTGGACCCGCTTCTTCAGCAGGCCCACCAGGGCCCGGGCCCGGGCATCGCCGTCTCCGTCCCCGTCGGGCAGCAGGGTCAAGTCGATGGGCAACGACCCCACGGATCGGGTGGGCGCCTGGCCCATGAGCTCCCGACGGAGGAGATCCCCCGCCAGAGCATCGAGACGCTCGAGGATTTCTCGCGCCTCTGCGAGGGGGGACCTCCCGGATCCCTGACGCAGTCCCCCCCCTCGGCGCTTGCGGCCGTGGGATTTCCTTCGCCGTGCGGCTTGTCGCCGCCGACCGGAATTCCCGGAATCTTTCCGGTCCATATCGATGTCCTTCGCAGCCTGGGGACCACACGTCACAAGTTTTTTATGTGTCCCGACAGATCGACTCGCTGGACCGCTTCTTCCTCCCTCTCTTCCAGGTTCTTCACCTTGGCGGTGCCGGAGGCGAGCTCATCCGGGCCGACCAGCACCACGACGGGAATGCCCTTCCGATCCGCATAGCGGAACTGTTTCTTGAGCTTGTCCGGAGCCGGATAGAGCTCCGTGGCCACGCCGGAGGCCCGGAGCTCGCTCGCCACCCGTGCAGCCTCAGGCGCCGTATCCTCGTCGAACACCGCCACCAGCACCCTGGCCGTGGCCCGGGTGGTCCGGACTAGACCGAGGTCGAGGAGGGTGTTGAAGAGGCGATCGATACCCAGGCTGATGCCCACGGCAGGAATGGGCTGCTTGCGAAATACACCGATGAGGGTGTCATACCGCCCGCCGCTCATGATGCTGCCGGTCGACTCCCTGTCGCGCAAGAATGTCTCGTAGATGGTGCCCGTGTAGTAGTCCAGGCCCCGGGCGATGCTGAGATCCACCTCCACCCGGTCTGCAAGGCCCATGGATCGAACACAATCGAGCAGGCTTTCGAGCTCCCGGAGACCCGCGGTGCCTTCCTCGCTCCCGGTCATGAGTGCCGGCAGGCGCCCGAGGACCTCCTCGGTACCTCCGCTCGCACCGAGGTTCAAAAACTCGAAGAGGCCGTCGAGGGTTCGTTCATCGAGGCCTGCAACCTCGAAGAGCTCGTTCCGCACGGCGCCCTCCCCCACCTTGGGAAGCTTGTCCACGATCCGTAGCACGTCTTTCGCCCGGGCCTCTTCCGAGATGCCCACTCGCCCGAGTGCTGCGTTGAGGATCTTCCTGTTGTTGATGCGGATCACGAAGGTATCTATGCCCAGGTCCAGTAAAACTGCAGCTCCGGCTGCCAGGATCTCTGCATCCGCCAGGATGGAGGGGGTTCCTGTGATGTCCACATCGCACTGCATGAACTCGCGGTACCGTCCCGGACCGGGCTTTTCCGCCCGCCATACCGTTCCGATCTGGTATCTACGAAACGGCTGCTCGAGGTCGGCGTACTGGGCGACCACCCTCGCCAGCGGCACGGTAAGGTCATACCGCAAAGCCACGGCCCGATCCCCGAGATCCCGGAACCGGTAGAGGAGCTTGTCGCCCTCGTCGCCGTACTTGCCGAGCAGGATCTCCTGGTATTCGAGGGCGGGGGTCTGGAGGGGGGCGAATCCGTGGGCCTCGAAGGTCCGGGCAACCCGGCGCAGCATCTTCTCCTTGGCGATCATGGTCTCGGGAAGATAATCCCGGAATCCCCTCAGCAACCTCGGTTTCGTGGTCATGCAAGCTCCTCAGGGAAGACACCGAACAGGATCACTCTCCTGTTCTCGATCCGGGAGGAATTATAGTGCCTGGGTCCAAAATCGGAAGAGGGGGCGGTGGATGGGGATCGAGGCACCGTGGGATTGGATATCGAGGAGAGCCCCGCCCCCTGATCGGGACGGGGCTCGGTTGTGGCCTCGCGCCAGATTATCTGCAGGCTGCTAAATGGGATCTCATGATCCCGGGACTTCCTGTCCCTTCGTTGTTTCCTGCACGATCTCCCGACCGGGCTTCTTCCGGGAATCCTCGGTCAGGACCTCGATGAACCGTGCGGCCTCGTGGTCGTCCTTCTGGATCCGGACCGCATCTCGAAACGCTTCAAGAGCCTTCTTGGGCTCTCCGGAGAAGTACATCGAGTAGCCCTTCACGAAGTGGGCGGTGGCATCGAAGGGGTGGTTCAAGAGATACCCGTCCAGACGGCCCTGGACCTTTGTGAACTCTTCCTCGCCGGAAAACAGGGTTTTGCGGTCGAGATCGACTTCCACCCATCTGGGGTCCAGCTTCAGCCCTTCCCGGATCACGTAGGCAGCATGATGATACTCCCCGGTGGCGATGAGCGATTCCGCATGGGCGAACCGTGCAACCGGCGATTCGGAGTCGCTTTCCACGGCCTGCTTGTAGGCTTCTCCGGCCTTGTCATACCGCTCCGCCTTGAAGGCCTCGTCGCCGAGGCGAAGAAAATACTCGGCCCCGGAGAGCACCCGAGCCGGTTCCGGGGGCGGAGCCTCGGGCAGGTTTCTTCCGCTCGCCTCCTCGACGGCGCCCTCTCCGTAGTCTTCAACCGGCGAGTCGTAGTAGTAGTTATAGGTGGGGCAATAGATGTTCCCGGGTCCCGATCCGACATACACGTAGCGGTAATAGGGGTAGTAGAGGTTATGCATGTAATACGGATAGGAACAATAGGCGCCCAAGTACGAGGAAGGGTAATACCAAGAGACGTAGGGACACCAGTTCCAGTACCGCGAGAAGCCGAGACTGAACCGGAAGTGCCGTCCATGGTAGCCGAAATAGTAGGAAGGGTAATAACTGTATCTTCCATAGGGATTCCACCAGGCACTGTTGAAATACCAGGTGTATCCGAACCACGGGTGCCAGTGGACGTAGAATCGGTTGCGGTTGCGGCGGTGGCCCCTGTACTTGCGAGAGTAACCGCCGTGATAACGGGACCGGCCAGCCTTGGTGGCCTTGGTTCTGCGGGAGGGCAGCTTGACGATCCGACCCGGTTTCCTGCCATTTGAATTGGGATGCGAGCGAGACAGCCGCTCCGCCGTCCGGGAGGCCGAGAGGTTTCTACGCGTGGTCTTCAAGGGACGGTGGCCCTTTCGCGACGCAATCGCCGGGGTGGAGACGGGCCTACCGGACCGCGGTGCAGTCCTCGACCCGGGAGTACGTTTCCGTCCGACATTGGGCTTCATGAAACCCGCCATGCCCGTCCGGGACGTCGACCGCAGGCCGACGCTGCCCCTGCCCGTGATGCGGCCGGCACGTTTCATGCCCGGGTCCGACCTCATTCGAGACGGCTTCGCCGCTGCGGCCCCGAGATTCCTGGCCCTTGTCGACGTCCTCGAGGCGGCTGTACGCGATGAACGCTGGAGGTCCGAGAAGGCGCCGGAGCGCGTGCGCCGCTGACCACGGCTGGTCGGCGTGAAGACGCTGCGGCCGTTCCAGTTGGTGATGACCCGGGTCGGCCTGGCGCTGCGTGAAGAATTCCGCTGGTCGGAGGAGCTGTAGCGGCTGAAAAAACCGCTCGAGGAACGATCCGTTCGCGCGGAACGAGAGCGCAGAGAAGAGGGCACCCGTGTACGGGCAGACCGGTCCACCGTGGTCTGTCCGGATCGGGTCACCTGGCCACGGCGGATGCGGTATGGATTCCAGTGCTGGTTGGTCGACCGCAGTGGGATTCGGGCCGAGGTTCCGGAGCGGCTACGAGAGGATGGCCGGATGCCGCGGGTGGTGAATCGGTTTCGATTGTCGGAACCGTAGGATCCAATGGACCGGCTGCGGCTGGTGGATGGCCGGGACCGCGAGGACTGGGTGGCCCGTGAATTCGTCCGGCTGCGGATTCCGGGAGTTTGACTCCGGAAGGAAGGAGTCCTCCGGGATATACTCCGGCTCCTCGATTGGCTCGAAGACCGAGGCCGAATCGAGGTCATGGACCGACCCGGACGGAAGCTGGATCGGCTCCGCGGGGCGGAAAAGGTCCTCGACGGCCTCGACTGGATCGATCGGTTTGACATTCTGGGTGCCGACCGGGGTCGGCTTACATGAGATCGAGAAGGTCTCGACTGGATCGATCGGCTCGACGCTCTCGGAACCGACTGGGGTCGGGATCCGAAGGACCGGGGGGAAGCAGCGGGCCGAGAAACTCGGCCAGGGGAACCGCCCAAGGAATTGATCCTCTGGGAGAAGGAAACAGAGGAGAGGGAAAAGACGAGGCCAATCACCAAGGCGATGAAGATCGGGCTCACGCTCGATGGAAAATATCGGCTCATGACTCAGCTCCTTTGAATCAACCAACACAGGTCCATCATACTGCGCAATTCCCATTCCCGAACATCTCGGAGACCAGCTATTATCCTGAAATATCCGCGTAACCACTTAAAATAATGTGTTTTATGAAAATATTGATTCATTCTGTCCGATCCGGCTTTTGGGTTCTGCGCCCCTTCGATTCCCCGGAGAGATGCACCTGGTTCTCAAGACCTGGACACCCAGGATCTCTGCCAAATTGACAGTCACTGTGGCTCTACGGGAGTGATTGGGACAACATGGCATACCCCAGGCTGGCAGGTTCTGATCGCTATCACCACAAACTCATCTATTTCTGTGCCTTACAGCGGCTTCACCGGTCTTTTTTTTGACGGTACTCCATTTGCTTTTAAAGCCGGGACATTCTTTTCCAGGTTGACCACAGAAACCACAACCCACGATTCAATCATAGGAAGGTGCTCCTATCCGGGCCGATTCAAGGGCCCTGGAACTTGCACCGAAAGGAGGATTTCATGGCGAAGCAACTGGCCTTTGACCATGAGGCCCGAGAGGCCATCAAGCAAGGCGTGACCAAGCTCTCCAGAGCCGTGAAGGTCACCCTCGGTCCTTTGGGCCGGAATGCTGTCCTGGACAAGGGCTGGGGCGGACCCCGGGTGACCAAGGATGGTGTGACCGTCGCAGAGGAGGTCGAACTGCAGGACCCGTACGAGAACATGGGTGCTCAACTGGTAAAGGAGGTTTCATCCAAGACCAGTGACGTGGCCGGAGACGGCACCACCACAGCAACCCTCCTTGCAGAACACATTTTCTGCGAAGGGCTCCGACACGTTGTGGCCGGTTTCAATCCCACGGACATCAATCGCGGGATCCGCAAGGGTGTAGAAGCCGTCAACCGTGAAATCCAGGAAATGGCCAGGCCCGTTGAAGGCAAGACCGAGATCGCCCAGATCGGCTCCATCGCTGCCAACAACGACACGGATATCGGGAAAAAAATCGCCGAAGCCATGGAAAAGGTCGGCAAGGACGGCGTCATCACCGTGGAAGAAGGCAAGAGCCTCGAGACGGTGGTGGATGTAGTCACCGGCATGCAGTTCGACAGAGGTTTTCTCTCCCCCCACTTCGTCACCAATACCGAGAAGATGGAGGTCGTCCTCGAGGACGTCTACATCCTCATCCACGAGGAGAAGATTTCCTCGGTCAAGAAAATCGTCCCTCTCCTCGAACTCACGGCCAAGAGCAACAAGCCGCTGCTCATCATCGCGGAGGACCTCGAAGGGGAAGCCCTTGCAACGCTCGTGGTAAACAAGCTGCGAGGCACCGTGAAGGTCGCCGCCGTCAAGGCCCCTGGATATGGAGACCGAAGAAAGGCCCTGCTCCAGGACATCGCCATCCTCACGAAGGGCGAGGCGCTGTTCAAGGACCTCGGCATCGACCTCGAGTCGGTCAGTCTCCCGCAGCTGGGACGCGCCAAGCGGGTTACCATCAACTCGGAGAACACGGTCATCGTGGGAGGAGCCGGTAAGGATACGCAGATCCAGGCCCGGGTCGCCCAGATCCGACAGGAGATCGAACGCTCCGACTCCGACTACGACCGCGAAAAGCTCCAGGAGCGGCTGGCCAAGCTCGCGGGCGGCGTGGCCCAGATCCAGGTCGGTGCCGCCACCGAGACCGAAATGAAGGAGAAGAAGGCACGGGTGGAAGACGCCCTCCATGCAACGCGCGCCGCTGTGGAAGAGGGAGTTCTTCCGGGTGGAGGCGTTGCCCTGCTCCGCGCCAGCATCAAGGCCCTGAAGGGCATGAAGCTGGACGAGGAGGAACAGGTGGGTATTTCCATCCTGACGAAAACCCTCCAGCAGCCCATCCGTCAGATCGCCGAGAATGCCGGAAATGACGGCTCCATCGTCATCAAGAATGTCCTGAAAGAAAAGGGCAACTTCGGCTTCGATGCCGCGGCGGGAAAGTACACCGACATGGTGGAAGCCGGGATCATCGATCCACTCAAGGTGACGCGCGTGGCCTTGGAGAACGCCGCCAGCGTCGCTTGTCTCCTCCTCACCACCAACGCCCTTGTTAGTGACATACCAAAGGACGAGGACGACGCGGCCCTCGATCCCGCCGCTGCTGCCGGCATGGGCGGTATGGGCGGTATGGGTGGCATGGGCGGCATGGGTGGCATGGGTGGCATGGGCGGCATGGGAGGCATGGGAGGCATGGGAGGCATGGGAGGCATGGGAATGTGATCGGCCACCGGCCTCTCGAACCATGAACCCAATCGATGGGCAGCGACCTGAATCAGGTGTTGCTCTGAGCAAGAAAGAACTATCGGAGGAATAAAAATGAAACTACGTCCAATAGACGACCGTGTTGTGATCGAGCCCATGGAGTCCGAGGAAATCACCGAGGGCGGCATCGTTCTCCCCGATACAGCCAAGGAAAAACCCGCACAGGGGAAGATCATGGCTGTGGGCCCCGGTCGTCTCCTCGACAACGGGGACCGGTTGCCCCCGAGCGTGAAGGTGGGTGACGTCGTCATCTATGGGAAATACTCGGGCAACGACGTCAAGGTCGAGGGCAAAGAATTCAAGGTGATGCGCGAGAGCGAAATCCTGGCGTACTACGCGTGAGGGGCTGAGTCATGGCAAAACAGATAATGTACAGCGAGGACGCCAGGAGAAAGATTCTCGACGGCGTCCAGAAACTCTCCCGGACGGTGTCCGTCACACTTGGACCCTCCGGGCGCAACGTGATTCTCGAAAAATCCTTCGGCGCTCCCAGCGTCACCCTGGACGGAGTGACGGTGTCCAAGGAGATCGAGCTGGAAGATCCCTTCGAAAACATGGGCGCCAAGCTGGTGAACGAAGTCGCTACCAAGACCAATGACGAGGTAGGCGACGGCACCACAACCGCTACAGTGCTGGCCGAATCCATGTTCACCCGGGGGCTCAAGACCATCTCCGAGGGCGTCAATTCCACCGCGCTCAAGCGGGGAATGGACAGGGCTGTGGCCGAGGTGAACAAGAAGCTGGATTCCATCAGCCGGCCGGTGAAGAAAAAATCCGAAATCGCACAGGTGGCCTCCATCGCCGCCCATCATGATGAGGAGATTGGAAAGACCATCTCCGAGGCCATGGAAAAGGTGGGCAAGGAAGGCGTCATCACCATCGAGGCCTCCAAGACCATGGAGACCACGCTGGACGTTGTCGAAGGCATGCAGTTCGACAAGGGCTACATCTCACCCTACTTCTGCACCAATGTTGAAAAAATGGAGGCAGAACTCGAGGACGCCTACATCCTCTTCTACGAGAAGAAGCTGTCCAATCTCCGGGAGCTTCTACCGTTGCTCGAACGAGTTGCCCAGACAGGGAAACCCCTCCTCATAATCGCGGAAGATATTGAGGGAGAGGCCCTCACGACCCTGGTGGTCAACCGTCTTCGCGGGACCCTCAAGGTGGCGGCCGTCAAGGCTCCCGGCTTTGGGGACCGGCGAAAAGCCATGCTCGAAGACATGGCCATCCTCTGTAAGGGGACGGTCATCTCCGAGGATCTCGGGCACAAGCTCGAGAACGTTTCCATAGACATGCTCGGAACCGCCAAGCGCATGATCGTGGCCAAGGATAAAACCACCATCGTCAAGGGGGCGGGCAAGAAAGCCGACATCCAGGGTCGGGTCGACCAACTCAAGGCCCAGATCGAACAGACCAATTCCTCGTATGACAAGGAAAAGCTCGAGGAGCGCATTGCCAAACTCTCTGGAGGCGTTGCGGTCATCAATGTGGGCGCCACCACGGAAACCGAGCTGAATGAGCGCAAAGCCCGCATGGAAGATGCCCTCAGCGCCACTCGGGCAGCCGTGGAATCCGGCATCATCCCCGGCGGCGGTGTGGCCCTTCTCCGGTGCATCGAAAATGTGAAGAGCCTGAAGCTGCGGGGGGACGAGAAGCCTGGAGCCCGGATCGTGGAAAGAGCCCTGAGCGCTCCGCTCAACCAGATCGCCGTCAACGCGGGTCAGGACGGGTCCATGATCGTCGAGGAGGTCAAGGAGAGGGACGAGGTAGAGGGATTCGATGCCCGGACGGGTAAATTCGGAGATATGTTCAAGATGGGCATCATCGATCCCACCAAGGTCACCCGGACGGCCATCACCAACGCATGCAGCATTGCCGGATTGATGCTCACAACCGAGACCATGATCACCGATATGAAGGATAAGGATTCAGCCGTACTCGGCAGTATTCATTGACGTTGTTCACCGGATTTTCCTGATAAATCAGTGTTGACGTCGAAGGCGGAAAGGACTTGGGGCCCGCGGCTATCCAGTCGCGGGCCTGACCGTTGGGTCCGAACGCTGGAGAAGGGACCGGACATGGCCAAGCGCGACTTCTACGAAATCCTCGGAATCCAGCAGGATGCCAGGTCCGAGGAGATCAAGTCCGCATTCCGAAAAATGGCCATCAAATACCACCCCGACAAGAATCCCGGGGACAAGTCGGCCGAAACGGCCTTCAAGGAGGCAGCCGAGGCGTACGAGGTGCTGAGCGATCCCGAGAAGCGACAGAAGTACGATCGTTTCGGCCACGATGGCATCACCGGCCAGCAATTCGGCGGATTCGAAGATATCTTCAGCGCATTCGGAGACATCTTTGGCGGTGGGTCCATCTTCCAGGACCTGTTCGGCGGAGGCAGATCTCGAAGCCGGGGGCACAAGGGGACGAGTCTCCGCTGTGAGATTTCCATAGGCCTTCTGGAGGTGCTGACCGGCGTTGAAAAGACCATCACCATAAAACGCCGGGAACTCTGCGATCCCTGCGGCGGAAGCGGCGCCAAGAAAGGCACAGCCCCGAAGGCCTGCACCGTGTGTGGAGGTTCGGGCCAGGTGCAGCGCTCCCACGGATTCTTCAGCCTTCGTACCACCTGTCCCCGTTGTAACGGTTCCGGCCAGATCATCGAGCACCTCTGCCCCCGGTGTGGCGGCCATGGCCGGACCATGCGCGGTCACGACGTGAAAATCCAGATCCCTCCCGGCATGGATGAAGGTATGGAGTTGCAGGTGCCCGGGGAAGGAGAACCGGGGATCAGAGGCGCACCGCCCGGGGATCTCTTCTGCCGGATCCGCATCAAGACACACAAGCTATTCAAGCGACAGCGAGAGAACCTCATCCTGGAGCTACCCATCTCTTTTCCTCAGGCTGCCCTCGGGGCCGAGGTGGAGGTGCCCACTCTCACTGGCAAGGCAAAAATGCGCATCAAGGCCGGAACCCAGAGTGGAGAAGTGTTTCGATTGAGGGGCCAGGGACTGCCCCTTCCCAATGGATACGGCCGGGGGAACATGCTGGTGCAGGTCATCATAGAGACGCCCCAGAACCTGTCAAAGGAGCAGGAAGACCTCCTTTGCAAGTATGCCGAGCTCGAGGAAAAAAACATCACACCCAACAGGAAAAGCTTCTTTAAAAAGGTCAAAGATTTTCTTGGATCCTGACCATGTCGGATAACGTCAATAAAAAAGCCCAAAAGAAATCCCGAAAAAACGCTTCGGCTGAATCTCCCGTGAGGTCTCGTGAGGAAGCCAATGGGGATACCGGGGATACCGCAGGTCCTGGTGAGCCGACAAGGGACGAGACACCGGAAACCGGCGCCGAGGACCGAGCCCCGGATCCTGACGCGGTTCTCGAAGCCGGGAACACATCCAAGCAGGAGCCGGGTGCTTCCGACTCCGATGAAGGTGCAGCACCAACGACCCAGGACCTCATCGAGAAGCTCACAAGGGAAAAAGACGACTTCCTTGAACGTTTGAAGCGGGAACGCGCCGATTTCCTGAACCACAAGAAGTGGGTTGAGAAGGAACGTCGCGAGTGGGAATCCGCCTCGATCTGTCGCTTCGTCCAGGAGTTGCTTCCGTTCATCGATGATATGGACCGGGCCATGAAGGCCACGGGCGAGGCCTCCGACGTCGAAGCCCTGCGGAAGGGTTTCGAGATGATTTGCAGCCGGTTTCAGGAAGCCTTGAAGGCCGGGGGAGTGGAAGAGATTCCCTCCGACGGCGAACCTTTCGATCCCAAGGTGCACGAGGCCATCCTGCAAGTAGAGGATCTGGATCACCCCGCAGGTACCATTCTCGAGACCACACACCGGGGCTTTCAGATTTCAGGCCGCTTGATTCGACCCGCCAAGGTCGTGGTGAGCCAGGCTCCGCAATCGTCTCCCACCGATGCCGAGAATGACCGGAACGGCCAGGACAAAAACGACAATGTGAACGAACGAGATGAAGAGACCGAGGACATAGAATAGAGAACATAGAACAGAGAACATAGGATAATAGAACATGCCCACATACGAGTATATCTGCAACGCCTGCAGCGCCCACGTCGATTTCTTCCAGTCCATATCAGCGGCTCCGAAACGGAAGTGTCCCGAATGCGGTGCCTTGAAGCTGAAGCGCCAGATCAGCGCTGGAGCCGGTATCCTGTTCAAGGGGAACGGCTTTTATACCACGGACTACCGGAGCGACTCCTACAAGGCCGCCCAGAGAGCCGAGAAGAACTCAATGAACGGTACGGCGGAAAAATCGGATTCCTCGAAATCCGAGAAGAAGACCGACTCTTCGGTCAAGGAGTCCACTGCAACGGATTGAGTGACATATGCAAGACCCGGATGGCCGACCCGGCCGCCAGTTCTTCCTGGATGAATCGAGGTGTTCGTTGTCCCGCACCCTGATTGTTTTCTTTCTCGTCCTGCAAGCCCTGTCTACCCTGGCAGGCCAGAATCCCGACGGCGTCAGTGGAAATGTCGACAGACCTGTCGACAGGCCTGTCGGTGCTCTCGGCGACAAGGACGTTTCTCAGAAAGAATTTATCCTCTATCTGACCGGTAAGTACCGCAATGAATCCCTGGGAAAGAACCTCCTCAATGACTTCCGGGACCGGATTCTCGTGAAATCGGCGGCCGACAAACTGAAGATCACGACCAGCGCCGAAGAGGTAAAAAAGGAATTCAAAATCCTCGACGAACGGGTGGCAAAGGAGACGAAGGGCAAGCTGGACCTGATGGCCGTACTGGCCCGGAAGAACATCTCGAAGGCGGAATTCACAACCTACCTCGAAATGCTGATCGCCTTGAAGAAGATCATCCGGAGCGAAAAGAACCTCGGCCCGGGCCATCCGGTACCTGACGATGAAGCCAGGAAATGGTTGAGCGACCGAGCCGGTACAGTCAAGATCTCTTCCTCCCCGGAAGACCTCCCTCACGGAGTCGTCCTCCGGGTGGGCCAAGAGGAGGTTACCGTGACGGAGTTCGGAGCCCGCGTGTTGAAGAACCTCCCCCTGAGGGAAAAGGCCCGAGAACTGGATCGACTCCTCAAGGAACGGCTGTTACGGTCCCTGCTGAAAAAACACGGGCACACCGTCACGGATAAGGACCTGGACGAAGCCGTCGAAAACGAGCGCAGGCGATATGCCCGGAATCCCCAGACCCGTGGAATCTCGTACGAGGCCATCCTGAAGCAACTCGGGACATCCATCGAGGAAAAGAAGAAAGATGCCGGTTTCTGGTCCAATGTGGCGATCCTGAAGCTGGTCCGGTTCCTCCACAAGGACGAGGACCTGAAAGTATATTACGGGAAGAACCAGGACCGACTCGGCCCTTCCGTCCACGTCAGACATATCCTGGTCCGCACCCGGAATCCCGACCAGCGCTTTTCCAAGGGACGAGATCCGGAAGAGGCCCTGAAGCGAATCCAGGATATTCGCCGCCGCATTCTTGGAGGAGACAAGTTCGAAAAGGTTGCTCGCCTTGCCTCAGACGACTCGTCGAAGTTCAGGGGGGGGGAAGTCGGCTTCATCTTCAAAAAGGGCCGCATGGATCCGGTCTTCTCCGAGGCAGCCTTCAAACTCGATGTAGGACAGGTCTCTGAACCCGTCCGCACGCGGTTCGGATATCACCTGATTCAGGTCCTTGAGAAAAAGCCCACCGCCCCCTTCGAAGAAGTAATGGACAGGGTCTTACGGTCGCGCGCGGGCGACTGGTTCAAGGAGAGGGTGGCCGAGGCAAAGCTGAAGAACATCTTCCTGGACCGGCTCAAGGCGGAGAACAAGCCACCCTTCGAAAACCGCGGGTAAGGCCCCCCCGCGGGGGTGATCTTCCTGTTCGGGGATCAGAAGAGGATGAGCCCCACGGTATTGGTCACGGTTCTCACCCTGCCGGGTACCGCGGGGTCGATGACGATCCCCGCGATATAGATGGGGAGCCCCTTCAGCACCCTTTCCCATCCCTTGGGACCGGTGATCCTGCCGGTCACCTCTCCTGTGGGTCCCGTGCTCCCCGTGAACTCCTCAAACATCATGGGGAGTTGCCCGGTCAGGGACATGAAGAAAAGGGGATCCGGAGCGAGGTTGATCATACGACCTCTGGCGAGGACGATTCCCGGCTGTACGGCCAGGGAGGCTCCCAGGTAGTAGGTCTGGTCCTTAAACAGAGGACCCAGGCGAAGGCTGAGGATCGCTTCTGGTTTCTTCTTATCCGGCTTGTTGCTCGTGAGCAGGAAGTCCCGGTCTCCCTCCATGATCATCGCGGTGGGTTGCTTGGTGGGCAGGGTGTACTTGATCACCGGACTGGGAAAAACGAGGGTCCGGGTAGCGGCCTGCCATTCGATGCGATACAGACGATCGGATACCAGGACCCACAGGTTTCGTTTTCCACCGGAGTCGTTCCTCGTGTCCAGGGCCAGGGCATCCACGCCGGTACCGGTCGGGAAAAGGGAAATGGGAAAGGTAAAGGTCTTCACCACGCTGTCCCGGGATTGGGCCCCGACATAGAGAATCGGTGCCTTCTTATCCCTGGTGGAAACGAGGTACCCTCCGGAGTCGGGATCCTGGATCAGGTCGGTAATGCGGCCGAGGCCCGATGCCAGAATGCTTCTGGACGAGATAATGTAGGGGTCGTAAGAACAGACAACACCGTCCTGGCCATTCAGAGCCAGGATGAACCTGGCCCGGGTACGTTCGATGAGGAAGCAGGAAACCTCATACCCGGGAAAATTGTCGATGTCGTGAAAGCTACCGTCTCCCGGGATAAGGGAGCGGATTCTACCGGCTCCCTGGGCGATACCGGTGCCGACCACCCAGGCCCCCTCGGACGTTAAGTTCACGCAATTGAACTTCGCCTCGGGATTCAGCTTCCGCTCTGTCTGGACGATGGACGTTGACGCACCCTTCTGGGCCAGAAAGTGGAGCCCGGCGACCGACTTGCCCTCGTAGGCCACGACATAACCGACATTATCGCTGTCCATGCCGAGGCCGAGGAAATTCCCCTGCGGATCGTTGAAGAGTGTGGTGACGACCCCGTTTTTCGTGTCGACGCTGAAGAGAAGGGACTGGTAGGGTGTAGCTCCCAACGCCGTGACGATAAGCTTGGTGTCGGTGGAGGTCTGCCCCGGAGCCGAGGTAACGAGAAAGAGAATGGAAATCAGGGAGACGATCCCTCGTCCAACCATTGGGTCACCTCCATAACAGAACAGGCTTGGCCCTTGCCGGGTGACTCCCTTTCAACCCCTAGACGCTGGTTTAAACTATATCCAAAGAATGGCCAATCCCCTACCCTTCTACTTGAATAACCAGATTCAAGCCCCGTCAATCCTGGTAGATTTCGCCGGCGTACGCCTGACAGGTACGCGGCATTCCGGTCGCCGAGGGATTCCCGATCAGCTCGAAGTCCATTCCCGATTGCAGGTTGGGATCATCACGAAGATTGAAAGACGTCCGCAGGAACCGAACGTCTCGGACTGGAGCAACCGGGATATCGAGCTCTGTGTCCCGAGTCTCAACGTCTTTTCAACTCCGGATGTTGCAGATTTCCTGCCGGGATCTGGCATTATTTCAGGTATGGAAGATCCGGAGCTCCGGGGCGCCTGGGAATCCTGGGCCCCACTTCGGGCCGCTTCCGACCATAGGATGCCACGAATTTGACCTCCAGTCCGGCGATCTTCTCCGGCAACATGCGTAGGTCCACGGTCCCGGCCACCTCCCGGCTCAAAGGAATCCCCATGCCATGCACCAGAGTCGGAAACAGATCCCGGATGGCCACGGATCCGGGATCCCGTGAAAAAGCATCGCGAAGAGACAGCCACACCGTGGCTGGATGGCCGGTCCTTAAGGTGCCCGGATGCCCTACGAATACAACCAGCTGATCTGAAGGCCGAGGCCTCCAGATTCGGCTCCGAATCCTCAGGGCCTCCCGGAGATCCTCGAGGTGTTTCTTTCGAACCCCGGCCTTCCTGCCGGCGAGGCGGATCAGATCCGGCCCGATGAGTTGCACGGCCAGAAAATCGGGAATCGGCGTGAACCGCTGCACGCCCTTGTCCAGGGCGCGCAACGCAAAGAAATCCCCGGGGAAGGCCGCGCCCGGGGCCGGGGACTTTGCCGGCTTCTCCCGGCCGAGGCGTCGGATCTCCTCGACCCAAGCATCCTCCTCCATCGGCCAGACCAGATCCCTCATGTCCAGCCGTTCCGAGCGCTGCGTCGCCCCCCCTGCAAGGCGACGGGACGCCACATCGGACACCGAGAAACGGCGGACCTTGGGGGCCGGCCAGGTGAATCCGACGTTGACCAGCCCTGCCGTGTTTCCGGATTCCGAGACCACGGTCCAGACGGGCTTCAGACCCGTGGTATAGGGATCTACAGGCTTCCATGCATCCACCGGAGTAAATCCTGCCACGACTTCCAGAGCATCCAGGAATCCGCTTCGAACAACCGCCTCGTATACCGCATGCCTGCGCTCCAGCACTCGACGCGCCCGGGATCCCGTGAGCCCGTGATCCAATGGTTCGTGGCCGGTGACGAGGGTGTGCCAGAAGCAAGGAGGCGCCACGTCTCCTCCCCACGTCAGGGATGTCGAATCCCCGGGCCCGAAGGCGGACGCCAGCGCCTGGAGTTCTTGCCCATCCACACCGTCCACGAATACACAAAGGACTTTCACCGCGGGCCTGGATCCGATCTCCGCCATACCCTGCGACAAAGAAGAAACGGGCACGGCGGGAGCGGGTGGACGGAGCCAGAATCCGACGGCCAGGGCCGTGAGAAGAGCGAGGGGAACGCCCAGGCGCTTTGCCCGGCCCGGGGCCCGTCCAAAAACGGCTGTGGAGCCTGCCATGGCCCGGGCTGCGGCGGCGCCGATTCCCTTGCCCGCAACCACGGCCCCCAGGGCACCCACGACCAGGAGCAACGGCGAGGGAGCGGGGGTGAGCGCGGCCTTGAAGAAACAGAGGCCCAGGGCAAATACGGCCAGAATCGAGAGGACCTCCTCGAGGATTCCGGATCGGAATCCTCGCCTGCCGAGGCGGATCAAAAGGGACAGGACCCAGAGCAGGACGAACAGTAAAAGAGTGGCGCCCCCCCCGGTTGCCAGGGACACGGATCCGGCCACGGCAAGATCAGATCCGGTCTCGATGGACGTTCCAGGCCCCATTGCGAGGGCGATCAGAACGACCCCCGCAATCGAGAACCAGGCCAGAATCACGCCCACCACGGCTTTGCGCATGAGAAATCCGCTTTCCACCCTCACGGTTTTAGGGAGAGCGCCTTGCCGTCGAATCCCCCCGAGTATTTCACTCCCAGGAGGGACAGGATCGTCGGTGCGATATCCACGCCGCTCGCCCTCGTGGCCCCGAGCTTCAGGCTGGTCACGAGGATGCCCGGCACCAGATCGGGGGAGACCGAACAGTGGTCTCCGCTCCAGTTGGACTCGTTGGGCTCGAAGATCCGCGGGGGGACCCCACCGTAGACCGTTGCTCCCGAAACCCGGTACCCGCGTACGAAGCCCGGAAGGATATCCGGAGCTCTGTGGAGGTGTGGCCCCGAATAGGCACGATCCCGGACATCCACGCGATGGACGACGGTTTTTCCCTCGTGCTTCAGCTGCATCAATTTATCCGCGATTTCCCGAACGAGAGCGGCGTACGCCTCCGGCGCTACGATGCCGCGTGATTCACGCTTCCCCCTCTTCACGTTGATGCGGATCTGCCCGAGTCCGAAGGCGAAGGCCCGGGTCCGCGACCAGTCCACGGCTGGAAAGGGCTCGCCCATGGAAGGCGGCCGGACGCCGCCTGATTTCACGGCCAGGTAGCCCTGCTTCTTGAGCCAGGTGTTGAGGTTCACGCCCCAGCGAAACGAGGTGAATCCGTGGTCCGACAGCACGACGAGCGCCGTGTCCTCCTCCAGGTAATACCGGGTCACCCGATCCACGATGCGGTCCAGCGCCTTGTACATCCCGAGCAGGGCAGCTTGCCCGGCACCGGCCTCCTCGGATCGGTGCGCAGGATGGTCCTCGTCGAGATGGCGCCAGAGCATGTGCTGGAGACGATCCACGCCCGTGAAGACGGCAAAGAGGCACTGCCAGTCCTTTTTTTCCAGCTCCATCCGGAGCATGGCCTCCCGCCGCTGCATCCCATCCATGACATCCTGGATGAACGTCTTTTCGTCGATCATGCGGTCTCGTAGCGCATTGGTGGCGCAGGCCCAGCCCGCGGTCTCGAAAGGACCGGCGTTCTCCTTTCTGGCCAGGACCTTGACGTAGTCGGGTGGGGAGCTCAGGGGCACCTTGCGGTTGGGATGACTGGGATCCCACCCCACCGGCTCCTGGTAGAGCCGCAATTCCGAGTCAGCTCGATCGAGGTAGAACCGGACCAGGCCCCGATAGGCGATGAGGGAATTGACGCGAAACGTCAAGGGAAGAAAAGGAGTCCAATCCCCTTTCTCCAGGACAACGGGCTCGAGGTCCGGCAGCTCCAGCCGGACGCGCGCCTCTCCCGGTTTCCAACCAATGTGCATCTTGATCCGGGTGAAACGTCGCTGCTCGAGCCGCCGGTATTCCTCGTCCTCCTCGTAGGTCTGGACACCCCGGGTCCGGAGACGTCTCAACGCATCCTGGACGAAGGGATCGGCCGGACCGGGAATCTCGACCTCGTTCACACCTTCGAGTGATTCCAGGAGCACCACGCGACCGCCCGTGGTGGTGCGGCTCACGGGCAGGATCTCGGATGTGAACACAGCCCAGGAGGCATCCGATCCTGCAATGTCAGGGACACCCAGACCACAGAGCATCCGCAGGCCCTCCGTTTCCGGAGGCGGGAAGTCCATGGGTCCCTCCAGAACCACGCTCCGACGTCCGTTCCTGGCGAGTATTTCGTAGAAGGGAATCCCCTCGCGCACCGGGACCGGAGTGGGGAGGCTCTCGGGAACCAGGGTGAACAGGAAGTAGGCGCAGGCTGCTGCCAAGGCCCCCCCCGACACCAGGCCCCCCAGGGCGGCCGCCTTGCCCCGCAAACGTACCATCCTGGCCAGCACCCAGACGATAAGGCCGACGATGATGCCGAGGCCCGCCACCATGAACAGGCGATCCGCGGTATCTGGCAAGGGATCCTCTTCCCACCTCGTCAAGGCATACTCCAGGGCCGGACCGTCTTCCTTCAGGGAGAGGAATCCGAAGACGCCCGTCTTGCCCGGGTTGAGTCCCGTGAGAATCGAGGGCCAGCTCACAGGAGACTGGGCCGGGGTGGTGGTCTGGAGTGGCAGGAAGCTTCCCCTGTCGGCCAGCGCCTTGATGGCCGGAAGCTCCCCCGCCGCCATGTACCGGGCCAGCAGTTCCGGATCGGCGCCGTCGAATCCGAGGACAATGACGCGCTGGAAAGGTATCGGGTCCACGCCCTGGGCGGAGGCGCACAGCGTCAGGGTCAGGCACGCGAGGAGCCAGACCGGAAAAACGACCGGGATGAAGCGGTTGCGGGCTGGCCATCGGAGTGACCTGGGATCTTCGATTCTTCGATGCATGGGGTTACGACTTCGCCGTCAACATGGCTGCTTCCAGCTCACTCCGAACGTCTGGCCCGGCCAGCTCCTCGGCCAGGGTCAGAGCGAATTCCATGGCCGTCCCGGGCCCGCGGGAGGTGAGGATACTTCCGTCCCTCACGACCCGGTCTTCGAGGTAGTCATAGGCCTTCAGGTCATCGGCCACGCTGGGGTGGCTGGTGATGCGTGCACCGCGAGGTATGAGGCCGTGGGCGTGGAGGACGAAGGGAGCCGCGCAGATGGCGGCGAGCTTTCCCCCGCCTTCCAGGTGCGCCTTGAGGAAATCCCCGACCCGGGGATCCGAGGCCAGACGCTGCATGCATTCCACGCCCCCGGGCAGGTAGGCCACGTCGTACTTCCCGGCCACGTCCGTGAAGACCGCATCCGCCACCACGGGAATGCCGCGAGATCCCGGCACTTCCCGCGCCGCCATGGAGGCGGTCGTCACTTCCACGTTTGCGCGCCGCAACACGTCCACAACGGTCACGGCCTCGATCTCCTCGAATCCCCTGGCCAGGAGTACCAGAACCCGGTTCATGTGGAATCCTTTCCGGCCTGTCGACGCCTCATTACTTTGCATGATCCGACCGTTTCATACTACATCCGGAGGTCATTCCCAACTCCAATCTGGTCTTTTTATCCGACCCTAACAGTCCGGAGTATCACTCGAATCAAGGAGATACGGCTCCCTGTCCTCCTCCAGGGTTCCCTCCCCTTCAAGACGAATCCCGGGGATCACGATATCTCCAGGGGGAATCCACTCCCCTGTGGATCGTGCAAACATCTGTTTGGAGACGGGATAAGGCGAACCTCCGCTTGAACCACTACCGGGACACCTGCATGCGTCTTCAATTGTTCCTCGGATGCCTTCTTCTCCTTGGACTCCTCCCGGTCCAGGCTGCGGGGCAGGGCAGCCTGCGGTTTCACGCCAGGCTGTCAGCCTCGGAGCCAACCCTCCAGCAGGAGATCCGGACGTTTTGCATGGACCACGGCTGGAAGATGACCACGATCCACCACCGCGCGGAGGCCGGGGAGACGCGCATTCGGCTCCGCCCAACAGGAGAGGCGGCATGGATGGAAATCCGCCTCCAGGACGACGGAACAACGGACGGTGCTTTTGATACGTTCTCCTGCTCCCCTCTGGTCCATGCACGGTTGATCGATCTCCTGGACCGCATGGAGCCCCTCGTCCTGGATCTGGAAGTGAAAGACGAGACCCGGTTCCACGAGCACCGCAACCCCCACGCCTTGAGGCGCCACTTCCATAAGGCCCACACCCTCATGCGCAGGGTGTTGGAGGACGCCTTTCGCCGGGGTGAGGATGTCAGGATCGGAGGCAAGATCCACACGCAGGTTGCCTGCCCTGCGCGCCGCGTCTTTCAGCGGGCCGAAGATCACGTGGCCGCCGGCCGACTCAGGTCCGCACTCGAAGCCCTGGACCTGGCCGTCGGCCTGGACCCTGGATTCGCGCGAGCCTGGGTCTTCAAGTCCGAGATCCAGGCCAACCTCGGGAAGATCGAGCAGGCGCTGGCCGACGCGAATCGGGCCGTGTCCGTGAAACCGGGGATGGCCGCTGGGTACCTCGCCCGGGCCAAGGCCCGCCTCCATCAGGACGATTTGGCCGGTGCGCTCCGGGATCTGGATACGGCCGTGAAGGTCGAACCGGGTCTTCCCGAGACCCGGGTGTGGCGCGGTCTGGTGCGCCACCAAGTGGGCGATCCCATGCGCGCGCTATCGGATCTGCAGCGCGTCGCCCGCCCCCTGGTGGGATCCTCCACCCTGTCCACGGACACCTTCCCCGGAGGCATGCAGCGGGAGACCGCGGCCGCAGCCCTGACCGCTCTCGCCCTGTGCCATGAGCGCCTCGAGAATTTCAGGGAAGAAAGGCGGACCCTCGAGGCATTGAGGATCCTGGATCCCGGGAACGATGGCGAGGCGATCGTGCCGCGTCCTCAAAGAGTGGACCTGGACCCGGATCTGGGGCTGGGCATCACGGTGCCCCTGTCCTGGCAAGTGGAATCCGGCAGCGATGACCCCCGCATCCCGGTGCGACTGTACGCCCCCGGCACCGGAGACACCTGCCGCATCGCCCTCATGAAGCAGTGGGGAGAAGTCTCGGACCCCGCCTTCCGCAAGACCTTCGACGGCAGCGTCCTGAAGGGCCTGTCCGATCTGGGGGGAAGTCCGGAGATCGTGGAATCCCTCATCCTCCGCGCCCGGCCGGGCAAGACGTATCAGGTCGTGGTCCGATTGACGCCGAAGTCTCGAACCCACTGCCGCATCGCCAGCTTCCACAGGGCGGGAAAGATGGTGACCATCTACCTGAACTCGAAGCGCTCCCCCGAGAAGACCCGGGCCGTCCTCAGAAGGCTGCTCGAGGCGATCGAATCCTCGAAGAAGGGCCGTTGATCGTGTTGGCAGACCCGCGCGCCTCGCCTATCTGGATGACGAGAATGTATTTCGCGTTGCCGAAGCACGTAGCGGCGAAAAAGGCCCGTTCAGAACGCTGGCGGAAGGTCTACTCAAGGACGATGAGCCGCTACGCATTACAGTCAAGTGCAAAAAGAAATCCGTATGTCGGATCACGCTGTATGACTGGGCGAAGCAAGCCAGCAGACAGTTGTCACCTACTGCGGGATGGGGCCTGCCTGAGAATGCCATCGAGTTCTCTCTTTGACGTGGCAGCACTGGCGGTGAGGGCGTTGTCTTCATTACATTAGCAGGCACGTCGGTCGGCAGGGGGTGGGATAGCGTGGGGCATGCCGCTGGAACCTACCGGAATGCCATGACAATTGAACCATTTCTAAATGGCCGGTCATGATTCGTGGCAATCGCCCGGGCAATCAATCGCGGTCCTTAACCACGGTTCTCCAGCTGTCACTCGTCCCCCCCACCTCGGGCGCATACATGAGCGCCCCGGCCGCGGGCATGGCGTTTAGAATCCCCGGCACCTCAGCCCGAACCCGGTAGGGCAGGGTCACCTCGCCCTTGCGCATGCCCGGCAGGAAGAAGGCGACGCGTTGATCCCGCAGCTCCATGTAGGTCCAGAGCCCGCCCTGCCTCGTTCCTCCGGATTTCATGGCCACGGCCTCGAATCCGGCCGGCTTGGGGTCCTCGATCATCAGGTAGTCGTAGTCGTGGAAGGCCTCCACCTTGAGCGCCACCTCCAGGGTATCCCCGGCCTGGATCACGGCGCCCGGCTTCAGCACCTCTCGCTTCCACCCCAGCCGGATTCGGCCGCCGACCTGCTTCTCCACCGGGGTGACGCGATAGTAGGTCCGGGTCACGGCCATGTCGTGGCCGGATGCCTGGATGACGTCCTCGAGGCTGAAGTAGGTGAACCGGGCCAGGGCGTGGATCCGCCCCCGGCCTGACCGGGACACGGTGAGGGTGTGGGGTCCGGATGAAAGAGAAGCATCGGGAAGGGTGATCCGGTTCTGGAAGCTGAGCAGGTTGTCGCGGGTGATCCGGATCTTCCGGACCGGCTCTCCGTCCAGAAAGACCTCCACCGTCAGGTCCGGGTCGAGCTCGCCCGTGGACCGCATGAATCCCGCCAGGGCGTAGATGGCGTGGGCGGTATCCTTGGTGCTGCGCCAGCGGTTTCCGCGCCGGCTGGCCACCAGCCAGCGCATCAGCCCTTCCCTGTGCGGGCTCGAGGGCCGGATGCGGTTGAAGGCCATGAGGGCGAAAGCGTGGGTTTCCACGCTGTCGCTCCACCAGCACCACCGCGGTCCTGCTGTGGGGAGGGAAGAGGCCTGGGTGCGTGGGTCGTGCTGGAGGAAGTCCTCCAGGTTGTCCAGGGTGATGCGCGCCCACTCGGATCGGCCAGCGTGGTGAGCGGCCAGGGCCAGGAGGGCGCGGCCGTAGTGGTTCAGGGAATCCCGCGCCTCGAACACCCCTTCAAGGACCTTGGCCGGCGCCGGCCGGTCGTTCAGGGCCAGAACAAAGCACTGGTACGCCGCCCGGTGCAGGTTCCTCTCCGCCTGGGTGGCCGCCTCGAGGTAGTTCAGGGCCCGCTTCAGCATCCTTCTGTCCACCTCGACCTCCGCCTCCTTGGCCCGGTTCAGGCCGTAGGCCACGTACGCGGTCATGTAAGGATCCGATACGCCACCCGGAAACCAGCCGAATCCGCCGTCCGGACGCTGGAAGCCGCGGATGCGCCGGAGCCCCCGGGTGATCATGTCGTGGAGGGTGTCGGAATCGAAGACCGGATCGCGCTTCCCGGCCTGGTCTCCGGCGTGGACGAGGTCCTTGCGCTTGCGCTGGATGTCCTCCAGGTTGATGCCCATGTGGCGAAGGGTGGCACGGGTGACCACGGCCGGCAGGAACCGGCTCAGGGTCTGTTCCACGCATCCGTGAGGATACTCCAGGAGGTAGGGCAGGGCGTCCACGAGCACCCCGGCGAGAGAAGGATTGAGGGTGACTTCCAGCGAAGCGGACCCCGGCGCCCGGGCCGCGGGGACCTCGAAGGCGAGATCCACCTTGCCGTCGGCGACCAGGGTGGCCGTGCGGGTCACGGTGCGGGGCGCCCCGTACCGCAGCACGGGGAAGGTGCGCTTCACCGCGTCGGACTCCCGGGCCGACAGGGCCTTCACCAGCACCTCGGCGGTGCCGCTCCCCGTCACCTTGAGGCGCCAGTCGACCCGGACCTCCCCGCCCGGTGCTACCGTCACCTTGCGGTCGGCCGGGTCCAGGAGCGTACACGTGCCGCCCCCCAGGTCCAGGGTCACGGTCACCGGGACGGCCTCCTCGAAGTAGGCGTTGACGATGGCGCTCAGCACCACCTCGTCCCGCTCCCGGAAGAACCGGGGCGCCTGGGGCCGCACCATGAGTTTCTTGGTGGTGACCACGTACGCGCGGCGCTGACCCACCCGGGTATCCGGAGTGTAGGCCCGGGCCGTGGTCCGCCACCGCGTGAGGCTGTCCGGGAAGGTGAAATGCACTTTTGCAGTACCGTCCTCCCCTACCTGCACCGCAGGATCGAAGTGGGCGGTCTCGGCGAAGTCCTCGCGAATCTTTACTGGAGCCACAGCAGCGGCTCCACGGCCGCCCTTCTGCCCGATCCGGCCCCCCCGGGCCCGCCTGCTCACCGGCCCTGCATCTGCACTGGCCGCGGGAGGAGGCGGACCGGCCGCATCAGTGGATTCTCCCCCCTCGGCCTCGCTCAGGATCCCCCTCTTGCTCTTCTTCGAGGCCATGGCCAGTTTCTTCTCCTCCAGGAACTCCCGGTCCAAGCGACTCGCTTCTCTCTGCAGGTCCCCGGCCCACAGATCGGTGGGCTGCGGGAAAGAACTCCAACCCGGTGGATTCCCAGCCCAGCGGTGCGGAGGCAGTTTCACCTCCTTCCAGGCCATGGATCGGGACTGGAATGAATTGGAATCTTGATATCCCACCCGGCGGCCGCGACGCTTGCCGTAGAAGAACCGCCGGATATCCGGAGCAGGATCGCCCTGGATGGCGTCGAGGGAGGCGTCCACCGTGCCCAGAGCCACCCGCCCTTTCACCGCCTTTCCGTCCACGTCCGTCAGCCGCACCCGGGCCTCGCCCTTCTGGCCCGGCCGGTAATCCTTGCTGGAATAGGCCACGTCCACGTTCAGGAACTGCTCCACGGGGGGCACGAACACCTCCTGGTAGGCCCGGAACACTTTCCCTCCGTGGACCAGGAATCCTTCGAGGAAGAAGTTCGGCTCCAGGGCCCGGTGGATCGGCACCTCCAGCACCACGCTCCGGCCGGTGATCCGGTGAACCCGGTGTTTCAGGATGTCCCGGTCCGCCTCCTGGCTGAGGACCAGGGTGGGATTGTCGACCTGGGCGTTGACGAGAACCCGGGCCACGTCCCCGACGCGGTAGGTGTTCCGGTCAGTGAGGATCTCCAGGTTCTGATACCGGTACTTCCTGCCGGTCCAGTTCTTGCCGCACACCCACACCGGTGAGACGGCCTTCACCAGGCCCTCGGCCTCATCCCGGCCTTCATACCGGAGAACGTAATACCCTTCTTCCCCGGTCTTCCAGTGGATCAACGCCCGGCCGTTCACGTCAGTTGAAACCGGGAAGGACTGGACCAGTCTCTCCTTCGCCTTTTTCCCCTCGTCCGCGTCTCCGGCCTCCTTGTCGCTCCGCTTCACCGGAGGCGGAGGCAAGGGCTCCGACTGGAAGACCTTGATCACACCCTGCGCAGCCGTGGCCCCTCCGTCGGGCTTCTCGGTCCGGACCTCCACGGTGACGTTCTCTCCAGGTGCTGCGAAGGCGCGCCGGATCTCAATGGCGGCGAAGTATTCCGTGACAGTGATCTTGATGCGTCCCGTGCCCTCGATGGTGCGGCGGCTCCGGTCCATGACCTCGGCGCGAATGCGGAAGCAGTGGTCCTGGTCCGGGTACTTCTTCACCCACGGCTCCGTCTCCACCGCGAGCCGAAATGTTCCCTTGGCGCCGGTGGTACCCTCCCCCTTCAGCACCAGTTCCTCGGACGAGGTGCGCCGGATCCGGCCGCCTCCCCGTCCCATGCGGGCCGGGCGATCATACAGATAAGAGAACGGATCGCTGAACCGGAACCGATGGTGGTAGCGCTGGCGGAACACGGAGTACTTCACCCGGGCACCGGCCACGGGCCCGCCGAAGTAATACCGTGCGGACACCCGGGTCTTGAAGGCCTCCCCGGCCCGGGCCGTGCCCTCCTGCTCCACCGTGACCTCGAACTCCGGGCGCTTGTACTCCTCGACGCGGAAGTAGATGTTCGCGCGAAGCCGGAAACCCCGGAGGGTTCTGAGGTAGAGGCGGTAGCGGCCGAGGCCCGCCCCCACGGGTACCTTCCAGGAACCCTGGACCATGCCGTAGGCATCGGTGCGGGACCGGGATACCAGGAGCTTCTTTCCTCGGGGGCCGCGGATCTCGAGGGCCACTTCCCGGTCCTGAAGATTCTCGTAGAGGCCGTCGTTCCGGGCGGCCCGGACCAGGGCGGAATAGAACACGGTCTGTCCCGGGCGGTAGACGCCGCGATCGGTGAAGCCGTAGACCTTGCCCTGGGTTCTGGAGGATGCCTTGGATTGGTAGGACCAGCCGGTCAGGGCGTAGCGGCCGTCCAGCCAGGCAAAGGCGTCGATGTAGGTGTACCGGACGCCGAAGGGAAACCGGTGTGGGCAGGTCCAGAGGCCGTCGGCATCGGTGCGACCCTGATCCACCAGGCCGGATCGTTTCCGCGCCTTCTGGCGGGCAATGATGTTGGCGCCGTCCACAGGGACCCCGGTACGGGCATCGGCCAGAAAGAACAGGGAATGGGCCCGGGCCCGCTTCCTCACGATGACCAGGTCGGACACCACCAGCACCCCGGTCTGGACCGTGTCCTTTCCCCGGGCCTCGATGAGGTAGGCGCCGGACCCACTCACCGGCACTTCCACTTTGAAGGACCGCCGCAGGTGCTTTCCCTCGTCGGGAGTTTTCACCGGCCACCCCGCTTCCCGGTTCTGGCGGAACTTCTCCCGGCCGACGATCTCGGTGAGGGTCCGGGCCAGGTTCTGGAAACCCGCGGTCTGGAGTGACTTCAGGCCCTCGGCACTGCCCAGGTAGCGCTCCAGGGGAACTCTGTACGCGGTGAAGGCGAGTTCCGGGATGTTCCGGACCACGGCCTGGATGACGGGCGAGGAACCCGGGAGGCGGAGGCCGCCGATGTTCAGCTCCAGAACCGGCCGCCGGATCTGCAGGATCTTGTGCCTTGCATCCTCCACCCATCGGCTGCGGGGAAACTTCTCCAGAAGGCGCTTGAAGTGGGCGATACCGGCGGGGTAGTCCTTGGCGCGACTCGCCAGGAGTCCCAGGGTGTAATGGGCGTCATCCGCGAATCCGTCCTCTGGAAACTCCTTCAGAAGTCGGGAGAGCAGGGCATTGGGCGTCTCTTTCAGGGGCAGGGGTTTCCGGGTCTCAGGATCTCGGGCCCACCATTTTTCCGAGTAGCGCCTCAGGTACATGGCCTTGTGGTAGAGGGCCCGGGCCGCATCCCGAGGGCTGGAGGAGAGCACACTCGACAGGTAGTTCTCCTCCAGAAGCTTCAACACCTTGTCGTGCAGGGGACGGACGCGATCCACGCGTTTCTGGTACTCCCCGCGATCACGCCCCCACCACCAGCCCCCGATGCGGATCTGCAGGCGTTCCAGGACCTGGGCGAAGAGGTAGTTCAGATCGATTCGCTCGTGGGGAATGCCTTTGATCTCCCCGGGCTTCAGATTTCCGGGATTCTCGAGTAACCGGCCGTACAATGCCCTGGCCCGGTCCAGGTTCTTTCTGGCACTCGAGAGATCCTCCTCCTCGGTGTTTCGATATTGGGCGCCTGGCACGTGCGTCGGTCCGAGATCCTTGCCGTCCTTCCGGTAAGTGTGGTGGGGCTTCCGGAAGTAGACGTCCGCTAGCCGGTAGCGGGCCCGGGCCTCGGTAAGGGACTCCGCCCGGTCATGGATCAGGGATTCGAAGTGGCCGACGGCCTCTTGCCACTTCTTCAGGCCGCGCAGGCATGTACCCATATCCAGGCGGATCGCATCTTTCTGGCCGGCGTATCGATCCAGGTCGAGGGCTTTGGCGAATCGATCGTAAGCCTTCTTGTAGGACTTTTCCTCGAGGAAGCGGCGGGCCTCCTTCAGGAGGTCTGAATTCTCCGGATTCCCGGAAGCAGCCGGGACCCGCGAGGTCGGGGCCAGGGGGGTGAAAGCGAGAAAGGGGACCGACAGGACCGAAACGAGAAGGAGAATGAATCTGGATTTCCGCACGGGTTTCCCCCCTTTGAATTTACTACAACAGCTACCGGGCAAGGCCTTGGCCAGATTTAACCATGGCCGGAAAGACCGCGTCCAGAGAGATTGAACGGATTACAAGCTGGAAATCGACGCTTTCGGTTGGATGGAGTTCCCGATTTCTTCGAGGAGATTCAGGCGAAAATCCGAAACGAATCCGGGAAATCGGGATAGGGGGAAACCTCACGGTTCCCCCCTCCCACACCACCGGGCA
>CAZAKZ010000025.1:0-47377 GCA_964485695.1 uncultured Planctomycetota bacterium | reverse complement strand
CTATAAAGCGAGAAGTGATCAGGAGTTGATTCAAAACCAATACAAGAACTTCCGCTTAGAGGGACCTCAAGGGCTGCCCGATTCCCATCTCAATCAGGGAAAACCATTGAATCACCCCACTTTGCAGATAAAATTGTGCTTCCACTCGATGCCGGGTCAATCCTGCCGGATCACCCTCCTGAATCGGACTGACCTCACGAGCATGACTTTTCCCTTTTCGTGAATCAAAGTCTGGAACAGATCACATGACCAAAAGGCTCTTTACCTCTGAGTGCGTGAGCATGGGCCATCCGGACAAGGTGGCGGATCAGATCTCCGATGCGGTCCTGGATGCTTTTCTTGCTGGGGATGCGAGATCTCGTGTGGCTTGTGAAACCCTGGTGACCACGGGCGTGGCCATCGTGGCCGGGGAGGTCACTTCTCGGGCGCAGGTGGACATCCCGGATGTGGTCCGGGAGACGGTGCGGGAAATCGGCTACACCGACCCCGAATACGGTTTCGACAGCGACCGGTGTGCCGTGCTGGTTCACCTCGACAAGCAGTCGGGTGACATCTCTCAGGGCGTGTCCGCGGGTGAGGGGTTGCACGAGGAACAGGGGGCGGGGGACCAGGGCATGATGTTCGGATTTGCCTGCAAGGACACCCCGGAGTACATGCCCCTGCCCATGCAGCTGAGCCGGAACCTCATCGACAGGCTCGTGGAGCTGCGGGAATCCGGAGCATTGAAATGGCTCAGGCCGGACGCCAAGTGTCAGGTCACCGTGGCCTATGAGGGTTTCCAACCCGTGCAGGTGCCCACCGTGGTCCTCAGCACGCAGCACGATCCGGACGTGAGCCACGACGAGATCAAGAAGACGCTCGTGGCCGAGGCCATCCGGAACGTCATCCCGGCCGGCCTTGTCACAGAGTCCAACTTCACCTGCCACGTCAATCCCACGGGCCGGTTCGTGGTGGGCGGGCCCCAGGGGGACTGCGGCCTCACGGGACGGAAGATCATCGTGGATACCTACGGCGGATGGGTCCCCCACGGTGGAGGCGCCTTCAGCGGCAAGGACCCCTCCAAGGTGGATCGGAGCGCCACGTACGCGGCCCGGTGGGTGGCCAAGAACGTGGTGGCGGCCGATCTGGCCGAGCGTTGCATGATCCAGCTGGCGTACGCCATCGGCGTGGCCGAGCCGGTCAGCGTCCTGGTGGATACCCAGGGCACGGGCCGCATCGACGAGGGCCGGATCGCGGAAATCGTGCGCGAGGTCATGCCCCTGAAACCGGCGGACATCATCCAAAACCTGGACCTGAAACGACCCATCTACAAGGAGACCGCCCGGTTCGGACACTTTGGCCGATCCGGCGAGGCTTATACCTGGGAACGCACCGACAGGGTGGAGGCGCTCAGGAGAGTGGCCGGCCTGTAGCAGGATTCCGGGAATACCGCCACGAAAATGAGGCGGATCCCCCCTGGACGCACCCCGGCTCAGGAGTATAATTCACGGTCCGTGCTTCAAACCGGTGACTTTGCATGGTTTGCTGCGGGTTCCATCCCGTAGGCACCTGGGAGAAAACAGAAAGAAATGGTCGGAACCGGGCGCACAGGTCCCCGGACCGGGGTGCGGCCTCGGAGTTCTCTGGCCCAGTGCACGAGCAAGTAACGCATCCATCCTGAAAGTTCGCCCTCATGACCTCAGTGTCCCATAGTAGAAGATCGGCGGGATTCACCCTCATCGAGATCCTGGTGGTCCTCACCATCATCGCAGCCATCATCGGCATTGCCGTGCCCATTTACACCAGCGTTCAGAACACCAAGAACGTCGTGGTGTGCAAGTCGAACCTGAAGAGCATCGGGGGGGCCATGGAGCTCTACTACCACCGGTTCAAGCGCTACCCTGGCACCCGATCCGGCATCCAGTTCCTGCTGGCTCCGCTGAAGAAGAAAGTGGTCGATTTCACCGAGGACACCATCCGGAACATGTACATCTGCCCGGGCGACGACGTGGCCATGCAGGGGGCCGGCGAGCAGGGTGTGGTGGAGGCGTACGGCGACCTGGACAACCTGGACCCCATGGTGATCAGCTACGCCGGCCGCAACACCAAGGAGTTCTTCCTCCGGCGCAAGAACGCCGGCATGGAGGTCATCGCCTGCGATGCCGGAGGGCCGGACGGCAACATCATGATCCACCGGGACAAGATCAACATCCTCTACCTGGACCAGCACGTCTCGGACATCGACGTCACGGAGCTCCCGGAAGGGGACGAGGCCAACTTCGAGGTGGGTCCCAACTCCCCGCTGGAGGCCCTGCAAAAGCTCAACAAAGATCCCTGATCATAGAATCATTTCCAGGACCCTTGCTCCTGGATGTTTATTCTGGCCGGAGAATGAAAGCGACTGCTTCTGACCCGTTTGACTCGACGAGAGGAAACCCATGAATCAGCGAATCCTGATCGCTGCATTGCCAGCCTTGATTGCCATCGTGTTTGCCTCGGCGACCCTGTCCACTGTCGATGCTCAACCTCGCTGGCAGCTGAATGTGAAGGCCGGAACGCCCGGCGTCGTGGCCGTCTTCGACGTGCTGAACCACGGGAAGAACTACTGGTATTTTCCGTTCACCGTCAAGAACACCTCGGACAAGGAGCAGAAGGTCCTGATCACGGTCCAGGCGCTCACCGATACCCGGAAGACCTACACCTGCGGCTACTACCCCGATGCCATGAAGAAGGTGAAGCGGATTCTGGGCCGCAACGTGCGCGGTATGAAAGATATGCAAGGCACCATCAAGCCGGGTGCGTCCTGGAACGGGGTGGCGATCTTCAAGTCCATGGATCCCAACATGGACTTCATCACCTTCCGGATCCAGGGCATCGAGGATGTGGTGGTCCGGATCAAGGGCGTATCCTACGTGGAGGTGCGGGCCCTCGATTTCAAATACCGGCAGCTGGGAGACGAGTATTTTCCCTGGGAGGACCCCATCGACTTCCTGGGAATGCGGTGGAAGGTGCTGAAGCAGCGCACCCGCGTTGTCCGGCGGTAAAGCAATACCGAAGGCGATACCGCCTCTGACGTGAACGAACCGGAAGGGGATCCGTCCGGAAGCCGGGCGGGTCCCCTTTATGCTTCCGGCCCGGAACCGGGCAGGAGGGGACGGATGCAAATCCCCATGGATCGTAGCCGGTTGGATCGGGCCGCGGTTCTGGCGGCCCGGGGGTGGGGACGGGTGGAGCCCAATCCGTACGTGGGCGCCGTGGTGGTGAAGGGGAGGCGGGTAGTGGCCGAGGCCGCTCACCTGGACTACAGCGGCCCCCATGCCGAGGCCTCGGCCCTGGTAAGAGCCGGCGCGGACGCCCGGGGCGCAACCCTCTACGTGACCCTGGAGCCGTGTTGCCACCAGGGGAAGACGCCCCCCTGTGTCAGGCGCATCCTCGAAAGCGGTGTCCGTCGGGTGGTCGTGGGAACCCTGGATCCGAATCCCGAGGCCCGGGGGGGGCTCCGGAAACTCAAGGCGGCCGGTGTGAGCGCCACTCGTGTTGACCATGCAGCCTCCCGACGCCTCGTCTCTCCTTTCCGGGACTACCTCGAGGAGCATCGGCCCTTCGTGGTGGTCAAATGGGCCATGACCCTGGACGGCCGGATCGCGGCCCGGGGGGGGGATTCCCGCTACATCACCTCCACGCAGGCCCGGACCCGTGTCCATCGAGAACGGGCCCGGGCGGATGCCGTCCTCATCGGCTCCGGCACACTGCTCCAGGATGATCCGGACCTGACGCCCCGGCTCACGCGGGGCCGCCCGCCCATCCGGGTGGTCCTGGACCGCAGGCTGCGAACCCCGCCTCGGGCCCGTGTGGTCCGGACGGCCCGGGAGGTGCCCACCTGGATCCTCACCGGGCCCGACCCGGATCCCCACCTGGCCCGTCCTCTCGAGCGGGCCGGGATTCGCCTCCTTCCCCTGACCTCAGCGGCCACCATCGGCAGGGCCTTGCGGGCGCTTCGCCGTAACGGGGTGCACCGGCTCATGGTGGAAGGGGGCGCCGACATCCACGCTGCCCTGGTGAAGGCCGGGGCCGTGGATCGCGTTCAGGCCTATGTGGCGCCGCGGATCATCGGCGGCGCCGGGGCTCTCGGCCCGGTGGGCGGGGTGGGCCCGAAGCGCATGGCGCGGGCCGAAAATCTCCTGGGGATGCGGACGCGGAAGGTCGGAGCGGACCTCCTCATCGAGGGAGATCCCGAGGGGCGGTCCTGGGGCCGGCGGGCCGGGATCATCCGGTGAACTTGTACCCCACACCACGGACGCTGATGATGTATTGAGGCGAGGACGGGCTGGGCTCGATCTGTTTCCGGATCCGGACGATGTGATTGTCCACGGTGCGCGTGGTGGGAAAGATGGTGTAGCCCCAGATCTTGTCGAGGAGTTCGTTCCGGGAGATCACCCGGCCGCGATTTTCCACGAAGAGCTTCAGGATCTTGAATTCCCTGGGGGTCAGGGTCAGGGCCTCGCTACCCCGGGTGGCCTGGTAATTGAGGAAGTCCAGCTCGATGTCTCCGAAGCGGTATCGAGCCATGGGCTCCGAGGACCGGGCTCCACGACGCAAAACGGCGTTCACCCGGGCGATGAATTCCACGACGCTGAAGGGTTTGGTGATGTAGTCGTCGGCCCCGACGTTGAGGCCCCGCACCTTGTCCACCTCTTCCTTTCGGGCCGTCAGCATGATGATGCCGCCCGGGAATCCCTCGCTTCTCAGAGCTTTGCAGACCTGGAAACCATTGGTAGCGGGGAGCATGATGTCCAGGATGACGAGGTCGGGCTTCTGGTCCCGTGCCAGGATCAGGCCGGTTTCGCCCTCCTCGGCCGTGAACACCTCGTGGCCCTCGAATTCAAGGTTGTCCTTGACGCCCATGAGGATGGAAGGCTCGTCTTCGATGACCAGGATTTTTGCCATGGGTACCAGGCCGTTTCTCCAGGATTCATAGTGGACCGGCCACACCGGAGCCTCGAAGGCTCGGGGGCTCGCACACGAGCCTCCCCGAACCCATAGGGTACAAAAAAAAAAGAGGACAACAACCCGGAATGGCCAGGGGCCCATTCACGCATCCGATATTTCAGGCAACAGGAGCGTGAAACGGCTCCCCCGGCCCGGCATGCTCTCCACCGAAACCGAACCCCCGTGGGCGAGGGCGATCTGGTGGACCAGGGCGAGGCCGAGGCCCGTACCGCCCACCTCACGCGTCTTCACGTCCGGGATGCGGAAGAACTTGTCGAAGATCCTTCGTTGATAGCGCCTGGGAATGCCCTTGCCCCGGTCCTCCACCCGGTAGACCACGCTCGAACCTTCCACCTGGAGCGTGAGCCGGATGGGTGTATCGGGCTCCGAGTACTTGGCGGCATTGGTCAGCAGGTTGAGGAGGGCTCGTTCCACGGCACCGCTGTCCAGCAAGACCTCGGTCTGCGGGGGACATTGGGGTTCGAACACCACTTCACGACGCCTCCCCTCAGGGGTGCGGGCAAATGCAAGGAGAGCGGATTCCGCGACGGTCCGGGGATTCTCCCTGGAGGTGGACAGCACGGCCCGACCGGCCTCCATGCGGCCGAAGTCGAGGAGATCGTCGATGAGGCGCTGGAGCCTCGCGGCCTCCTCGCTGATGGCGTCGTAGTAACGCTCGGTCTGGGCCTCGTCCTTGACCCGGCCCAGCTGGAGCGTCTCCCCGAACATCTGGATCGTGGTGAGAGGCGTCCTGAGTTCGTGGCTGACACCGGCGATGAATTCGGCCTTGAGACGAGTCAGCTCCAGCTCGCGGCCGAGGCTGCGGTAGGCGAGGTAGCCGCCGGCAACGGCGGCCAGAGCCGCCAGGGAGATGAAGGCGAGGAGCCAGAATCGATACCGGTTCAGACCGGTCTGGAACGTGTTCGGATCCGGGTGAAAGGCCCGGATGCAAAAGAGGTTTCCCGGACCGCAAGCCACCTCCTCGAGGAGCAGATTCCCCCCCGGAGGGCGCCTGCCCGAGAGCACGGTCCCGTCCGGACCGACCACGGAAAAGGCGACGCTGCCCGGAGTGGAAGGTGTGGTCTCACGGGCCAGGGGCGCCCGGGGGGAGGTCAGGTCCAGGATGCCCCCTTCCGTGTATTCCGGGTCCAGGTGCCCGGAGGGAGCCTTGCGATGGACGAGGATCGCCGTTTTTCCCCCGGGAAGCGTACACCGGGTGAAAGTGGGTTCCTTTCCCGGTTTCACGAGGCCGGGCAGAACCCGTTCGACCAGGTGGATCTTCTCCGTCACTTCGGCCCGGAGTCGCCGGATCTCTTCCGGCAGGTCCGGGGCCTCCGGCTTTGCCAGCAGGGCTTCCACTTCCTCGATGACGGACTCGTACCCCTTGCGGCTGCACTCGTTGCCGGTGGTGTCGGAATAGAGGGCCTTGAGAAAGTCGAACAGGGGATCAAAGGTCCCCGTCGCCTTCCAGCGCGTTCTCGCCAGACAGAACGCGGCGTTCAACCGCAGGGGGTGATCCGGAACGAGTTCGCGAAACGTGCCTTGCGTGATCTCGGTGTAGCAGGTCTCGATGTCGTCGGTCGGGGGGGGGGCCAGGGTTTCCGCCAGCTGGGCCCAGCGGAACTTGACCCAGTGGCTGAAGAAACAGGAGCCGGTCTCGGCGGCAAGACCCTGAAAACGTTCCAGGGCCTGGCGCTTTTTTCCTCTGTTCGCCAGATCTTCCGCCTTCTGGTAGTCCTCGAACCAGAGGTAGAGTTGCGGGGACTCTGCTGGAGGGGTGCTGCTCTCTTCCGGAGGCGTGAAAGCCTCCGGAGAGCTGAGCTGGAGGAGGAACGGGGTCGCCGACGCTTCACCCGCAGGCGTCGGAAGATAGGGGAGGCGCGGCAGCACGGGCAGGGCATCGGCGTTGAGCACGAAGAACCAGCGGAGAAGGGGCCTGTCTCCGGGCAGGGGCGGGGGGGGCGCCATGGCGAGGTGCTGCACCGGTTTTACCTCGTCGAGGACTTCGTTCACCAGGGCCGGCAGGGAATCCAGCTCCCGGGCACGGAGGGCGGCCAGGAACTTCAGGTGGTTTCGTTCTCTCTCGATCTCGGACTCCACCTCCTTGAGGACGGCGTGGATAGCCAGGCCCAGAACCACCGCCACAGGCAGGGCCGTGGCCAGGAGCAGCATCCAGAGGATGCGTTCGGGGTGGGATCTCGGAGAGCCTCTGGGCATCGTGGAATCCGCAGGCGTCGGATCGAATGGGCAGAAAACACAAACCATTACCTGTAATTTTAACCGGTTCTTCCACAGGTGGATAGGGGAGTGAGGACGTGCCTGAACGGACGGATGGACAGTGCCGGTGGACAGAGCAGGTAATCAGTGCGGGTGGATCAGAAGAACAGGGAATAGATGTACTCGGCCATCCGGTTGGGTTGCTTGGAACCGGACTTTCTCTGCGCGAAGCGCCTGACGCTCGGCCGCCCCCAGCCGTACGCGCCCAGCTTGGGGATCACCTCGTCAATGGCCTGGATGACGTCCTCCATGGCGGTGTAGCGCCGGTCGGGCTTCGAGGCCAGAAATCCCTTCATCAACTTGACGAGGACACGAGGCGCGCCGGGTGTGAGCCGGGACAGGGGCGGACGACGGTTCTTCCGCTTGCTGTGGTAGAGCTCCACCGTGGAGACGCCCTTGAAGGGCATCTGACCCGTCAACATTTCGTGCAGTACCACGCCGAGGGAGTAGATGTCCGTCCGGGCGTCCATGACGCGGGAGCAGAGCTGTTCGGGGGAACAGTATTCCGGGGTGCCCAGATAGACCTCGCCCTGGGTGATGCCGCGCCGGGCATTCAGGTCCTTGGCGATGCCGAAGTCCAGCACCTTCACGCGTCCCTCCTCGTCGATCATGATGTTGTCGCTTTTGATGTCGCGATGGAGGATACCGTGGTTGTGCGCCACCCGGAGGGCATCACTGATTTCCCGGGAAATTTCCAGAGCCCGCCGGGGGGTGAGGCCGCCCCGCGAATCGATGAGGTCCCCCAGGGTGGTGCCCTCGATGTAGTCCGTGGCCAGGTAATACATGTGACCCATCCGCCCCATGGCGCGGATGCGGGGAATGTTGGGGTGGTGCAGCCGGGCAAGGACCCGGGCCTCGCTCAGGAAGCGGCGAATGGGTTCCCGGTCTTCCTGGGTCATGGCCGAGACGATCTTCAAGGCGACGAGGAGATCGTTTTCCACGTCGCGGGCCTTGAACACCATGCCCATGCCGCCGCGGCCCGCCACTTCCAGGATTTCGAAGGTTTTGAAACGGGTACCGACCATCGCGTCCGAGAGGTTGCAGACTTCCGGAGCGGAAGCGGAGGCAGACTGAGAAATTGTCTTGGAGATCGTCTTGGAAGAATCTCCGGGATCAAATCCGGGATCTCGTCTGGCCTCGTCGTTCTCGGATCGTGAGTTCATCCTGCGGTTACCCCCTGGGCTGGTAAACCCCGGTACCAGTGCTGATCCGTCCGTCCCATCTTGCGAACTGAAGTGGGATTGGGCGCCTGATAGTACCTACTTGTATGGATGGTCCCGTGTTGAGTTTTTGTTCCCATCTCCTTGCAGGTTTTGTACTTGCCGAGACCGCCCCCTGGAATTTCGGGCGAGTACTAGGCCCGAAGAGGGGATAACTCCAAGGGGGAGAACGGGATGAGGATTCAGAAATATCACTCTGATATGCGGAGGGGAAGCACCTGGCCAGAGCGATGGCGTTCGATTCCCCAAAAGAGATAAAGGAGGAAGAAGACAGGATCAGCGCCGGCGTTTGTGCAGCGGGTTCCCCAGGATCTCGTGCCATAGAAAGGCTTCGCGGAGCCGATTATTTCCGCGGCCGAGTTGAACCCGATCCAGCTTCCGTTTCCGGGAGCTGGACGGGCCCGAGCCCCTCCTCAACTCCCTCGTGGTGACGGTCATGGCATCTCTGAGCCGCCTCGATTCCGGGATTACCCCCTGGCCCAGTTCCTCGGGCGTGACCTGGATGTCGTCGTCCAGATCCGCCACCAGGTCGGAGGGGTCAGTGATCATCACCGGGATTCCCACCGGGACCTCGGGCGGTGGGGGCGCCAGGACAGGAGGCAGGGGGCTCGGCTTTGCCTCCCAGGCCGGGATCTCCGGCGCCTTGGGTTGAGGCTTCCCCTCGATGAGTTCGAAGTACTTCTTCATCTCCTCGAACACGGAAGGTTCCGGGGGTTCTGGAGCCGTCTTGACTATCTCCTTCTGCATGTCCTTGCCCGGCCCCTTCCCCGGGCCCGTTCTCGGACGCGAGCTCCTTCTGCGGGAGGGGGGAGGGCGGGTCTCCCCCTTGAAGGCCTTTTCGAAGAACCGCTTCAGCAGGGTCAGGAGGCCTATGGCCACCACCAGGATGATGGGAAAGAGACGGTCGAGATGTTCGAGCCAGGATGAACCGGCTGCGAACATCAGAAGATCACTCACGCCCATGGCGAATTCCCTGCTAGCCCGGATGGGATCTCACGGCTTTGCATCGTGGCCTCCTGTTCAGGGCCCCTGGGTGTCTTCGGGATCATCACCCACGATCTTCTCCCGCATCTCCGTATCGGCGACGATGTTCTTCATGCGGTAGTAGTCCATGATGCCCAGGTTCCCGGATCGGAAGGCCTCGGCCATGGCCTTGGGCACCTCGGCCTCGGCCAGCACCACCTTGGCCTGGTTCTCGGCCACCAGGGCGGCCATCTCGGTTTCCCGGGCCACGGCCATGGCGCGGCGCTCCTCGGCCTTGGCCTGGGCGATGCGCTTGTCCGCCTCGGCCTGTTCGGCCTGGAGCTTGGCGCCGATGTTCTCTCCGATGTCCACGTCCGCGATATCGATGCTCAGGATCTCGAAGGCGGTGCCGGCGTCGAGGCCCTTGGAGAGCACCATCTTGGAGATCTGATCCGGGTTCTCCAGCACGCTCTTGTGGGTCTCGGCGCTGCCGATGGTGGAAACGATGCCCTCGCCCACCCGGGCGATGATGGTCTCCTCGGTAGCCCCGCCCACCAGGCGCTCGATGTTGGTGCGCACCGTGACCCGGGCCTTGGCCATGAGCTGGATGCCGTCCTTGGCCACGGCCGCAATGGCCGGCTTGACGCTCTCGGCCTTGGGGCAGTCGATGACCTCGGGCAACACGCTGTGCTGCACGGCCTCCAGAACGTCACGGCCCGCCAGGTCGATGGCACGGGCCGTCTTGAAGTCCAGGGGAAGACGAGCGCGGTCGGCCGCGATCATGGCGCGAACCACGTTGGGAACGTTGCCGCCCGCCAGGTAGTGGCCCTCCAGCTCCTGGGTGGTCACCTGGAGGCTGGCCTGGACCGCCATGATCTTGGACCGGACGATGACGGCGGCGTTGACCTTCCGGAGACTCATGCCGATGAGCTGCAAGATGGAGATCTCCGCCCTGGCAAAGAGAGCCTGGAGCCACAGATTGAAGTACTTCACCAGGAAGATGCCGATGATGATGACGACCAGGGCGACGACGCCGAGGAGGATGTACGTCAGGTTGAGACCGTCATCAACCAGGAACAAGGGGGAGAGGGCCGGATTCAAGAACATGTTTCAGACTCCGGATTATATGAACTGAAATCGTGACTCTGCTGGGACAAGCGGGCATCTCGAAGATGAAATACCCCGTATATTCAATGGGATCGGTACACCTGGGTCAACCTTGCTCTCAATCTTCCTCGTCATCTTCTTCGTTCTGGGCGGGTTCCGTGGGCCTTACCACGATACGGTTGCCCTCCACGGCGATGACCTCCACGGTCCTGCCCTTTGCCACTCTGTCGCCTTCGGTCACGACGGGAACACGCTCCCCGTCAATATCGATCGTGCCCGAGGGGCGCAGCGAGGAGACGGCGATGCCCTGGCGGCCGATGAGACTCGTATTGTCTTCGTAGATGGAATCCACCGTCTTCCGGGTATCGGTCGCGGCCAGGAGAATCCGGTTTCCGAACCGGGAGGTGCGCAGCAGCTTGAATCCCAGGAGGACCGTGACGGGCACGCCGATGAACGACGCCACGATGAATGCGATGCCGGCCGTGTTCCCCACCCCGAAGGCGATGGCCACGCTTCCCACGATACAGCCGCAGCACATCAGGGTGAAGAGACCGAAGGAGGGGATGAGAACCTCCACCAGGGCCAGGACCAGGCCCAGGACGAACAGGGCGACGGCCAGGTAGATCATGCGGAATCCTCGCCAGTATTATTGGTAGTATTCTCCGTGGTGTCCTCCACCACGACGATTCGATATCCGCTGGTCTGAATCACCCGAAGAGGCGTATTCTTTTCCAGGAACTCCCCCTGGGTCACCACATCCACCCGGGTGGGTCCGAACCGGGCCGTACCCGTGGGGCGCAGTGCGGTGAGGGCCGTGCCCAGGCTGTCGAGGGTGACCGTCTGTTCTGCGGCCAGGCGGCCCGGAACCGCTTCGGAGTGGGGTGGGCCGGAGGCGGCCGTCAGGATCAGCTTGTTGAAGACGGGAATGTCCGGAAGGTACTTGCTGATGGCGTAGGCCAGCACCAGGACGGTGCCCAGCGCAATGGAAAACTTGATGAGCATTTCCTGGAAAATAACCTGCTGGTACGGAAACCGGGGGATGATGAATTCGTTGGGCAGTCCGCCCGCGAAGAGCCCCACGAGAACGCACACGATGCCCAGTATCCCCGTGAAGCCGGTCCCGGGCACCACGAAGATCTCCAGGCCGATGAGGATCACCCCGACCAGGCAGAGGGCGATCTCCCAGTAATTGCTCAGGCCGGTGAGGTAGCCGAAGAAGAAGTAGACGGCGAAGGCCACGATGCCGGCGATACCGAAAAAGCCGAAGCCCGGGGTCTTGAACTCGAGGTAGAGACAGAGCAGGCCGATGAGAACGAAGAGGATGTTCCAGGCCTGCACCGCCTTGACCATGTCCTCGGACCACGAGGGTTCCAGCCGTTTGACCTTGCGATCGAAGTCCTCGAGGCCGAACAGAAGGCCCAGTTCCTTCAAGGAGTGAACCTCGGCCCGGGCGAACCCGAATTCCACCGCTTCCCGGGTGGTCATGGTGAGCAGTTCCCCCTCCTTGACCACGACCTCCTTGGACTTCACGTTCTTCTTTTGTTCCTCGGTCCAGCTTTCGTATTTGTCGGCCCGCACATAGACCGTCTTGTCGTCCTTCTGTATGACCTGCAGGATCTCCAGCTCCTTGGTAACCATGCTCTCCGCCAGGGCCTCGGGGTAGTCGTTGGCCCGGGCGTATTTCCTGAACGTCGCCCGGAGCGGAGACTGGATCTTTTCCGGACCTTCCTTGATGCCCTCGGTGCTGAGGAAGATGGGCTGGCAGTCCCCGATGGTGCCGCCCGGCCCCATGACGATTTCGTGCCCGGACAGGGCGATGAGGGCTCCGGCACTCAGGGCATGGTTGGTGATGTAAAAGGCCACCCGGGCCCGGGGCCTCACCTTGTTGAAGATGTATTTCCCGAAGTTGAAGGCCGCATGGAGCTCGCCGCCCGGCGTGTCGAGAGGAACGACGATCAGGTCGGCGCCCGCCTCCAGGGCCTGGTCCACCCGCCGCTTGAAGGTGGTGAAATTCCAGTCGTCGATCTCCTCCTCGAGGGGGATCAGGTAGGGTGTCTTGTAGGGCGGGGGGGCCTCCTCGGGGGAATCCGCCTGGGCCATCGTTCCGGGCGCACAGAGGATCGAGACGCCAAGGACCACGGCAAGAGCCAGGCCGAGGGCCGGGGGAATCACCCCCGGTATCTTGATTCGGTTACCGGGACCCAGCAAGGGACACCTCCAGGATAGAAAGAGATCCAGGATCGTCACCGGCACGAACCCGAACGGGAATCTCCAGACCCGAGGTCGATACGTATGTTACAGCCGGGACGTATTTAAAGTCAGAGGGAGTATCGAGTCAATCCGGGAATATTCTCCCGGCCCCGAAAACAGGTAAAAAAAGGTCCTCAACGGGAGGCGCCCTCCCGGCGGAGTTCACGGCGGCCAGGAACAAAAGAAACCCGGCTCCAGGTTCTCGTGAAGCCGGGTTTCGTGGTTCTTGGTGGAGGATATGGGAGTCGAACCCATGACCTCAACACTGCCAGTGTTGCGCTCTAGCCAGCTGAGCTAATCCCCCTTGTTTCAATTGATTGAATTCACTCGGATTATCAGCCGAATTCCGGGGAAGGTCGGTCCCGGGCTTCGGACCTAATCCATATCGATTGATTCGGCGTCCTGTCAAGGCGTTTCTCTATTTCATTCCCCATTTCAGGGGCTCGCAGCCGCGTCGGCCGAGGCCGAAGAAACCTCCTGAACGCACAACCCGTGTCGGGTATCCAAAATCTTGTTGCGATGGCCATTGGGACCGGATAAGATCCAGGTCCTCTGGGAATACGTTCACCATACTTCTGGGCGGTTTCTGCAAATCACGGTTTCACGCATTGCGCGTGGATCGTGGATCCGGGCGGTAACCAGGTCGTTTCATCTCTGCGGGAGGGGCATCCGCAGGCAGTGGCATCCCTGCCGCATTTTACCACCGGGCCACCGGTCAAGGCGAAACGCGGCCGGAGAATTGAGGAGTTGAGTCCATGTCGCAAGCGGAAGTGAACAAGGGTGGTGGAGGCGTTTCCGGGAGCATCCCGGAGCAGACCAAATCCAGTGGATTCCTGAGCCGATTCTTCCAGAAAAAAGAGCAGGGAAAGGGGAAGGACGGCCGCAAGGACACCGGGACCGCTAAAACCGCGTCCCCTGGCAAGAAACCCCTCGCCCGGGACGGTATTCCCACCATCGTCCGTAAGATCTCCAAGAAGGAAGAGACGGCTGTCAAGATCTCGGAGGGTCTCGCCGACCTGTCCCAGCTCATGAAGAGCGTCGGTGAGCAGCTGGATACCCACAGCCAGGAGCGCGTGGATCTTCGCCAGGCCATGGAACCCCTCCAGGAGTTCCTGGGTGTGTATCCCAAGGCAGCGGAGCGAAGCACCCTGGCCCTCGAGGCCATCAAGGACGAGGTCTCCGAGCAGCGCAAGTCCTCGGAGTCCCTGCTGACCAAGATCAGCGACCTGCCCGAGGCCATTCGCGAGCTGCCCGCCGTGGGGAAGCAGCAGGTCACCATTCTCCAGGGCGTGCTCCGGAACGCCGAGGAGCACAACCGCAAGCTGACCGAGGTCCTGGCCACGGTGGAGAGTGCCACCTCCCGCAACGTGGAGGCCATCCATGACCTGAAGAATCTCCAGCAGGAGGCCCTGGAGGTCATGACCCGGAGCCAGCAGGAAACCTACAAGGAGTTCGACCGGCGCAACCACCGCCAGCAAAAGGACTTGGCCGGTATGATCTCCCGGACCAACAAGCACCACGCAGTGCTCATGGCCGTGTTCCTGGTGGTCACGCTGTGTGCCGTGAGCCTGGCCGCCCTGCTCACGAAATCGTCGACCACGCCTCTGGAAGCCGTTCACATCACAACGCCTTCGCCTTCGGAGGAGGTCGATACGGGAGGTGGGCCGGGCCGGTAATAGTCGGGTATACAACTGGCCAATTTTCCGGTTATTTCCGGGTATTTATTGGTGTTCGTGGTCCTGGCCCTGGAGGAATTCCCGCACCACGGACTTCACCGCCTCCGTGAAATCGCCGTTCAGGATCCAGGCCAGGTAGTCCGGATTGTCCCGGGCCATCTCCTCCAGGGGCACCCCCCGGTGCTTGCCGAAACCGAGAATGACGCAATCACCCGATTTTCGGAGCTTTCCCTCTGGATCCACCCAGGTCGCGTCTCCGGGTCCGGCCAGCCGGGTCAATGCATCCAGATCCTGCGGGAGATCCGGATGGCGCTCCAGCATGCCCTCAAGGACCCGGTAGGTGGCCATGGCGTCGGCCTCGGCGCCATGGGCATTCACGTGCTCCTCCTCCAGATAGTGCTGGACGGCCGCGACGAGGCTTCGGGGCTGAAGCAGCTTGTAGAGGCGGTGTACGTCGAGGATGCGCCGCCCTTCGAGGGAAAAGTCCACGCCGGCCCGTTCGAATTCCTTCCTCAGGAGGGGTAGGTCGAAGTAGAGAAGGTTGAATCCGGCAAGGTCGCACCCCTCCAGGTGGCTGGCCAGACTCCGGGCCACGCGAGGGAACCGGGGTTTGTCGGCCACGTCCTCGTCGCGGATGCCGTGGATGGCCGTGGCCTGGGGGGGTATGGGTCGGCCGGGATGGATGCGGCGCGTCCGGATCTCGGGAGCCTCGGCGCCCGGCGAGAACTTGATGATGCTGATCTCCACGATGCGGTCGTAGAGGGGAAACGTCCCGGTGGTCTCGAGGTCCAGAAAGACGAGGGGGTGGTCGTGGACGAGGCGGGCCATGATCTTGCTCCAGAAGGGGATTCCCGGGGTGCCGGCCGGAGAAGCGCCGGCTCCCCGGATTTTTTCCCCATTGATACGGCCCGAAGCCCCCGGGTCAAGGGGGGACACGCCATTGAGCCCCACCGGCTTGACCGCCCGGGAGTACCGAACCACTCTTATCCCATGGATCCTGAATCCCAGCACTCGAGAGGCCGTCCATGAATCATCCGCCTCCCCTGACCTCGGGCCGGTGGGCGCGCCACCTCCTCCTGCTCTTCGGTCTGCTGGTCATCGGATTCACGTTCACGTGCCTCTGTGTGCCGAGGTGCATCGATTTCGGGAAAGAAACCGACTTGCACTCCCTCTGGAACATCCGGGTGCCCGGATACGCCCTGGCCGCCGTGGTGGGTGGCGGCCTGGCCCTGGCCGGCCTGGTGTTCCAGGCCCTGGTGCACAATCCCCTGGCCTCGCCGTACATCCTGGGCATCAGCGCCGGCGGCAGCCTGGGCGCAGTGGTGGCCATGTACTTGGGGCTGGAATTCCAGATCCTCGGAGTGATTTCCACGCTGCCCCTGTTCGCCCTGGCCGGGTGCCTGGGGGCCATCTTTCTGGTGTTCGCTCTGGCTCGACGGGGTGGCCGCACCGCTCCAGGGACCCTGCTTCTGGCCGGGGTGGTGGTGAATGCCTCCCTCTCCGCCGTCATCCTCTTTCTCACCTACCAGGCCAAGCAGCACCAGACCCTGCGCATAGTCCGGTGGTTGATGGGAGGCATCGCCGAACCGGTGTCCATGGCCGAGCTCCTGACCGCGGCGGTCCTCACGCTTGGGGTGTCCGGTTTTCTCCTGTTCCAGGGCGGCCGGCTGAACGTCCTCAGCCTGCCGGAGGAAGAGGCCTCGGCCCTGGGGGTGGACGTGGAGCGCACCCGGATGGTGCTCTTCTTGACCGCAGCCGTGCTCACGGCCGCCGCGGTCAGCTTCACTGGCCCCATCGGATTCGTCGGACTCATCGTGCCCCACATCCTGCGGCTCCTGATGGGGGCCGATCTCCGGCTGCTTGTGCCGGCCGCCGTACTGGGAGGCGGTCTCTTCCTGGTGCTGGCCGAGGGCGCGGCCCACTGGATCCGCGATCCGGAGCGGATGCCCGTGGGGATTCTCACCGCGCTGATGGGAGGGCCGTTTTTTCTGGTGCTTCTGCGCCGTCGCTTCAAACAGGCCTTTTTCGAATGAGGTCCACCATGCAATCCAGCAAGGAGGCCAGGCCTGCAGCCCTGGGGATGGAGAACGTCGCCTTTCACTACGGCGACCGATGCGTGTTCAGAGGCCTGTCTCTTACCATCCGGGCCGGCGAATTCGTGGGGCTCATCGGCCCCAACGGCGCGGGCAAGACCACCCTCATCCGGTTGCTCTGCGGCATCCTCTCCCCGTCGGAGGGGCGAGTCCTGCTCGGAGATCGAGACCTGGCCCACCTGCCCCGCCGCACTGCGGCCCGGACCCTCGCCTTCGTGCCCCAGGAGACCACGGCGGCGTTCCCGTTCCGGGCCCGGGAGGCGGTTCTGATGGGGCGGTATCCCCACCGGGGGTCGTTCGCCTTCGAGACCGAAGCGGACCTCGAACGGGCCCGTATCGCCATGGAGAGTACCGACACCGAGACCTTCTCGGACCGCTACGTCCACGAACTATCGGGCGGAGAACGCCAGCGGGTCCTCCTGGCCCGGGCCCTGGCCCAGGAGCCGGAGATCCTGCTCCTGGACGAACCCACCAGCCACCTGGACCTGAACCACCAGGCCCGGTTCCTGGACCTCATCGACCAGACGCGCATGCAAGGAGGGCGAACCGTGGTGTTCGTCTCTCACGACGTGAACATGATTTCTCGCCGCGCCGAGCGTCTGGTCCTTCTCCAGGACGGGGCCGTGGTGGCCGACGGTCCACCGGAAGCCGTGATCACCCCGGAAATCATGGAGGCGGCGTTCGGGATCCCGCTCCGCCTCGTACCCGATCCCCTCACCGGGATCCCGTTCGTCTTTCCCGATTCCAGGAGCGAGCGCCATGCACCCTGAAATCCAGGCTGATTTTCGTAGCGACACCGTGACCCGGCCCACGCCGGAGATGTACGAGGCCATGGCCGGGGCCGAACTGGGGGACGACGTCTTTGGAGACGATCCCACGGTGAAGGCCCTCGAGGCCGAAGCGGCCGACCGGTTCGGCATGGAGGCGGCCGTATTCGTACCCTCCGGCACCATGGCCAACCAGTCCGCCATGATGGCCTGGCTGAGGCCGGGGGACGAGGTGTTGTGCGAAGCGAAATGCCACATGTTCAACTTCGAGGGCGGCGGCGTCGCCCGCCTCTCCGGCGCCCAGCCGAGACCGATCCCGGGCCACCGGGGCCGCATGCCCATGGAGGCCATCCACGAGGTCCTGGATACCATCCGTCACGGCGACGAGCACCAGCCCCGGCTCCGCCTCATCGCAGTGGAGAACACCCACAACCTCTCCGGCGGTGCGATCCTACCCCGTGAATTCATCCAGGAGGTGAAGCATCTCGCCGGGGAGATGGGCCTCCTCGTCCATCTGGACGGTGCCCGCATCTTCAACGCCTCGGTGGCCACCGGGGTCTCTCTCCGGGAGTACGGCGCCATGGCTGACAGCCTCTCCTTCTGCCTCTCGAAGGGGCTCTCCGCACCGGCGGGGTCCGTGCTGACAGGGCCGGAAGCGTTCATTTTCGAGGCCCGGCGCGCCCGGAAGGTGCTGGGGGGCGCCATGCGCCAGTCGGGCATATTGGCGGCGGCCGGCCGGGTGGCCCTGGCCACCATGGTGGATCGCCTGGCCGAGGATCACCGGCGGGCCCGGACCCTGGCCGAGGGCCTGGAGTCCATTCCCTACCTGGTCGTCGATCCGGACGACGTGGAGACCAACATCCTCACCTTCGGGGTGCGGGACATTCCGGGAGGAGCTCGCGCGCTGCAGGCGGCCCTGGAGTCGCGAGGCGTGCGCTCCATCGCCATGAGCCCGAAGACAATGCGAATGGTCACGCACAAGGACATCATCGATGACCATGTGAAAGCGGCACTCGAGGCGTTTCACGCGTGGAGTCCCGGGGACCCGTGAGGGAAAGGATCTACAGGCGGTTAAATTCCTTGACTCGTTCCGGGTCACGGATCATCGATTTGCCGGACTGTAAGAACCTGGCAGCCTGCTGGAAGGGAACGAGATGGCTGGTGTGTTCAAGGCATACGATATTCGGGGCACATACCCGGACCAGATCGACGAAACCCTGGCGCGGAAGATCGGCTATGCCATCGCCACCTTCCTGAAGGCGAAGACCCTGGTGGTCGGGTGGGACATGCGGGTTTCCGGACCGGACATCGCCGGGGCGGCCATGGAGGGCGTGGTCCGGGCCGGGACGGACGTCTTGAACATCGGCCTGGCTTCCACACCCATGGCGTACTTCGGGATCGGAAGTCTGAAGGTGGACGGGGGATTCATCGTCACTGCCTCCCACAATCCGGCGAAGTACACGGGGTTCAAGATCTGCCGGGAAGACGCCATCCCCCTGAGTGGAGAGACCGGCATCCTGGACATAGAGAACATCGTTCACGGCCTCCCGGACGACATCTCGATCCCGGCCGCAGGCGGATCGGGTCAGGTGACGGAGGTGGACATCCGGAAGGACTACCTGGAACACGTCCTCTCCTTTGCCGGCGACATCCAGGACTTGCGGCCCTTGAAGGTGGTCATCGACACCGCCAACGGCATGGCCGGGTACATGCTGCCGGACTTCCTGGCCCGACTGCCTCTGGAGGTCACGCGCCTCTACTTCGACCTGGACGGCAGCTTCCCCAACCACGAAGCCGATCCCCTGAAGGAGAAGAACCTCAGGGACGTCATGGCCCGCGTCAAGGACACCGGCGCAGATCTGGGCGTCGCCTTTGACGGCGACGCGGACCGGTGCATGTTCGTGGACGAGACCGGCAAACCCGTGAGCGCGGACATGATCACGGCGCTCATCGCCCCGGAGGTGCTGAAGAAATACCCGGGCGCCGCCGTGGTCTACGACCTGCGGTCCAGCCGCGTGGTGGCCGACACCATCGAGAAGGCGGGGGGCCGGGCCGTCCGGGAGCGGGTGGGCCACTCCTTCATCAAGGCCACGATGCGCCGGGAAAAGGGCAAGTTCGGCGGCGAGCTCTCCGGACACTTCTACTTTGCCGACAACTACCACTCCGATTCAGGCGTCATCGCCATGCTCATGGTGCTCAAGGTGCTGAGCGAACGCGGCAAGACGTTGAGCGATCTCGTCGGGCCCCTGGCCACCACGATGCGCAGCGGGGAGATCAACTTCCGCGTGGAGAGCACCGAGGCCAAGATCCAGGAGCTGGCCGGCGTCTTCTCCGACGCGGACATCGACTACAAGGACGGCATTTCCATCCACTATCCCGGGTGGTGGTGCAACGTCCGGGCCAGCAACACCGAGCCGCTGCTGCGCCTTAACCTGGAGGCCGACGATCCCGATCAGTTCGAGGGTGCCATGAAGAAGATCATGACCCGTCTCGGAGATCCGGTGTGATGTCGGTGGTGTCGGACACGATCCGGCTCCAGACACGATCCGGGTACGACATCCACGACATCACCGGCCGGGTCCAGGCCAGCGTGGAGGCGAGCGGTCTCTCGAGCGGGATCGCCACGGTGTTCGTTCCCGGCGCCACCGGCGCGCTGACCACCGTGGAGTACGAGCCGGGCCTGGTGAAGGACCTCGAGGAACTCTTCGACCGCATCATTCCCGAAGGCCCTCCCTACCACCACGACCAGCGGTGGCACGACGGCAACGGCCACAGCCACGTCCGGGCCTCGCTGGTGGGGCCGTCCCTCACCGTGCCCTTCGAGGGGAGCGTCCTGGAACTGGGGACCTGGCAGCAGATCATCTTCCTCGACTTCGATCCCCCGGCCCGGCAGCGCACGATCCGGGTGAAGATCCTGGGAGCGTAAGGGCAACGCGAGCCTGACGGGCCTGAATTGTCTGGTTTTTCGCAACAGAGGTTCCGGTGATTACCGGAATTCGGATTCACAGGAGGACCGGGACATGCGCGAAGACCCCCCGCGCCGATTCTGTGTCCTGCTCACCGATTTCCCCCTCGGAGATCCCTACGTGGGTGTGGTGAAGGGCGTGCTGCTCTCGGGTCTGCCCGACGCACGTATCGTGGACCTGGCCCACGGCCTGCCGCCGGGGGACATCCGGTGGGGGGCGCTCCAGCTCGCGTTTCAGGCCCGGTTCTTTCCTGTCGGGGCCCTGTTCCTGGCCGTGGTGGATCCGGGGGTGGGCACTGGACGGCGCATCCTGGCCGCCCGGTCGGGCCCCTGGTTGTTCGTGGGGCCCGACAACGGATTGCTCTATCCTGCCCTGCAAGCCCATGCCGGTGGCGAGACTCCCGAGATCGTGGCCGTGGCCGTGGATGCGGTGCGCACCCAGGCCCTGGGCGAGACCTTTCACGGCCGGGACATCATGGCCCCGGCCGCGGTCCGGCTCCTTGCGGGTGCGTGTCTGACGGACATCGGAGAACCCATCACCGATCCCGTGGCTCTGGCCCTGCCCAGAGTGCGAAAAGAGGGGGAGATCTGGATCGGGGAAGTCCTGGCCTCCGACGGATTCGGAAACCTCATCTCCAGCCTGGAGGCGGACCGGCTCGAGGGAACTGGGTGGCGTATCTTCGTGGACGGCCGCGACGTGGGGCCCGTTCGCCGCGCCTACGGGGAGGTGGGACCGGCAGAGGTCATTGCCCTCGTGGGCAGTCTGGGTCGGGTGGAAATTTCCATCCGGGAGGGCAATGCCCGGGAGCGTTTGGCGGCCGGGCCGGGCACGGTTGTGGAGGCGAGGAGGATGGCATGAAGGTTCTCTACTTCGACTGCTTCTCCGGGGTGGCGGGCGACATGGTCCTCGGGGCACTCCTGGACCTGGGTGTGGATTTCGAGGCCTGGCGCCGGGCCCTCCTCACCCTTCCGGTCCGCGGATTCCGCGTCGAGAGGAGCCGGGTCATGAAGGGGCCCATCGCCTGCACCCACGTGGATGTCGTGGTGGACGAGACCGGGACGGAGGCCCGGGATCACCGGCACCTGGTCGATGTGGTCCGTCTCGTCCAGGCCGCGGACCTGCCCGGCGCGGTGAAGGCCCGGGCCGAGGCCGTGTTCCGGCGCCTGGCCGGCGCCGAGGCGCGCATCCACGACGCCACGCCCGATACCGTGCGGTTCCACGAGGTGGGGGCCGTGGACGCCATCGTGGATATCGTGGGCGCCTGCCTCGCCCTCCACGATCTCGGGATCGAGGCCGTGTATGCTTCCCCCGTGACCGTGGGCAGGACCCGGGTGGACACGGCCCACGGCTGGCTTCCCACGCCGGCGCCCGCCACTCTGGAACTCCTGAAGGGGATTCCCGTACACTGGTGCGACCAGGAGGCGGAACTGGCCACGCCCACGGGCGCGGCCCTGATGACGTCCCTGGCCGAGAAGTTCGGATCCCCCCCCGACGGGAAGATCCTCGGCGTGGGGTACGGAGCCGGAGACCACGACTTCACGGGGCTGCCCAATGCGCTGCGGGCCATCCTCATGGACCGGGTGTCGCCCCCGGCCGCGGACCGTGTGGTGGTACTGGAGGCCAACCTCGATGACATGAGCCCGGAACACGTGGGGGCCGTTGTACCGCGTCTCCTTGATGCTGGCGCCCTGGACGTGTTCACCACGTCGGTCACCATGAAGAAGGGAAGGCCGGGGCTCAGGCTCACGGTCCTGGCTTCTCCTCCTCACCGGGAGAAACTCACCACCTGCATCCTCAGGGAAACGTCCACCTTCGGGGTCCGGTTCCAGGAGATGGAGCGGGTGGTACTGGACCGCAGGCACGTGGAGGTGGACACGGCCTGGGGTGGGGTGCGAATCAAGGTGGGGCTCCTCGGTGACGAGGAGGTCCAGGCTGCGCCCGAGCACGAGGACTGCATGCGCCTCGCCGGATCGGCCGGCGTGCCCGTGACCATGGTCTACGACGCGGCGCTGGCCGCATACCACGCACGGAAGCGATGATCCGGCTATCCGGACGGCTCGCAGGAAGGACGACTTGATGGACGTCGATGCCGACTATTCGGATCCCCACGCGCCTCTTCCGGCGCTCCGGCCCCTGGAGGCGATTCCCGTGGACGAGGGGGGTGAGCGCCGTATCGTGATCCGGGATCCCCTGGATGTGGCGGAAGGCGTGGTCATGGTACCGGTGCCGGTCTACTACCTGACGGCCCAGCTGGATGGAGAGAGCACCCTTCGCGACCTCCAGGCCGATTTTGCATCGCGGTTCGGCCATATCCTGGGCGCTGAAGAAGTGGCCGAGATCGTGCGGAAGCTGGATGAGGCATATCTCCTGGATACACCGCGCTTTCAGGAGAAGTTCCAGGCGGTCCAGAAGGCCTTTGCGGATGCTCCCGTGCGGCCGGCCTTTCTCGCCGGCTCAGCGTATCCGGCCGGGGAGGAGGAGGCGCTAAAGGCGGTGCACGGCTACTTCACCCACCCCAAGGGCCCGGGTCCTCTCGAGGAGGGCGTAAAGGCCGGGGAGGAGACACCGCTTCGGGCCCTGTTCTCGCCCCACTACGATCCGCGGCGAGGCGGCTTCATGCTGGCCCACGCCTTCATGGCCCTGGCCCGGGCCGGGAAAGTGGACCGGGTTGTGGTCCTGGGCACCAACCATCAGCCCTCGTCGGAGCTGTTCACCGCGACTCGAAAGCCCTTTGCATCCCCCTTTGGCACCGTGGCGGTGGACCATGCATTCCTGGACCGGGTGCAGCAGCACCACGATGGCGACCTCTACAGGGATGAGTTCAGCCACAGGCGGGAACATTCCGTGGAGTTTCAGACCCTCATGCTGGCCTATGTCTGGAAGAAGCTGGGTCGCGGGGCGCCGCCGCCCATGGTGCCGGTTCTGGTCGGCTCCTTCCACCACCTCCATGACTCAAAGCCCATGGACGATGCAGGGATTTGCTCCTTCGTGGAGGGGCTGCAAGCCACCGAGGCCGACCTCGGGGGGGGCACGGTCTATGTGGCGGGTGGCGACCTCTCTCACATCGGACACCGCTTCGGCGATGCGGAGGCCATGGAGTCCTCGTTCCTGGAAGCCGTCCAGGCCGAGGATCGGGCCCTCATGGATGTCATGGCTTCCGGGGAGGCCCTCTCGTTTCATTCCACTGTCGCACGTCACCAGGACCAATATCATGTGTGCGGCTATCCGTGCGCCTACGTCATGCTGGAAGCCGTAGCGACCGGCCGGACGCTCGCGGGGTCCATCCTCGGATACGACATGGCCGTGGATCCCGACGGCGCCGTGTCCTTCGGCGCCATCGCATTTCACGAGGTCGGAACCGGAAAACCGGAACCGTAGGTGTCGGCGGCCGGGATCTTGATATGAGACGATTCGGGCTCCCCGGACTTGGGTCGGCTGGATGTCTGGAAATTATTTAGTTTCAGATGGTTAGGTCAGATCCGTCGCCTTGACGAACGCCAGGACTCTTGTTACCATACCCCACATGCGGGAGGTGACCCCGACAGGGGGTAAATCCTGTGGGTATTTTCTGGGGAATCCAGGGACGGAGAGGTTACACTGGGCCGGGGACGCCGGAGCGACGTTCCCGGACCATGCAAATCACCCGGCGGATATTCTACCGGACTACAAGGGTCTCGAGGTGAGTGGGCGGCTGCCTCGTGGACAATGGGTTTTCCGTCCTGTTCAGCCTGATGGATCCGATCCCGGGCTGTACCTGGCTCCAAGGAACGGGAGGACCACCGTGAATTCCAGAACAACCGTGAATCGGCTGAAGTTGAAGCTCTTCACCCCCGGCCTTGTCCTGTGCCTGCTCCTGCTCTTGCTCACTAGCGCGGCCACAGTCCATGGGCAGTTTCCCTTCGTGGGCGTGATAAACGCGGATCGCGTCCATATCCGGAGTGGCGGTGGGAAGAACTACGTGATTCTGAACACCGTGGGCAAGGGCGAGCTTGTCGTGGTGCACGGACAGGCGGGTGGAAAGAAGGAGTGGTACCGCTGCGTCTATCCCCGACCGCTCCTGGGGTACATCACCACCCTCTACGTGAAGAAGACCTCGGAAGGCCAGGGAGTATGCACGGCACAGCGCGTGAACCTGAGGCCCTCGCCTTCGGTCCTGCATCCCCCCATCGACCAGGTCAAGATCGGAACCCGACTCCGCATCACGGGGGAGAAAAAGGGATTCTATGAGGTGGTGATCCCCGAGGAAATGATGGTGTGGATCCACAAGGACTTTGTCCGGAACCATGGCCCCATCGAGAAGTTTGCCAAGGAGCTCATGAAGATCCGCGAGGAGTCCCATCGAGCTTTCAGGAATCCGAAGGGCAAGGAAGCGAAGGCGGTCACGGCGGACTCTCCACCCGGAAAGGAAGCCGGAGAAAAGGGAAAGAAGAACCCTGGGAAAGCAGCCGCGGGCGAGAAGAAAGATCCAGGGAAAAAAGTACGCAAGGAGCGGCTGGCCCGGCTGGACTCACTCCGCAAGCGGTTCGAAAGCGGTAAGGTGAAGAAGGACCTCCCGGGAATGAAGGGGGTGCTCGGAGACCTGATGAAACTGGAAGAAGAGGTGATCAAGGACAAGGACGACTACTCCAAGTACAAGGTCAATCAGCTCATCACCAACGTGAGATTGGCCATCGTGGAGGTCGATTCCGTCGTGAATCCCAAGGTGAGCGTCCGGGAAATCCCCCGACCCGATCCGGGCAGCAGGATATCCCAGACCGGGTGGCTGAAAAAGGACAGCAAGCTGTTCTCGCACCGGACCGTCTACAAGCTCGTCAAGGGAAACATCGTTCTCTATCACCTCACGACCCAGAAGTACGACCTCTCGAAGTTCCTCGACAAGCACGTGGTCGTGTCCGGGAAGATCAAGCAGAGGAAGAACGCCATGGAAAACGTCGTCCTCGAGGTGATGCGGCTGAAGGTGCTCTCCCAGTAGACTCCCGGTCCCCGTTCCATATTGCAGGGGCGGCCGAAAGGCCGCCTCTTTCCACGTACCCACCCCACACTACCCATCTCATAGCGCGGTCTGGGCGATGCAGCCGGAATCGGCACTCCCCGGGACTACCCTGGATTCGGCCCTGGGTTCGGTCGTGGGCGCTTTCCCGGTTCTCGGGCCGGATAGGCCGCGTGAATCCTGTCGCGGAGATGCTGTAGCGTTCCGTCGTGGATGGACCTTCGGATGTCTTCCATCAAACGCTGGAAGTAGAACATGTTGTGGAGGGTGAGGAGGGTGCCGCCCAGGGAGTCGCCGCTCTTGAACGCGTGGCTGAGGTAGCCCCGGGAGTGCCGGGCGCAGACCGGGCAGGGGCAAGCCTGGTCCAGTGGGGCCGGGTCGGTCCGGTGTCGCGCGTTCCGGATGTTCAGCGGCCCCTGGGTGGTGAAGACGCCTCCGTTGCGGCCGTGGCGGGTCGGGATCACGCAGTCAAACATATCCACGCCCGCGAGGACCGCCTCGAGAATATCCTGGGGCGGCCCCACGCCCATGAGGTAGCGCGGCCTCTCCTCCGGGAGCGCCGGGGTGTGTTCCGCCACCACCCGGTGCAGGGCCTCCCGACCTTCACCGATGCCGAGACCTCCGATGGCGTATCCCTGGAAGGGCATGGATCCGAGCTCCCGGGCCGCTCGGGATCTCAGGTCGGACTCGGTGCCGCCCTGGGTAATGGCGAAGAGAGCCTGTCCGGGCTCTAAGCCGCGCTTCAGGGCGCGTTCCGACCACCGGAGGGTGCGGTTCAGGCCGGCCTCGAGCCGGTCGCGGGTATACGGGTGGGGCGTGCATTCGTCCAGGACCATGGCGATATCCACGCCGAGTTCCGCCTGGAGGTCCATGGCCTTTTCTGGATCCAGAACCAGGAGCGAGCCGTCGACGTGGCTCTTGAACCGGATGCCGTCGTCGGTGACCGTACGGCGGTCGGGAAGCGAAGTGATCTGGAATCCGCCCGAATCCGTGAGAAGGGATCGGCTCCAGCCCATGAACCGGTGGAGCCCGCCCAGGGCGTGGATGCGATCCGGCCCCGGTCGGACCAGGAGGTGATAGATATTGGCCAGGACAATGGGGGCACCGGAGGCTTCCACCTCCTCGATGCGCAGTGCCCGCATGAATCCGTGGGTTGCCACGGGCATGAACACCGGAGTGGGAAATACGCCGTGGCCCGTATGCACCTCACCCAGCCGGGCGTTGGAGCCGGGATCTCTCCCGACCAGGCGGAAGTTGAAGGCTCTCTTCAATCCGATTTCCCCCATGCTCGGTTCACGGGAATGCCCTGGTAGTAATAGGCGAGGATTTCCCGGTACGATTTTCCCATGCGGGCCAGCCGGGATGCCCCCATCTGGCACATGCCCACCCCGTGTCCCCACCCCTGGCCGGTGATCACCAGGTGGCTGAAGTTCGGGGACCAGGTGAATCCCGTCAGGTAGATGCTCAGGAGCTGCTCACTCCTGTTCTTCGCAATACGCCGGTTCACGAGGGATCGAAAACGACCGGCTTCAAGCCGGGTCGTACCGCCTGCGTGCGTGATGGAAAGAGCGACGGTGCGACCCGAGGCGTCGGTCTCGACGGGCGAGAGCCCCCGGACGGGCGGCGTCAGGGCGAGGCCGGCGTCCTGAAAGGCCCGGGTCAGCGCCGCCCGACCATACCGACGCGACCAGGAGAAGTACTTGCTGGCGCTGCAAAAGGTGCACGGCCGCCCCTGGATGGGGCACCGTGGATCGAAGTGGGGGGCGGCTTTCCGGGTGGCACCCCCGCACGTGCTGTGAAAGTAGGCTTTGAGGGGGTGGTCCAGGGTGCCGAGAATCTCTCCCCGGGTCTGGTTCACCGCGTTGCGAATGGGAGCGGGCACGGGATCCGCAGGCCTGAAGACCTGGTCGAGGTCGCTGGCCTTGAGGATTCTCTCCCGCCCTTTTTTTCGCGCCTTCCGGATGCGGGCGAGGGCGTAGGATCGGGCGGCGACGGCCTGGGCCTTCAGTGCTTCGAGGGGAAATTTCGGCCCCATTTCCGGCAGAAGAACGCCTTGAAGATACGTCTCCATGTCCAGGACATGGAACGCGATGAGCTTCCCGGGGGCTGTCCACTCGACCTGGATGATGCCCCACACCGGCTTCTGGCGGGGAGGAATCCTCAGACCCGGGCCCTGGAGACAAAGACGGGCAGGCATGGGTTCCCCGCCCTCCGGGCCGTCCGGGAGATCGAGGCGAAGGCCCTTGGGGGTGGGGCGGACCCGGATTGTGCCTCGGCCGTGGCCGGATCGCAGCTGGACCTCCCGGCCGCGCCTGTCCTGCGGCGCCGCCGTGATCTCGAAGGATCCGTTCACGGAGAGGGTGAGGCCCTGGTCGGTCTTGTGGATCCACTCCACACGGACCTCCGGGCCGCCGGGCTCCATGGGGAGCAGATCGGGCGTCAGGGTGCCGCCCAGGAGGTATCCGAGGCAGGCGGCCAGGATAAAAACTCCGGCCGTGAGGAACAGGCCCGCCCTCACCCGGAGGGGAGGGCGGGAAACGGGATTCTTCTTCATGGATTCAACCAGGCTGCTCGTCGGTCCCACTGAACTCGGATCACGGAACTCGGATCACTGGAACAGGTCGCTCGGGTTGTTTCCTGGCTCATTTCCTGGCTCATGCCCCAGGGCCATCTGGCCGCTCTCGGTCAGAACCCGGCCGCGGGGGGTCTTGGCAATGAAGCCGCAACGAAGCAGGTGGGGTTCGTACACGTCCTCGATGGTGCGTTCCTCCTCTCCCACCGCCGCGGCCAGCGTCTTGAGGCCAGCCGGGGTCTTTGAGCCGGACAGGACCCTGAGGAGCTGACGATCCAGCGGTTCCAGGCCGAGTTCATCCACGCCGAGTCGGGCCAGGCCTTCCCGGGCCACCTCTTCGTCGATGCCCGGCAGCTCCTTCACCTGGGCGAAATCCCGGAGGCGACGGAGAAAACGGTTCACCACCCGGGGGGTGCCGCGGCTTCGCTCGGCGAGAAGCATCGACGCTCGTGGTTCGATGCGGATCTTGAGAAGGGAAGCGCTTCTCTCCGTGATGGTAACCAGGTCCACGATGTCGTAGGGCTCGAGCCGTTCCAGCACGCCGAAGCGAGACCGCAGGGGAGCGCTGAGTAGTCCCTCCCGTGTGGTCGCACCGATGAGGGTGAAGGGCTTCAGGCCGATCTTCACCGATCGGGCTCCGGGGCCCTTGTCGATGATCAGGTCGATTTGGAAGTCCTCCATGGCCGTGTAGAGGTACTCCTCTATGGGTCTGGACAGCCGGTGGATTTCGTCGATGAAGAGGACATCCCCCGCCTCGAGTTTTGTGAGGGGGCCGACAATGTCGTAGGCCTTCTCCAAGGCGGGGCCGGATGTGCTGTGGAGCTTGGCACCGAGTTCAAAAGCCACGATATGGGCCAGGGTGGTCTTGCCCAGGCCGGGCAGTCCGGAGAACAGCAGGTGATCAAGCGGCTCCCCCCGCTCGAGGGAGGCCTGGATGAAGACTTTCAGGTTCTCCCGTATCCTGCCCTGGCCGACGAATTCGTCCAGGCACTCCGGCCGCAGGGTCGTGTCGTATGTACCGTCCGTTATTCCCGGCGTGTGGAACGGAGAGGCATACTCGTGCTCGGTGTCTACCACAGGAACTCCGGTGTCTGGGGTCCGCCAGTCGTCCAGAATGTGAGTTGACCGGCCCGTGCAGGTGTACGGGTTCGTGGTCTGTCCGCCCTTAACAGCCTGTGGATAAACTCTCGCGGCCCAGAATCGGTCTTTTTCTCCCATGTCCGCCCATGTCGGATTCATCGATACTCTCCATTGTATCGACTCATCCGCCGCGGACGAACCTGGGCGAAAAATCCTCGATTCTGGCCTCGCGCCAGTTTATCCACAGGCTGTTAACCGGGATCATATACGAGATTCTCTCGATTCGCAAGGCAATGAGGGGCCCGTCAGCAGGGCCCCGGAGAGGGGGGTTGTTCATCATCATGACTGCCCGTGGATCTACTCTCGCGGACCCGAACCGGGGCGAAGAATCCTCGATTCTGGCCTCGCGACCGTTTCTCCCCAGGCTGCTTAACCTGTTGAAACAACGGGGCTTTTTCACTATCATGCCCTGGGATCGGAAGCCTGCCGGGGGCAGGATCCGGACGCGAGAAGAAAAAAAATGTGCGTGTTTGCACGTGCGGTTTCGCTCACGCCGAGGCGTGGCCGGGGAGCCGTCCCAGATTGAATCGTGTAACCCCATTATGAAGATGATGTTACAAGGATTCAAAGAAGGGTGTTCGATGGCCTGGATTTTGCAGTTCCCGGAGTTTGAAGAAGTCTCCATGATATGGACCGTCCCCGTCTCTGTTCTTCGCGCCGGGCCGGGACAGGAAACTCGAAGCGAATCCGAGTGGTTCAAACTGATCCAAACTGCTTGAAATGGATATAAATATATCTGGTCTGATACATTTTCAGTGATTCCAGCAGATTCCGGGATGAGGTGACATCCCGGACCTGAAAATCGGGAATACCCTGGAGGAAAAGAACATGCGAATTTCTGCCAGCCAGATCGTTGTGGTTGCGGCCCTGATCAGCGTGGGTATAGCTGTGGCAGGGTGCGGAGGAGGAGGGAGTGGGGGCGGAAGCACCAACGAGCTCCTCCGGGTCAAGGACGCCCAGGGATTTCCAGACGGGAAGTTCTTCGGGACGAATCCATCCCCGCCCACGATGAACCAGTGCATCTGGGTTGAACTCACCGCGGAAGTGGATCCGTCCACGTTGTTTGACGGCTCCACGAGCAACGGGCTCAGCTCGGCAGTACGAATGTTGAGCTACTTCTTCTTGGAGCCCGCCACCGCCATTACCCCCTCCACGCCACTGACGCGCGTGCGGCTGCCCGGTATCGCGGTGCTCAACGGGCAGACCAACTTCAATCCCGGAACCCGAAACTACGGTTCCAAGGCTACCCAGGCGGTAACCAACGCGACGCTGAACATCGATGCAAACGTGCCCCTGGTCGGGAAGCATTCCACCTTCCTGGTGTTCGTTGCCGACTCGGACGGAGACCTGGACACCATCGAGAGCTTCCTGCCGAAGGAACTGAAAAGCAATTCGAACCGGCTCCAGAACTCGCAGATCATGGTGAACCTGACCAGCGGTTTGAAGAGCATGGGGGGACGGAAACTGAGTCCGGAGTTCACTACCAACTTCATCGTCGGGGCAACCGATCAGATTCCTCCGGTGGTGGATTCGGTGCTGCCGGCCAAGGACGAAACGGGCGTGGACGTGGGATCCACGATCACGTTCAACTTCTCGGAGCCCATCGACGCCTCCTCCCTCAAGGCGGCGGCCCTCGGTTCCGCTGTGCCGTCCACCAACGCGCAGGACAACCTGCAGGTGAGCGTCCAGATCATCCCGCCGGGGCAGTCGACGCCGAAGCTGTTCAACCTGTTCGGGTCGATCACCCCGTCCACGGGACAGACGGCCCAGGTGACGTTCACACCGCTGTTCAACTTCCCGGGTAATACCCTCGTGGTGGTGAACATCTACAGCGCGGCCAGCACGCTCATCGCCGCACCGCCGCATCCTGCGGCGAGCGATCCGTCGGCCAATCTCCTGTCCCCGAACCACCTCACGGACGGGGCCTACACCTTCACCACCGGGCCGGGACCGAAACTCGCCAACAACCCCATCGATCCTGAGGCGATTCACTTCATCACCACCTCCAGCGCCATGGGAACTGTGCGGACCAACTGGTTCGACTTTTACCAGACCGGGGTGGATGACCTGATCCAGGAAGTGAACGCCGAAGGCGACCTGGCCCAGTTCTTCCCGGGCGGTGTCCAGGACGGCGTGGTGGGGCCCTTCATCGCCAACCTCCTGGGCACGGGGAACAATACCATCAGCAACCCGCCCCGGCAGTGCCAGTACTGGCTCCTCGGCTTCACCCACCGCGGCAACCCGCCCACCACCCACGTGGTGGAACCGGGCAAGTACACGCCGACGGGCTATGCGGACATCTGTGCCGCCATCGCGACGACGGTGCTGCCGAGCGAACCGCCGCCGGCGCCGCCGCCGCCGAACTACTGCCCCGAGTCGGTAACGCCGGGCTTCCAGAACATCAAGGTGGCGCCGCCCTACGGGGTCTACCTGTTCGTGACCAACGAGACGGATGACGTGGTGCACTGCGTCAGCAGTAGCTCCTTCCAGGTCATCAAGGACATCCCGACGCCGGATCCGAGGGGCGTGGGCATCAGCCCGGACTTCAATTTCCTCTACGTGTCCAACTTCGGCGCCAACAGCCTGAGCGTGCTGGACGTCTCGGCGGGCCAGGACGGTCTTCCCAAGGGCGAACTGGTGCGGCTGATTCCCGTGGGGTCGGGACCCTGGGGCGTGGCCGCGCAGCCCCAGGGTGAGGACATCCTGGTGTGCAACCGTCTGGGCAAGACGGTGTCGGTCATTTCGGTGTCCGACCTGGGCAACCCGGGGAGTCCGGTCCGGGTGACCATGCAGGCGGGGGATCCATACGAGGTGACGGCCGGTGCGCGCATCACGCCCTTGCAGCTCCCCTACTACGCCTACGTCACCAGCCCCTCCACGGGCGAGGTGTCCATCTTCGAGTCGGGTCCGCCGCAGAGCAACGGATTCGGCCGGGACCAGGTCATCGACATCAAGCAGAACCTCTCGCGTCCCACGGGCATCAACGGAGACCAGTGGTACAACACGTCGACGTTCCAGAATCCGGTTCCCTCCAACACCAGCTGGACGGGTGCCTACGTGGTGATGAACGGGAACGGAACGGTGGGCCACCTGAAGGTCACGCGGTTCTCCATCCCGCTTTTCCCGAATCCGCCGCCCGCCCTGGTGGAGGCCCGGTTCGAGATCACTGCGGAGTTCAATGTGGGTGAAAATCCAGTCGACGTGTGCGTCAACAACAACGTCATCATCGGCGGCACTCCGGACGGAAAGGTATGGCCCTACACCATAACCAATCCTCCGGTGACCACGGTGCCGTGGCGGCTCTACGTGACCAATGGGAACGGATCCATCGGCGTCTACGAGATCCGCACGGGCCGCGAGCTCAGGACCTTGAAGGCCAGCGGTGCCAGCCGGATATTCGGCTATTTTTCACAGTAATTTACAGAATATACAGAGGTATCACGCAGTGATCGTGCCCGTCGCCGGGGCACGGCGCAATGCAATGCGCCGCCCCGGCGGGCCGATATAGACCCAACCTCGGATCGTGAATCCGATACTCGGGAGGAAAGAAATGAACAACACGAGGATCAAACGGATCATCCCAAGTACGTGTGTCATTGTCCTCGCCCTTGGCCTCACGGGATTGACCTTCACGGGCTGCGGGGGAGGCGGCAGCGGTGGGAATGAGCCGGGTGTCGGAGGCGTGTTCCGGGTGGTGCTGGCCGAAGGTCTGCCCAACGGACGTCTCATGCCTGCACAACCGAATCCAGCCGGCGAGAACCAGGTCATCATGATCGAGTTCTCCAAGGGCGTGGATCCAGCCACCCTGTTCGACCACTCCACCTCGAACGGCGTGAGCTCCGGCATGCGTCTGATCAACCATTACTACGTCGGAACGTTCACGCCCCAGAATCCGCCCGACGCCACGGAGACCCAGATCAGTCAGCGCCTGGAGGGATTCCTGGTGTGGAACGGCCAGACCAACTTCGACGTGACCACGGGCACCTTCCGCCCGCTGAACCAGCTGATTTCGGTGACATCCCAGGACGTGGGCATCGGGGCGGCAAACTACAGGGCCCAGACCAACGTCGTCTTCTTCGTGGCGGATACGGACAAGAATCCGAAGTCGGCCGACAGTTTTCTTCCTTCGGCGCTGAAGACGGCGGCCCTCCAGGCGAGCCAGATCCAGCTGGACTGCCAGGTCACCCTCAAGAGTCATCTCCGGGGCGAGGCGCTGTCCCAACGGTTCGGTGCCAGCTTCAATGTGGGTACCCGGGACTACATCTTTCCGCGGGTGGACACGGTGGATCCGGTTCCGGACCAGACCAACGTGGACGTGAACTCGCAGATCACCGTCCGTTTCACGGAAGCCATCGAGGCCTCGACGGCGAATGCCGCGCCGGTGGGGGGGCCCACGGCGACGACAAACTTCCTCGTGCAGGCACTGGCGCTGGGGCCGACGGGACCGGTTCCCGTACAGGTGGACGGGAGTCTCTCGCCCACGAGCGGATCCACCTTCGACGTGGTGTTCACGCCGCAGACGACGATGCCGGGCAACACGGTGATCAAGGTGACCATCACGGACGGCGCAGGGAACTACCTGGATCTGTCGAACAACGAGCTGGCCAAGACGTCGATCACGGGAGGGAACTACACCTTCACGACGGGAGTGGGGCCGCAGCTGGCGAACAACCCGGTGGCGCCGCAGGTGGTGCACTTCCTCACCCAGAACAGTGAGATGGGCGCCATCGAAACGGTCCAGTATGACGACATCCGGGGCATGAACGAGGACTTCTACGTGCCGCTCAACGAGAAGGGAACCCTCAGGTTCCCCTTCCCCGGGCACCTGCTGGATATCGAGTTCGGCCCCTTCATCGCGCCCTATTTCCAGGTGCCAGGATCCGGGGCCAACGTCATCGGCAACCCCCCGGTGCAGAACCAGTACCTGGCCATCGGCCTGATCCAGGGCAATGCGACGCGGCCGATCCAGACGCCGCCGCCGGATCTCCATATCTGGACGCCCCCGGGCACCCAGTCGGACAACGGGCTGTGCAACGTGCTGGTCCGGCCGTTCCCGCCGCCGGTGCAGCCGCTGGGGAACTTCCTCTTCGTGAGCAATGAAGAAAAAGACGTGATCCACGTCATCAACTCCAACACCTTCCAGCACTACACGGACTTCAGGACGCCGGACCCGAGGGGCCTCGCCATGGACCCGGTTCTGGCCATGCTGTTCGTGTCCAACTTCGGCGCCAACAGCGTGTCGGTGCTGGACCTGAATCCCGACCCGAAAACACATTATCCGAGCGGCAAGCTGATCCGGATGATCCCGGTCGGTTCGGGGCCGGACGCCATCACGGTGAGTGCGTCCGCGGAGGACGTGGTGGTGGTGAATCGTCTGGCCAACACGGCCAGCATCATCCAGCTGTCCAAGATCAACTCGACGAAACCCGTCCGGTTGACGCTGGCGGGGAACATCGGCCCGGAGTGCGTGGACGTGTGCTCCACCGGCCGCATCCCGGCGCTGCCGCCCCTGTATCCCACTCTACCGTGGTATGCCTATTTCTGTAACCTCGGGGCCAACAACATCTCGGTATTCGAGGGCGGGCCCCAGCAGATCAGCGGCTACGGCCGCGACAACATCATCCAGGTGGTCAATGGATTCCCGACCCCCACGGCGTTGAACTCGGACGAGAAGTCCGCTGCGACGGCCGCACAGCACGAGCCCATCGATCCGGGTATGAGCTTGACGGGATGCTGGGTCACCTGCGGGGACGGCACCGTCAAGCACCTGCGTGCCTCGCGGTTCAAGTACAGCCAGTTCCCCAACCCGCCGCCGTCCTACATCGGTGTCGACTACGAGATCGCCACGGTGGTCAAAGTGGATGCACGACCCAAGGACGTTGTGATCCGGGACCCGTTCGTGGTGTGCCAGACCAACAACAACAAGGCCGGCCCGGACCTGCCGGCCACGGGCATGGGCAGCGTCCCGGCCCGGCTCTATGTGGTCAACGGGGACGGAACGATCTCGATCATCAACCTGGCCATCGGCAGGGAGATCCTGCGCCTGCCGGGCATCGGCATCAGCAAGCTGGCGGCCTACTACACGAACTGATTTTTCTAGATTTTCGATTCCCAAGCCTCCGGGGCCCGACGGCTCCGGGGGCTTTTTTTGGGCTCATCGCCCTGGAAAAGCCGGGGAAACCAGAGGTCTTCGGGATAGAATCGGAGCTTTCCACTACACTATCTTGATCGAAAAGCGAACCGGGAATCTTCTCGAACGCAGTATTCAGGAGTAGAGAAGATCGAATCTTGAATCTCAAGGACTACTTACGGGGCTCTCGAGACCTCTCTCTGAACGTGTCACTCGTGGTCCCCGCCCTTGTCCTCTACCAGGCCGGCGTCTGGTTCCTGGGCCCGGATATCCGCAACGGGGCCCACCTCCTCCTCCAGGAGCTTTTTCTCCTCCTCGGCTCCCTGGGAACGATGATCCTGGAGGGCCTCCTCGTGGCTTTTGCGGTTGTTTGCGTCATCGATGCATGCAAGAAATATGACCACGTTTTATCCCGCCTGGGGTATCTCGTTCTGGAGTGCCTCGTCTACGGAGCCATGCTGGGACCGCTGGTCCTGCTCCTGCGGTTTCCCATGATGCACCTGGAGGTGATGCACCTGGAGGTAGGAGGCGTGTTCGCGGTCGCCCCGCCCGGGAGCCCCCTTCAGGATATCTTCGAAAAGGCGGCCCGTGCCATGGGGGCGGGGGTCTACGAGGAGTTGTTTTTCCGTCTCCTTCTCATGTCGGCCCTGTATCATGTGATTCTGGATCTCCTCAGGCAGGCACGGTGGGTGGCCGCGACCGTGGCCCTCGCCGTCTCCTCCCTGGTGTTTTCCCTGTGCCACCAGAATCCAGAACATTTTCACTTCTACACGCTGGCCGGAGTGGTACTCGGGCTTCTGTTCTACTTCAGGGGATTCGCCGCTGCCGTCTACACCCACGCTTTTTACAATCTCCTGGTGTTCTTTCGATGACCCTGTCGACAGGAACGCCCGGTGTCGTCAAAATGGGACGACCATGAATGCAGCAAATGACCCGCCCCTCGATTCCCCCGTCATCGCCGTGGTCGGAGACGATGAACTGGGAAAACGTCAGGCCGTAGCCGGTCTGCGAAGCCGGTTTCTGGGGGAAGGAAATGGGGGAGAGAATGATGCGGTCGTTCTGGACGGGTCCGCCATGGACGTGGAGGAACTGGGCCGCGACGTCCTGGAGGAGCTGGGGACGCGCCCCCTGATGGGCGGATGCAAGATGGTCATCGTTCGACAGGGGGACGACTTCCTGAAGAAGAAAAAGGACCTCATTCTCGAAATCCTCGACCACCCGAAGTCCTTCAGCCGCCTGGTGCTGTTGGCCCGGACCTTCGGCCCGGGCCGGAGCAAGGTCCAGGTGCGGTTGCAGGCGCTCCGGGCCTGTCTTCGGTTCTCCCGGCCGGCCGACAAGGTGGCCCCGTGGAAGCGGGGCCGGCGGGAAGAGGACACCGACCTGAACCGGTGGGTGGAGGGAAGGGCCCGACAGAAGAGTCTCCGCCTCGCACCGGGCGTGGCCGCCGCCCTGACCCGACGCACCGGATCGAGCCTCGAGGAGCTGGATTCCATCCTGGAGCGGTGGAAACTGATGCACGAGAGCGGAATGCCCGTCCCCCTCGAGGCCGTGGAAGCCCTGGGACCTCGACACGGGGATTCGGATTCCTTTTCCCTCGTGGATGCCGTCATGAGGCGCGACAGAAGGCGGGCCCTGGAAATCCTGACCTGCCTCTTCGAGGCGGGCATGGTGATGAAGAGCAAGCGAATCCTGAAGGTGGGGGACATGATTCCCCTCCTCACCTCCGTGTTTCTGGGCAAGCTGCGACAGACCGCCAGGGCGCGGCGGCTTCTCTCCTCGGGTCTGGGGCGTGAAAGCCTGGAAAGCGAGCTGGGCGTCAAGTCATTCCTCATAGCTCAGGTCGTGGAGACGGCCGGGCGGTTCAGCGACGAGGAACTCCGGTTCGGAATCCACCGATTGCTCGAGGCGGATCGAGATCTCAAGTTTCGCAAGACAAACCCCAAGGAGGTTCTGGTGGACCTCATCCTGGACGTGATCCGGGGAGGGCCGGCGCCCTATCCGGTGAGGATCTGAAATGCCAATACGAATGTTGCCAAGGGATGTGGTGGATCGCATCGCCGCCGGTGAGGTGGTGGAGCGACCGGCCAGCGTGGTCAAGGAACTGGTGGAGAACGCCCTCGACGCCGGGGCGACCCGCATCGACCTGGAGCTGGAGGAAGGGGGCGGAACCCTGGTGCGAGTGGCGGACAACGGTTCCGGCATCGAGGAGGGGGACCTGCCCCTGGCCTTTGCCAGTCATGCCACCAGCAAGATCCAGGATCCGGAGGAGCTCACCCACGTTGCATCCCTGGGATTCAGGGGGGAGGCCCTGGCCAGCATTGCAGCCGTGAGCCGGGCCCGGATACGGTCCCGCGTTCCGGGAAGTGACGAGGCCGTTGAAGTCGTTTCCACGGCCGGGGATATCGGAGAAGTCAGGCCTGCCGGTGGGCCCGAAGGCACCCTTGTAGAGGTCCGGGATATCTTCTTCAACACGCCCGCCCGACGGCGCTTCCTCCGCACCGTCCGGAGCGAAACCGGCCGGGTGGTGGACTGGCTCACACGCCTGGCCCTGTCCCGGCCCGACGTGGCCTTCCGTATGGTCAGCAATGGACGGGAGACGTTCCACTACCCGGTGGAAAAAGGTCTGGCCCACAGGATCAAGCGCATTTTCGGCCAGGAGATCCACAAGAAGCTCCTCCCCGTGGACAGGACCAGCAGCTCCATGCGCTTGACCGGATTCGTCCTGCCGCCGGACGTGGATCGCCCCAACACCCGGTTCATTTTTCTCTTCGTCAACGGCCGGTTCATCCGGGACAAGACCTGGCTGGCGGGACTGAGGGAGGCGTATCGCGGCCTCATGATGCGCGGGCGGTCTCCGGTCGCGTTTCTGTTCCTCACCCTCGATCCGGCCGAGGTGGATGTCAACGTGCATCCCACCAAGGAGGAGGTCCGGTTCCGGGAGGGATCCCGCCTCTTCTCTCTCACGGTGAAAGCGGTCCGGGAGGCCCTCGGGCGTGCGGATCTCAGGCCCTCCATCGAGGGGGGGCGGCCGCGGATTCCCCGTGCGTATTCAGAGACGCTTTCAGAGACGATGGGGAGCCACGGGCCCACCCTCGTCCAGGAGCGCCCGCCTGCCCCGCCGCCTGCCCCCCGGGGAGGTCAAGCAGTCCCGGTCGCCTCGACCTGGGAGGTTCCCCGGCGAGCCGGCGACGTCATGGCCGAGGACATACCCTGGGAGCAAACCGGAGGCCGAGAAGAGGACCTGGATACGACCGGCGTCGGGGCGTCTGCCCGAGGCGTCCAGTTCCTGAAGACGTATCTGTTCCAGGAACTCCCGGGCGGGCTGGCGGTCACGGACCAGCACGCGCTCCACGAACGGATCCTGTTCGAGGAGATCAAGGCGCGGCTCCGGGAAGGGCCGTTGCCGGTGCAGAGGCTCCTGGTTCCCGAGATGGTGAAGGTGACTGCGCGGGAAATGGCGCTCCTGGACGTCGCTCGACCCCGTCTCGCATCCCTGGGCCTTCTCGTGGCGTCGAGCGGCACCGGCCGGGTGGCCGTGGAGGGCGTTCCGGAGGTCCTTAGGAAGGTCTCCCCCGAAACGTGGCTCCGGGAGGTGATCGCCCATCTGGAAGGGACAGAGGACCGGGCGGACCTGGAGGATCTAGACTCGCTGGATGGCGCCGACGTCCTCACCGATGACTGGGTCGCACTCATGGCGTGCCGGGCCGCCGTGAAGGCGGGAGACATGCTGAATCCCGAGGACATCCAGGTCCTGCTGACCCAGGGGGAGGCGGTTGAAAAATCGCCGTTCTGTCCCCACGGCCGGCCTGTCACCGTCCACATCACCCGAGCGGAACTGGAGCGGTGGTTCCGGCGTTCAGTGTAGTTTGTGTAGTTTTCCTGTCGCGGTTTACTTCCCGCCCACCTCAGCCCAGGCGGGCTTCTTCCGGCCGTTCACCTCCAGTTTTTCGATCCAGATGGAGACATCGGGCAGACGGCTGTCGTTGTAGTGCACCCGGATGTCCTGGGGAACGTGAAAGCGGCCGAACTTCATGACGTGGCTGAAGCAAAAGTTGCGCTTGGGCTGTTTGTCGCGGGCAGGGAATTCGATACCGTGAAAGAAGGGCGCTTCCCCCTTCCGGGCGTTCACGAAGAAGCAGCAGTCTTCCATACCCGCCCCTTTTCGAGAAATCTGGTGGTAGTCCAGCCCGTGCGCCGTGTCCTTTTTCAGGTATTTCAACACTGTGTTCTTGGCCACGAGGTTCCCCAGGATGAAGGTGTCGATGACGAACCGCGTCCGGCGGAGGTCTTCCTCGATCTTCTTCCGGGTGTCCCGGTAGTCCGGATTTCCGTCGATGAGGGTTTTCCGGTTCCGGGTCACCACGAAGTAGCGTTTTCCGTTGAATCCGCGGACGATCATTTTCGGGGACCCGGAGACCTGGGGGACCGCGAGGCGGGTCTGGAGGGTGTCCTTTCCCTTTCGGATCTCGAACCACTGCTCCACGGCGATGTTGTTGACATCCCCTTCAGGGGTACGCGTTTCCACGGACCCCGTGAAATGGAGGGTCTTCACCGGATTTTTCAAAGGGGTCCCGCAATGGGCTGCCAGGGCCATCTGCAGGATCACGGCCGGTTCCGGGTGGGGTCCGGTTCGATCCTGGGGAACGGGGGAGGTCGTCCACAGGATCATGAGTGCAGACAAGAGGTTGAGAAGCGATTCCATTCCTACAGGCTTCCATTCCAGAGAGGAGGAAATCATCGAAAGCGTTGACCATCCACGATTCAAATTCTAAAGGAAAACCGACCCCGGCGCCAAGTTTCACTCGTTGAGTACCGGGACAGCTCGGATATTCTGGATGAACATGAATCCTTCACCCAACCTCCTCGCCATCGTGGGTCCCACGGCCTCCGGGAAGGGAACCCTCTCCAGGGCCCTGAACCGGATCCTGGATGCAGAGCTCCTGAGCGTCGATTCCATGAAGGTCTATCGCGGGATGGACATCGGCACGGCCAAGCCCACGAAAGCCATGCGGACGGCCCACGCCTATCACCTTCTGGACCTTGTGGATCCCCGTGAATCCTACAGCGTGGCGGACTATCTGCAGGCGGCCGCACGATGCGAAGCAGAGGTTCTGGCGCGTGGATGCGTGGCCCTTTTCGTGGGCGGAACCGCACTCTACCTGAAAGCCCTCCGCCACGGCCTCTTCGCGGATCCGGGGCTGGACCTGGAATACCGGAAGGCGCTGGCGGCCCGGGCCGACCGTGCGGGAACCGCGGCCCTTCACCTGGAGCTCAAGAGGGTCGATCCGGAGGCCGCGGCGCGCATCCATCCCAACGACCGCAAGCGCCTGATTCGCGCCCTCGAGGTGCTCAGGACCACCGGGCGGCCCATCTCTGACCACCAGACCCAGTTCAAGGGAGAGGGCCGGGCCGTGCGCTGGGTCGGCCTGCGGTGGAGCCGGGAGGACCTGATTGGGCGTATCGACGCCCGGGTCAACCGGATGATGGAAACCGGCTTCCTGGAGGAGGTCAGACGCCTGGAGGAGGCCCATGCCTTCGGTGAGACCAGTGGCGAAGGAATCGGGTACAGAGAACTCCGAGCGCACCTTCGACGAGAAATATCCCTGGATGAAGCTGTAGATGCGACCCGGCTCAGGACCCGCCAGTTCGCCCGGCGACAGGCGACCTGGTTCCGGTCCTTCCAAGACATTCACTGGCTGGACATGAAGGCGGGGGACGATCCAGAGGCCAGAGCCGAGGAGGCGCTTGCGGTCCTGACCCGTACAGCATGAAGGCCCTCGAACCGCGTCGGGCGGCCGAGAGCCTGATTTGCATGCAGGAGTACGGAACCCTTGCAGATCGTCGTCGAACTACAGGGTCGGATCTTCCCAGTCGTGCAGCATGAAGTGGCGATCAAAGGACTGGTGGAAATCACCGAGGTTGTTCCGGACGCTGCTCCCGGCGTTTTTCAGGTAATCACCGAAATCGGTCCAGAAGTGACCGCTGTCCACCGGATCGATGACGCCCACCACGGCCTGGTACCCGGCTTCCGTGCCGATCATCAGTGCCCTGCAACCCATCGGTGCGATGACAATACAAAGGAGAAGCACCACCAAGCAAAGCTTCTTCATGGCCTTCCTTTCAAGGTATCTGCTGCTAGCTGGTTCCTGAGGATTTCGGCCGATCCGGGGGACATTATCTTCCGGATCAACGCTCCAGGGGAAAAGTAATCCACACCTACGGGGCGGTCAATTCCTTGCCGCCGAAAAGGCGCTCCGGAGGGATTTCCTGACATCCAGTGATGCTTAGTTCTTTTCCCTTTTTCGGCCCAAAGTTTACGGACAGTCGAACGGGGCGTCAACCCAATTTTTTTTCTCTTATCTTCTTTTGTCGCAATCACATCGGTATAGGCCGTGGTCTGAAATGTAGCGCCACACCACGTCCGGGACCATATGACGTATCGATTTGTCGTTAAATACGTTATGCCTGATCTGGGTGGATGACACCCCGATCGGGGTGGTTTCGATGCAGTGATTCCTCAGATCCTCGAGGATCTCGTCCGGAAAGGCATCACGGAGTTCGTCGAGCCTCTCGGGAGGAAATCCGGGTCGCACTGCCGTGACGAAGTGCGCCAGGGAGAACAGTTCCTGGGCTCGGTGCCAGGTTCTCAGTTCCGGCAGAGAGTCGGCGCCGATCAAGAAATAGACTTCCGTGTCAATTCCATGGTCCCGACGCACGGCCTTCAGGGTGTCGAGGGTATAGGACTTGCCTCCCCGGTTGATCTCCCTCAGGTCGGGCTCGAAATCCGGCTCATTCTCCAGGGCCAGGCGCAACATTTCCACGCGATGCTCGACCTCGCTCACCCCGCCCGGGTCCTTGTGCGGCGGAATCAAAGCCGGGAGGAACAGGACGCGATTCAGGTCCAGGGCTTCCTGGGCCTCCCGGGCCAGGATGAGGTGTCCGATATGGACGGGATCGAAGGTCCCACCCAGAAGGCCCAGTTTCAGGTTTTCCCGGCGCTCCGGCTTATCTTTCGTCATGTCAGTTCAGCTCAGCACGCCTCGCAGGGTCGCCCCCCTGGATTGTCCATGATTTCAGCCTGTGGATAAAGCAGGGCCGGGAGGACGAGATTTATATTTTTTTTAACTCTTTGCGAAACCAATTCTGCATTTCTGCGACCTGGGCGGCAATGGAAAAGATCTTCGTGGTGTGCATGCTGATGTGGGGCGATCCCCACATTGCCCTCTCCCTGTCGAGTCCGATACCGGGAACGGTCACCGGACTTCCCTGCAGGTTCGGCCTCCCTCTGCCGCCGGGGGCTGCCGCCTCGGTGGAGGATCTTGGCGCTGTCGGCCGGTTGCGGCGGGTTCCGGACGTTGCGTGGTCCCCTCTCGTTCTGTGGCCGGATGGGAGTCTTCGCTGGGTTCGAGGCCGGACCCGCCTGGATTTCCAGCCTGGGAAGCCGGCCGGATTCAAGGTGCGAATCCGGAAAAACCGCCAGGTTCCACCGGGTGGGCCCCGGGCAAATCGTCGAGGCCTGGCCGTCCACTCGGATGAGGACTTTCACCAGGTGGTTCTGCCGTGCCCCGGGCGGCATCCCGGCCTTACCTTCCTGTTCAAGCGAAGGGGCGGAACCCATCCCCATGCCGTTGCCATGGGGGGGGTGGACTGGATGTCTTCCGGGAGTGGATTCAGGCTGGTCTGGCTGGAGGAGGAAGGAAAGGAAATGGAGGGCCGGATCCTGCACACCGAGGTCGGGTGGAACTCCCCAGGCCGGGTTCAGATGGTCTCCGAGGGCATGGCGGGGCCGGGGGTACGCTTTGTCCTGACCTCGACCCTGTGGGCAGGGGCGCCCCGGATCGCCCTGGATGTCCAGGTGGAGGGGTGGCCGGCCGGATGCAGAACCTGCACCCTCGCTTTCCCCGTACCCCGGGGACCGTCGGCCCTTGTCTTCCATCGGCCGCGCCAGGGGGCCCGGTGCCGGAAGAAGGCGGGAAGTCGCATCGTACTGGACCTGAAGCCCACGAAGGACTGCCGCCTGGAGGTGGACGGAGAGCCCGTGTACGAGGCTGCAGCCTCCTGCCTGCCCCTGGCCCTGGGTACCGGTGGCGGATGGATCACCGTGGACGTGGAGGATGCGGGACGCAGGGGGGCGTTTCAGATGCGGGTGGTGGATGACCGGGCCCGATTGATTCTTCGAGACAATGTGGCAGGGTGGACACCGCAACGGAAGAACCGGTTTCGCATCGTGTTCGCCTGGACACCGGGGCCGCCTGATGCCGGGGTCTGGAACGGGATCCGGGCCCTGACGGACTACGGGAGCGGCCTGGTCCGCATTCCCCGGAAGGCCCTCGTATCCTGGGGCGGCATCGGCCCCTTGCCGCGCCATCCGCCCGCCTCCGGCCTCGAGGGGGAAGCGTTCCGCAGAACCCTGGACCTGTTTCTCCGGGAGCTGGATCGACCCGAGTATCGAACGCCGGACGATCTTGGAGATTATCGCGTGGAGCACCTGGGCTGGGCCAACGGGGAGTACGACGTGATCCTGGCTCTGGTCCGGGCCTACCTCTGGACGGGAGAGAAGGAAGCGCTCCAATGGGCCCGGCGCGCGGTCCGCCACCACCTGGATGTGGATCTGGACTGGAAGAACACCGGTCTACCCCGGGTGCACGGGCCGGATCACGACGGTGGAATCGAGATCGGTCACACCTGGCTCCGCGGCCTCCTCGCCTTTGGCCTATTGACAGGTGATCCCGAAGCGCTTAAGGCGGCCCGGGGCATCGCCCGGGGCATTGCTTCGTTTCTGGACGGCTCCCGAAACGGTTTCGGGCGGGAAAGAGACTATGGGTGGGCTCTCATCGCCTTGACGGCTGCAGCCGAGATCTTTCCGGAGGCCGGATTCCAGACCTACCGGGATCGAGTCGCCCGGGACCTGGTCGCCCACGTTCATCCAAAAGGCCTGGTATGCCTCGAGTCCACACGCAATCCAGCCATGGCACGGACCACCACCTTCACGGGGCTGGGGGTTCTGGTCCCCGCGCTGGCCCGGTGCGGCAGGTTGACCGGGAACCGGAAGTGGCAGGCCATGGCCAGGGCCATGGCCCGGCGCTACCTGGTGGAGGCGTGGAATCCCGAGACCGAGGTCATGGCGTGGAGTCTCTACGTGGACGTTTCCTCCGGAAGGGTGGTGCACAGAAAGAACGAGGTCGGAGGGGGGGATCTGCTGTTTCTGGCCGCGGGCCTCGCGGCCGTGGGCAGCGGGAAGCAGGGTGTGTGGTGGAGCCGCCAGGCCGTGGGCCTGCGCCGTCTCGGAGTCCGCAGATATCTCCGCGATGGATGCGGCCGGGACAATGGCGACCGGGTCCGGGTGATACACGCCCTCGTGGAACTCGCCGCCCACCTCGATGGCTAATGGGCTGGTCTAATGGACTGGGCTGATGGACGGCCCGGGGCCACCCCTCAAGGATACCCTACGATTTTTCTCAGCATGAACAGGAGGGCGACCACCAGGACAAAGCCGAGACTCCAGTAGACGGTTTTCTTCCGGCCCTCTTTCCAGCCCTCCTTCCTGGCCCTGGAAGTCTCCGGTGGATCGTGGCGGGGCCGGGGGTGGGTGCGGTCGAGGCAGTAGGTGCACATCGGACCCCGGGCCGTGACGTGGACGCAACTCGCACACAGGGGTTTGGAGCAGAAGATGCAATCCGCCTCGGCCTCTCTGTCGAGATGGGTGGCGCAGACGGGTCGCGGCATGGTCTTGTCCTGGAATCCAATTCCCGGCGACAGAATACCGGTTTCTCCGGGATGAATCCAGGAAAAAGAGATACCAGTTCCGTGTTCCCCAGGGGAGAACCGTCCTTACCGGATCGAGATCATGCCGTGCATGTACTCTTCTTTTCTCCGGTAAATCTGGATCTTCACGGTCCGACCCGTTCCCAGTCTGTAGAGTGCGGAGGCCATGTCCTCCACGGACTTCACGGCCCATTCGGGTCGGTAGTTCGTGTCGAGGTCTCCAAATCCCAGGATGACATCGAACCGCTGGATGCCCAGTTCTGCGGCCGGGCCGTTTGCCAGGAGGTCCAGGACCACGACGCCCTCGAGGGTTCCGGGCAGCTGCAGGAAGCGCGCAAGAGGGGGGTCCAGTTCGGTGCAAGAGAAGCCGATGCGACTGCGGAGGTATCGATTGGCTCTCCCCTTCTTCCCTTCCTTGGCTTCACGGAAACGATCCGTGAGGGTGCGGTTTCTCGGTCTTTCAATCTTCTTCTCCAGGACCTTGCCCCCGCGTCTGAGAAGAACCGGCATATCGTCCTGGCCCGAGGCTGCATAGAGTGCCAGGTTGAAATCCAGCGGGCTTACAATGGGCCGACGGTTCAGGGAGGAAATGAGGTCGCCCTTGCGCAATCCCGCCGAGGCGGCCGGTCCGTTCTCGAGGATCCGGATCACCTCGACACCTTTCCCCGGGCCATCGACGATACCGATTCCAAGGCCCTCGCCTCGGCTGTCCATCTCCAGTTCCAGGAGATGAAGGACGTGGTGCGCACGGCACCCACGGGAATGGCAAATCCGATGCCCTCACCCCGCGCGTGGATGGCCGTGTTGATTCCGATAAGCTCTCCATTGATGTTGACCAGGGCGCCGCCCGAGTTGCCGGGATTGATGCTGGCATCGGTCTGAAGGAGGTCTCGATAGGAGAGTCGGGTTTGAAGACCGGGCGTGATGGATCGGTTCTTGGCGCTGATGACACCGGTGGTCACCGTGTTCTCGAGACCGAAAGGATTGCCGATGGCGATGACCGTCTCTCCCACCAGGATGCTGTTGCTCGGGCTCAGCTTCACGAACGGGAAGGACTCTTTCCGGGGATTTTCGATCTGGAGCAGGGCCAGATCCAGGGACCGAATCGCCTGTTCGATCCGCCTGGCTGCTAGGGTGCGGCCGTCGGAGAGATGGATCTTGATCTCCACGGCGTTTCGTACCACGTGCTCGTTGGTGACCACCAGGCCGACCTCATCGATGATGACGCCGGAGCCCAGTGAGGTGGCCTTGTAGGTTCTCGGAGCCCGGAGGGTGAACCAGCTGTCGATCTCGTACCGTCTCTCCAACCTCGTGGTGAAGATGTTGACCACGGCGGGGCCGACCTTCTCCACGGCAATGACCACCGGTGTGCGCCGGTCAAAAGGCTGGGCAAGAGCGCGGGTATGAAGGGATACCAGGGCTGCCGCGAGGACCGCCCCGGCCATGAGCGGCTTGGGATTCATGTTGAACATTCCTGGCCAGGGGATTCCGGTCGGGCGTGCGAATAGCGCACGGCTTGTTCCGACCTCTCAGAATCCTCCCTTATTCGGTTGTCTTTCCCGGCAGAGGGAGGATCGAGGACGGTGGGGAGGACGCGCCGTCTTCTTCCTCGAAGTTCCGCAGCTCCGAGATGATGCTCCAGGCCGCACTCGGAATACGATCCTTTTGCTTCATGAGCACGTCATCCACGAACTGTATCCCCTTGTTCGTTTTTGATCCGAGGATCTCCTGATTCACCGACCAGTCCGGGCGGGTGAAGTTCTGGAGCAGGATCAGGAGGACATACGCCACCAGCGCGCCCTTGACCACCCCGAAAGCACCCCCAAGAAATCGGTCGAAGGTGCCGAAGTCCAGCTTGACCATGAGCTTCTTCACGAAGTGGACCAGGAACATCCACAGGATCCAGGTGGCGATGAAGAGCACCGTAAAGGGGATGATGACCACGGTGAAGGGAGGAAGCTTGGGAGACATTTCCACCAGCCAGTCGCTCAGATACGGCGTGAGTTGAAAGGCGACGAAGATGGCTCCAGCAACCCCCAGAATGCCGGCGATCTGGGCGAAAAAGCCGCGGCTGAGGCCGACGATGAGGGAGAAGAGGAGGAGGGCAAAAACCCCGATGTCGACCCAGTTCAGGTTGGCGTACAGTTGTTCAAAAATGCCTGCGATCTCCACAGCGGACCTCTTTTCTCAAGGGCTTCGGTCTTACAAGCAGATCCGGTTCACGGTTCTGAATTACGAACAAGCCGTCCCATTCGATGGTCGTATCCCGAAATTTCCCGATCTCGGGGAGGGAGCCCGATTGAACCCCACCCCCGAACCGCGGGCAAGGGAGTTGACCCCGAAGGTGTTGAATCTATAATTCTTGTCTCTAATACCTTATCTCGATTCGGGAGGGTCTTCACCCTTCCCCTGTCCATTCGGGCGATTAGCTCAGCTGGCTAGAGCGCCACGTTGACATCGTGGAGGTCACTGGTTCAAGTCCAGTATCGCCCA
>CAZAKZ010000024.1:0-47987 GCA_964485695.1 uncultured Planctomycetota bacterium | reverse complement strand
AGCGCTCTAATTACTTGAAAAAAAAGGGAAACAGCAACTGCACATCATGGGATTCAGGGCCTCTTTGTTCCTGGTGCTTCTCTGCCTTCCAGCTCTGGTCGCCCGACCTTTGCCCGGCCAGCAGAAGAAGCCCGAAAAAAGCACCAGAAAGAACACAACTCCAGAGAATCCATACCGGATTCTGGAGAGAATCAAGATCCCGGAGGTCTATTGCACGCGGTGCATCCGGGAAAAGCGAATCAAGGCCAAGCGCAAGGCCTTTCGCCTGATGGAACAGGACGGCCAGAACGTCATTGCCGACCTCAAGAAGCCCGTCTACTACCTTGAGTGGAAACATATCAAGTTCGTCAGCCAGATTCCGGCCGTGAATCTGGCCGTGGAAATGCAGCCGAAGAACGAACAGGAGAGGGAGAACTGGAAGTATCTCAAGCTGGAGATCGAAGACCTGAAGTCCCTTTTCCCACGCGCCCGCGTCGGGACCCTCAATCCCCACCAGATGGCGCACCTCATGATGAACCGCATGATCCGTTTTTACCTCAGGTTTGAAAAGGAGATGGAGTTCTGGAAAGCGGTCGAAGGCCTCAACCTCCCGGACTACGGCATGGGACCTCACCTCGGCATGAAGGGGGCCTACGAAATGTACGTGCTCAAGGGAAAGAACCACTATCTGAAGTGGGAAGACAAGTTTCTCGGCCGCAAGAGCATCGTAGGTCAGAAGTGGCACCTGTTCCAGGATCGTGTCCTGGTCTGGACCTCCTACTATTACGGCAACATCAAGCTCTTTAACAACTTCCTCCACCACAACTTCGCACACATCCTCTTCTGGGGGTATCGGGGTTGGACATTCAAGCTGCCGGGGTGGATTCACGTCGGATTCGCCCATCATGTGGAACGAAGTATCACGAAGAGGTTCAATACCTTCTGTTACGACGAGGGCGGAGAGCCTCCGTCGATCAAGGGGTGGAAATGGGAGCTGAAGGTTCGCAAGGCGGTGGATGCAGGCAGGTACACCCCTATGGTGGAACTGAAGCCGAAGATCGAGATGCCAGAGTTCAACGGCATGGATCATCTGGTCAGCTGGAGCGTGGTCAAGTTCATGATCGAGTTCGACAAGAAGAAGTTCCGCGATTTCGTCGATCTCGTCAGCCGTCCCGAGCAAATGCCTCAGGAAAAGGCCTTGAAACAGTCCTACGGCTGGACTTTCAACTTGCTCGAGGAACTCTGGAGGGAACACGTCGTTGCGACATACCCGAAACCCTGAATTGGCACCGGATTTACCCGAGTAGAACCATGATTCATCGCATCCTTCTCGCTGTGTTCGTCGTTGTTTTCTCGGTCCCGTTCCTTCCGGCACAGGAGGGAGACAAGCGCACTCCCGAGGCGCGGACTGCAGAATTCAAGAAGTTCTATTGCAAGTACGTCAACCGTCCGGAAAAGGTGAAGGTCCGGAGAGCCGCAATCGAGGATTTCAAGGGAGTGGATACTCTCGAAGCCGCTCAGCTCCTCGTGGCCTGCTTCAAGGACAAGGACATCGAAGTGCAGGAGATCGCCCAGGAGGCCCTGGGCATGATCCGCGACAAGAAGGCCGTGGAATTCCTGGTGCGTCGGGCCCGCCTCGGCGGCGACAGTAGGTTGAAGGCCCGGCTAGCCCTGGCCTTTTCGGAAATGCGGCATCCCTCCATCATGCCGACGCTCATCGCCATGAGCCGGAACCGGGACCCCTTGATCCGACGCAATGCCGTCATATCCCTCGGCAAGCAACGGGATTCAAAGGCAGTCGAGCCTCTCGTGGAAGCGCTGGAGGGGGAGGGGGAAGAATCCGTCCGGCAAGCCCTCTTCGAGGCCCTCGGAAACATCGGAGACAAGAAGGCCTCTCCGGCGGTGGAAAAACACCTCGGGACCGGCCACTGGTCGGTGCGGGTGGCGGCCATCGATGCCCTTTCGAAGTTTCGAACCGAAAGTGCAGTGGGCGCTCTCATCGATCAGATGCAGAAGGAGAAGGGCCGTCTCCTGACCGACATTCGAAAGGCCCTGGAGGCGTTGACCGGCGAGACACGGTTCCGGGAAAACAAGAAGCAGTGGAAGGAGTGGTGGGTCAAGTACAAGGACCGGTTCAGGGTTCCCTCCAAGGCCTACCTCGATGAGCTCAAGCGCAAGCAGGCGGCTGCCGCTGCTGCCTACGGCGATGCTCCGCAGAAGTACCACAACATTGAAACCTGGTCCCAGAACATGGTGTTCTGCATCGACATCAGCGGCTCCATGAACGACAAGATCGTTCTGGCCCCGGGCACCGAGGAGGCCTTCTTCAAGCGATACAACAGCCGGGTGAAGATCGAGATCGTCAAGCAGGAACTCATCGACCTGGTGGCCGGCCTGAAACCCTACGTCAATTTCAAGATCATCACCTTTGCCTCGAGGGTGAAGCTCTGGAGCAAGACCATGTGGAAGGCCACTCCGGGCAACCGGGCCAGGGCCATCAAGAAGCTGGACTCTCTCACGGTGACGGGAGCCGGGTCCACGGGAGGCGGTGGCGGCCGGAGCGGCGGAATGGGTGGAGGCAGACCCGGAGGAGGTAATCTCCAGGCCGGCCGAACCAATACATTCGGAGCCCTGTTCGCCGCCCTCAAGATGCCCAAGGCCGGCCGGGACAAGAAGGGGCGGCTCGTGCGCACCAAGGCCGATACGTTGTTCTTCCTCTCGGACGGTATGCCCACCATCGGGGAAACCACCGATCCGATGGAAATCCTCAAGCGGGTTCAACGGTTCAATGCGTCTCGAAAGATCGTCATCCACACCATCGGTTTCGACAAGGCGAACCGCGCCTTCATGATGAATCTGGCCAAACAGAACAACGGCTCGTACGTCTTGATCGGGGCCGATGAAACCCCCAAGAAACCCCCCAAGTGATCCAGGAATCCCTGCCGTGAAAAGAGGCGCGTCGGACAGGGAATCCAACGCGCCTCCCGTGCTCTTTTCTCCGTCTGTACTTACAAGGTCCTGTAGTCCTTGCGCATGGCCTTACGCTTCTTCGGTTTTGCGGGCGCGGCCTTCTTGTGCGCTCTCAGAGCGGATTCGAGGAGCACGCGGATCCGCGCCACCTCATGGCGCAGCAACCTGAGTTCCTTCAGGACGGCCCCGCCCTGCATCTCCGTCCGGGGGGCGGCCGCGGGTTTCCTGCGCAGTCGGGGAGTGGGCACGGGATGTCGGTGTGCGCGTTGGGCCGTCCGCTTCCGGAGCGCCGCGGCCTTTTTCATGGCCTCGATCCGTTTGCGGGCTGCTGTGCGCCTGGCCTCCTCGGCCTGCTTGTGTGCCGCTCTGAGCCGGGTGATTCCCCCCGTCAGCCTTCGGGGCGCCTTACGGTAGCGCGTTCCGGCTCGTTTGCGGGCTTCCATCCGGGACTTCCTGACCCTCTGTGCCTGTTCGCGCATCAATCCGGCCAGGGCCCGGCGGGCCTTGTGAATCTCTGCATTGGTCTTCTTGAGCTTGAGCTCGAGGGATGCTTTTTCCTTGATCAAGCGTTTCAGATTCTCCTTGATCTTCTCCAGGGTGTCCGTGTGGTACCGGTGCGATTTCTTCGGTCCAGGCCTGACCCCGGATCTTCGGGAGGGCGTCTTGGCCCGGGCTTTTTCCTTGCACTTGCTGCACTTGCAGGGTGACTTTCCCTTGCTGAAAGCCTTTGCCCGGACCTTGGCCGGCTGCCGGGTCTTCAGCGTCTTGATCCGGGTCTCCAGCACGGTGATGGCCTTTTTCAGGTGGGCAAGACGCCGAGAATTCATTCGGTTTTTGGGGCCGTATCCTTTCGCTTGCTCTTGCTTCATCTTGGCTTCAAGAATGGATACTTCTTTACGCAGCTTCAGCAGCTTTTTGTAGAGTTCTTTGACCTTGTCCTGATTGCAGGAAAGATGGGTCGTGGCCGTGGTTAATACAGGCTCTGACACGGCAGGGATCGGGGTGGTCAAAAGCGGGATCGCAAGAATACAGGCCAGGGTTGCGAGTAACAAAAGTCTCATGTTCGCCTCCTTTTTGGATCACGGCCTCGAGAAGATCCTGCGGCAATTCGTGCTCTTTCGACTTCCTGATAAACCCGTCCAGGCGCTGTTTGTTACACAGTGGCCTGGAAAACTGTACTCCGGGAGTATCAGATCCGGCCGAGACCGTCCATGACCTGGAGGTGGATCTGGTGGAGGAATCAGGGGGAGCATTCCTGACAATCAAGGGCGGATGTGGACGTAAAAACCAGGAAAGTTGGAATGTAGGCCTTTAAGATACGTGAAGATGCAGTTAAAAATCCTCGAGGCAGGCCGTGCCGGGTGCGTCCCGGACCTCGGTACCCCGGCCGGACTCGCCACAGGCGCCTGGATCGGATTCTCATGAACGACCCGGCCGTGAACATGCGTTCATTGCCAGTTGAGAGGCCCTGATTGAATAATCGAATCGCCATCATCTCGGATATCCACAGCAACCTGGAGGCCCTGACGGCTGTATTTGCCAGGATCGATGCGTTGATGTGCCGGGAGGTCATGTGCCTTGGTGATCTCGTGGGGTACGGCCCCGACCCCGAGGCGTGTGTGGATATCGTCATGGACCGCTGTGGGGTGGTACTCCGGGGAAACCACGATGATGCCCTGTTTCGCCCGGTTCTCGATTTCAACCCCATTGCCCGAAACGCCATCAACTTCACCCGGAAGATCATGAAACCCGGTCTGGTCCGGGCCGGGAAGAAGGCGAAACGGTGGGAATTCCTGAGGCATTTGCCGCTCCAGCACGTCCAGGGAGACCGCCTGTTCGTCCATGCATCCCCCAATGATCCCCTCAAGGAATACCTCCTGAAGACGGACCTGCTTTTTTGCCGGGAGAAGATCATCGAGGCCCTGGACCGAACCCCGCACCTCGCATTTGTGGGCCACACCCATTTCCCCGGTGTTTTTGACGAGAAACTTCGGTTCCATGAACCAAAGGATCTCGAGGACAGTTACTTTCCCTTTGGTGAGGACAATGCCATCATCAATGTGGGGAGCGTGGGTCAGCCCAGGGACCAGGACAATCGGGCTTGCTTCGTCACCATTGAAGAAAAAGGGGTTCGATTTCACCGGGTTCCCTACGATTTCAAGGCCGTTCAGTGGAAAATCCTGAACAACGGCCCCTTCGACGAGTTCAGTGCGGAGCGCCTGGAGCGTGGGCAGTGATCTGCAGGTCGTTGCTGGGGGGGTACCACCACGGGCGGAACTGGACGAATAGGACCGATCAGAGCCCGCAAGAGATCTACGGGCAATCAGGTCGTGTCCGGGCGATCTCTACTCCGGGATTGTTGACTTAACTCCTTTAATATATATAATTTAACGATAATTCATCGAATGCGCCCGGGGGATTTTTCCCATGATGAGACCCTTGGCATCCGCCAGTCCTCGAGAGTGATTTGGACCCTAGATTATGATGGGAAACGAAAGCGGCACGCTCGCACAGCCTCGATCAAGGCAACCCAGGCTGGCCTTGTATTCCGGCATCTTTTTGACCTCGCTCGCTCTGATCACCCTCGAAGTGACCCTCACCCGGGTGTTTTCCGTCATGATCTGGAATCACCTGAGTTTCCTGGCCATCAGCGTCGCGCTGCTGGGATTCAGTCTGGCCGGCCTTCTCTTCTTCTTCTTCCCCGCGATTCTCCGCCTTCCCACGCCCGTGCTGCTCATTTTCGGCACCCTGGGTTTCACGGGTGGGCTGTTTGCCGTCGGGTATTACATCGTGGACAGTCCCCGCTTTTCCGCTGTTCTCGGCGCCAACTACGGCAAGCTGGAAGCTCCGGCCCGGTACCTGGCCTACCTGTTCGCCCTGCTCGTGGTTCCGTTCTTCTTCAGCGGTTTCACCATCAGCGCCGCCATCGTCAAGGAAGCCAGAGATGTCGGAAAGGTCTATGCCTCCAATCTCATCGGTTCCGGTGTAGCGTGTCTTCTCGTCATCGTCTGCTTGAACACCCTGGGGGCCTTCCGGACCTTGCTCGTCGTGTTTTGCCTCGCTCTCCTTGCGCTCATCTGCTATGCCTGGCGGTCAAGAGGGCTCTGGCTGACGGCACTCATCGGTCTTCCGGCTCTCGCCGGGGTGGGCATCACCGTACACGAGATCATCGGGATGTCCTCGATGCAGCCCTTGATCCATCCCATTGCGCTCACGAAAAAGCGTACCGATGCCGAGGGCAAGACCCTGCTCCGGAAGTGGAACTCCTTCAGCTGTGTGGATTTCTACCAGAAGGAGCCGTACGAGGGATTCTGGGGCCTCAAGAAGGAACTCTACGACGGTCCGCTTCCCGAGAATATCGGCGTGCTCATCGATTCCTGGGCGCTGACCACGATCCTCAATCTGGACGAGAAGCTGAAGAAATCCAAGGTTTTCGACTTCGTGCCTTCCAGCCTGCCCTACTCGATATTCAAGGATCGAAATCAAAAGCCCGATGTGCTCATCATCGGTTCAGGGGGCGGCATCGATGTGCTCACGGCCCGACACCACGGTGCCGGGAACATCACCGCCGTGGAGATCAATCCCCTCATCGTCAAGGCCTCGAAGAGGGAATACCCGGAGCTCAGGGTCGAGAAGCTCAAGGAATACAAGGCTCCTTCAGGTGTGCGCCCCTTTACCGGGTGGACCGACGACAGCGTCTACGCTCTCCCGGGCGTGGAAGTCCATGTGGCCGAAGGGCGGAACTTCGTCGACCGCACGAAGAAGTCCTTCGACATGATCCTCATCCCCGGCGTGGACACGGCCACCGGGACCGAGGCCGGCAACTTCAGCTTCTCCGAGAACTACCTCTACACCGTCGATGCCATGGAGGCCTACCTCTCGAAACTGAATCCCGAAGGCCTGGTCTATGTGCTGCGGTTCAAGGTGACCGAGAAGCCGAGCGAAATGCTCCGCCTCACGGCCATCGCCGAGGAAGCCCTCAGGCGTCAAGGCGTGAAAGACCCTTCGAAGCGCCTCTTCGTCTACTACACCAACGTCCACGTCTTCGCAGGCCTGGTGATGAAAAGAGGCTCGGACTTCACGCAGGAGGAACTGGGTCTGCTCCACAAGAAGCTGAAAGAGGAACTCCAGGGCACGATTTTCTTTTCCCCGGGGCAAAAGCCCGAGGAGAACGAGCCGCACTTCCAGAAATATCTGTCCTCCTCGGGTCATGACCGCGAGGTGTTTCTCTCCACCTATGAATACCGGGTCCGGCCGGTCACCGATGACGAACCCTTCTTCTTCAACTATACGCACTTCCTGGACATCCTCCATCCGGGGCGCGAGTTCGACAAGGGCTTCACTCACGTCCTGTATTACCTGGGTCAGACCGTCCTCTACTACTGTCTCATCGCAGTAGTGGCCCTCGGATTTCTGTTCATCGTACTACCGCTGCTGAAGTTCTCGGTGAGACGAACACCCATACCGGGCCGTTGGCGGTTCATCGGCTACTTTCTCGCCCTCGGATTTGCCTACATCGTCGTCGAGATCATCCTGATGCAGAAGTTCGTCTTCTACCTCGGGTATCCCGTCTACGCCATGACCGTCATTCTGTTCAGCCTGTTGACGTTTTCAGGCCTCGGTAGCCTCGTGTCCATTCGGATCAAGAGCGGCGTGGGCCTCACGACCCTCTTCCTGCTGCTCCTGGGCGTCCAGGTGGCCCTGGTCTTTCTGTTCGAGTCGATCACGGACGCGACCTTCTCCCTGCCGCTGTTCGGTCGGATTGGAGTGGCCGTGGCCATCACGGGTCCCCTCGGTTTCCTCATGGGCATGCCGTTCCCTCTCGGCATCCGGTACGCCGAGACCCACGCCCGGCCCCTCCTCCCGTGGATCTGGTCCTTGAACGGGTATGCATCGGTTCTGGGGAGCGTCCTGAGCGTGGCACTGGCCATTCACATCGGTTTCACCTGTGTGCTCTTCATCGCCCTGGGCGTCTATTTCACGGCCTTCCTGCTGCTTGCATCCATCCACCGGAGCCAGGGCAAGGCCGCGGTGTAGTTTCAGGCAGCCAGTTTTTCCCCAGACTGCTGGGTTTTCGCGTGATGCCCCGGATGCGATGGATCAATACGACCGTGCCGATCTCGCCGGCGAAGTCTGCAACCCTGCCCTTCACGCAGACGATTTTTCCCTTCTTTTTCTTGCGCCTGAACTGCTGGTAATAGGGATTCTGCGGGTGAACGAGGAACTTGATACCCCTGTAGGTGTAGAGATGGTACGGCGCTCGCCTGCGGGGGGGGCAGACCAGCTTCGGGGGAGCCAGGAACGGTGCCGGAGGGAGATGGAGGTGGAGGTGCCGGCCCAGAAAGGCGCGCCCGCGGGTCCTGTAGAACCGTGTCCCTTCCACCTGGGAAAGGCGCTTGTAGGACTCTCCACCCACGAGGGAAAGCAAGATCAATCCCAGTACCGCTGTTTTCATGCCGGGTCCTTTCGCTCAGGAAGGTCTATGCTGCGGGCTTCCAGTGACGGATTTGTGGAACCGGCCACCCAGGTCGTATCAGAGCACCGGGAGTTAACAAAAATCCTGAAAAAAACGGATCGGACATGAAAAAAGGGGCGGGCGCGTCATGCGCCCGCCCCGGAATCTCTCGGAGAGGTCAGGTCTTCGATTACGGCTTCGCGTAGTTGATCACGATGCGGTTGATGGAAATCTGGTTGGGAGCCGGCGAGCCCTTATCACGCTTGCCGAGGTCGAACTCGACCCGGAAGCGGATGTGCCGCAGGTTACCCACCTTCAAGAGATTGCTGATGTTCGTATCCCAGACGGCGCAGGGATTCTTGGTGGTGTTGCCTGCCGGGATCCAGGTTGCGGGATTGGAATTCGGCGCTCCGTTGTCGTCGGGGGCACCCTGGAACGAGATCTTCACGGTCTGGCCCGTGGCGGGCGCATTCAGCCAGGACAGGTCCTTGCCCGGCACCACGAAACCGGTGTGAGGATCATTGGCATCGAACCGCCACTGGGGGTTGGCTTCACCCGAGTCATACCAAACCGAGAAGGCCTCGGACAGACCGTTGTTCGCGGGATCGAAGTCCTCCCGTGACTGCACGTTCCCAGGAGTGACGTTGGCGCCGGACTGGATGGTCGGCGAATTTCCCCGGTCTCGGATGATGATGTATCCATTGCCCCCGTCACCGGTCCGGGATGGAGTGGGTGGATTGGGATTCCCCTTGCCGCCCACGGCACTTACGGTGGAACCGCTTTCCACGGTCACCGATGTCCCGGTGAGCCAGATGGATCCACCGGAACCTCCGGCTCCCCAGCCTCCGATGATGGTGCTGGGGGGAGACCCGGCGACGGTGGAGAAGCCTGCGGCGCCGTTGGCTCCATCGGCAATGATATTAGCAGAACTCTTGACGGAAAGCGTTCCGGCACACTGGAGTTCCACGCCGCCGCCGGCGCCGCCGCCGGATCCGGCTACGATGTCATCCTTGGGGCTCGGATTCCCGGTGGCGATGGCAGCGTTGCCGCCGGCACCGCCCCCGGTGCCAGCCGTGGGATATTGGACGCCCGTGGCACCTGTGGCCACGATCCAGTTCACGCAGGGTTCGCGGCCGTAGGCACCGATGTTGGAGCACAGATAGTCGGTCTGAACTCCACTGGTCATGTGCCCACCGCCGTTCCCGCTACATCCGCTTCTCAGAACCGTCCCGGAAGGGAGGCCGCGATTGCCGCCGGTCCCGCCCCCACAGTTGGGTTCAACGACGGTGATGAGGCGGTTGTCGGACTTGTTGATATCCCCACACACAGACGCCTTGGGATACCCGGGCCCGCCGCGTAACTCCATGGGCAATGCACCGATGGGATTGTTGGGGAACGGGTTGGAGTCTCCCCCGGCGCCTGCGCCCGGACCGCCCCGGCCGCCTACGATCCTGCCGACCACCGTGGCCTTGCCCGCCACGCCGGGATTTCCAGCCCTTCCGGAGGCATCCACTGTGCCTTCGATGATCATGGAATCGAGCGCATTGATGCGTATGGGATACTTGCCCTTGAGGGTGAGTGTGGCCGAAGAAGCCACGGTCAGCTTGTTGTAGTTCACGTTCACGATGCCGTTGGCATCCGGTGTCATGGTGTCGGAATCGATGGTGAGGATGGCCTGGACGACCACGTCTCCCAGCTCACCGTTTCCTCCATACCCGTATGTGCCGTAGAGTCCGGCCGCCTGGGCTTTGGTCCAGGCCGCCGTGGTTTGGCAACCGGGTTCGGTACTGAGGCCCTGCTGGTCGGCAAAGGTCTCCACCACGGCGTTCAGCACCTCGGCATCGGCCCGTGTCTGGAAGGCCCAGGCCACCTGGATGTTCTCGGGCCAGGGCTTGGCATTCAAGTAGGGTAGCGACTGGATATACGCCACCGTCGTGGCATTCTTCCTGGCATCGAGGTTCAAGATCCAGCCCGTCTTCACGGGATAGGCCAGAGGGTAGTTGTTCAGATCGCGGAGAAAGGAATTCTTCGACACCGGCGGCACAGAGTTCTCGTCCTGGGCCGTCTTCATGATGACCACGATGGTGGCGGGCTCATTCGGTTTGGACTGTGGGAAGCTGGTTTTGGGCCTCAAGGTCACCACGGATTTTCCGTCGACGATGTCGTGTGAGAGGCCCTGGCGCGACGAGCTCTGCAGCGTTGAACCCGGAGGAACCACGGCATACTGCAGGCCGCCTGGACTGTCGGAAACCCGATACATGACAAAGTTATCCAGCGTAGAGGCGAGGGGATTCAGCGCCTCGCTGAAGGTAATCTTGACCTCCGAGCCGGTGTTGATGTCGCCCGGAGCCACCTGGCGGGTAATGCCCTGACTGATTTCCATCGTGTAGGGTGGCGTCTGGAACGCGACCTTGTCGATGTTCGGGCCGGAATTGGCCAGGGTGACGATCTGGCTCGGCGTGTTGTAATCGATGGCCCAGGACGCTGTCACCGGAGGCGTGGAGCTGTCGCGAATGGTGAGGACTCCGCCCTTGTCCTGGAAGTCGTTCATGGCGATGGGCTGGCTCGGATTGGACACCGTGACCGCGAGGGGGCTCTTGGACACCACATTGGCGGTCAGGTTGATGGAACTGGTCACCTTCTTCGTCAGCATGGTGGGAACGTACTGATATCGGGGGACCACCTGGTTGGTACCGGGAATCACGGTGGTGGCCGGTGTGGCCGTGATGGTGGAGAGAATTCCGGACTGCCAGGTCCATCCGGAGATGAGGTTGGTGATTGGATTCAGGGCCTGCTTCACACCGTTGGCGTCGTGCACTTCGACCTTCACGATCTCGGGCCGCTGCGGTGCCAGTTCCGGCCTGAATGCGGTGGTGCCACCGGACACCTTCACGGTGAGGAAGTTCTCCACCCGGGTGTTGGTCACACCGCGTCCGCCCGTGCTCCGAACACCGGGGCTGTTCTGAATGAACACGGAGCAGGAATCATTCGCCATGGGAACACAGATGGTGTACTCTGTGTCCGGCATGAATCCACCGTTGGTGAAGTTGGGATCGGTGGGGAGTTGAGGTGTGAAGATGACCTTGTTGCCCTCCACCTTGAACTCGCCGCGCGCTCGCTTGGCCCCGGCGCTCGCGGAGGGATAGATGTAAATACCTGAGAACACCGTCTTGGGATCCACGGAATCCGAGAAGAGGATCTCGATGGCGTCGTTCAAGAACACCCGGGGGGATTGCTTGGTCGCCGAGAAGTTGAGGACGTCAAAGAAGCCGCCTCCTCCGGAACCGCCGCTGGAGCCAGTGCACTGGATGCAGACCAGGGCCAGGCCGATGAGCAGCACGGCGATGTAAAGTCTGGATCCAGGGACTCCTCGTCCCGAACCGATTTGCCATGAGTTCTTCCACATGGAGCTTCCTCCTGATTTCTTCCAGTCCTGGAGAGGATCCGGGTACCGGATACCCGTATCCTGCCTCCGCGACAGAGACAAAATTTTACTCCTACCCGAGTGGGTATGAAATTTCGAGATCAACTCGTGAATGCGAGTTCGCAACTTCCATGCCCGACCGGTATCCAGGATATTACTTTAGTCTTTGGCCTATCTTATAGCAAATCTGTTTGTGTAAAGATCCGGATTTGATCCAGATCGAGCGACCACCAACGCGGGGATGTTCAGGATCGCACACTTTCAAAGGGGGTGTGGGTCAATGAGAAGGAGTTTATGGATCGGCAAGGCGGGATTTCGCGGTTCAGCCTGGTTCGGCGGCCGGGGGGAGCCTCCAGATGGAACTCGCCGGTATTTTCTAGGGATGACCTTCCGGGCCAGGACCTGCATCGCCGGGTTCCGGGGCAGGGCAGGCATCGAAGGGCCCGTTTTCGGCCTACTACACAAGAGACGTGAGAGTCGGAATTGAGGGGATTTCCCGGGGGATCGAGGTCCCGGATCAAATCCTCATTCGATGACTTTTTTATACCCCAGGGATTTCAGGATCTGCAGAATCTCGCGCAATGCTGGAAAGGGGCGGTCATTTGACCTCTTGTAGTCGTCCACGGCTCGCACGAATGCGAGTTCCTCCGGGGTCATCATCTCGCTGCCCTGGCCGCGCTTCCCCGCCGGGAGGTTCTCTTCCACGTCCCCTGGTTGATCTGGTTGATCGGGATGATCATGTAGAGGTGAGTCTGCCTGGCTGGTCATGGATCCCCCGTGACTGTTCACAGCCTGTGGAAAAGCTCCCGCAAGGCCCGAATCCGCGGCTCCGGATTGTGACGGCCCGCATCGACAGACCTGCCGTACCGCTACAGGACGTATCGGTAAACCTCGGAATTGAATTGAGTGGTTGAAACCGCCTGGGACCTGAAGCAACCGGTCGTCCCGCTGGCGTGAACCCGGGGTCTCTCAAGGAGATTCAAGTGTGTTCCGGGGCCTCCACGCGCAGGGCCCGCAGAATCCTCCGGATCGAATCCTCGAAAGGAGGCTGAAGGATGCCCTTCTCGGTGACGATCGCCCGGATGTAGCGCCAGGGCGTCACGTCGAACGCAGGATTATAGACCCGGGCTCCCTCCGGTGCCGTTCGAATGCCCATGAACCCGGACCCGGTCCCGGATTCAGTCCCGGTCACTTCTTCAGGGTCCCGCACCTCGATGGGAATCCCTTGCCCGGACTCTAGATCCGGGTCAATGGTGGACGTGGGTGCCACCACGTAGAAAGGAATCTCGTGGGCATGCGCAGCCAGTGCGAGGGAATAGGTTCCGATCTTGTTGGCCGTGTCCCCGTTTCCGGCGATGCGGTCGGCCCCGACCAGGACCGCGTTCACCCGACCCTCGTGCATGACGCGGGCCGCTGCACTGTCGCAAATCAGGGTCACATCCACCCCGGCCCGCATCAGCTCCAGTACGGTCAGGCGTGCACCCTGGAGGAGAGGGCGGGTCTCGTCCGCGAACACGTGGATCCGCTTCCCCTGTTCGTGGGCTTCGATCACGACCCCCAGGGCGGTGCCCATGCCTGCCGTGGCCAGACCTCCTGCATTGCAGTGGGTGAGAACGCCGTGGCCGTCTTCGATCAAACTGGCTCCGTGTCGAGCCATGGCCCTGCATGCTGCCTGTTCTTCCTCATGGATCCTGCGGGCTTCCAGGAGAAGCCGGGACCGGAGGGCCCCTGTAGAGAGGGCCTCGGTGGAATCGGTCCCGGCTCCCCTGGCCACGGCTTCCATGCGGTCCATGCTGGCGGGTAGATTCACTGCAGTGGGGCGGCAGGCCCGGAACCGGTCGGCCACCTGGTGCAGGTGGTCGAGGAATGCCGCCACGGGCCTGTCGGGGGCGGCCTGTACTCCGAGGACCACCCCGTAGGCTCCGGCCACGCCGATGGCGGGCGCCCCACGGATGCTGAGCGACCGGATCGCATCCCACACCGCATCCATGTGGCGGCACTCCAGGATCTCGTGGACATGGGGCAGCCGGGTCTGATCGAGGATCTTAAGGAATCCATCCTCTTCACCCACCCACTCTACTGGATTCAATGATCCTGTCTCGGCGTCCATGAATGTGATTCCTTGAACTTCTGATCCGCGGCCAGGCCCTTCTCCCGGAGCTGGTTGCGCATCTTCTGATAAGCGTCCTGGAATACCGGGTCGCCCACGCCGAGGATCTGCGTGGCCAGCAAGGCCGCATTCACCGGCCCGGCCTTGCCCACGGCCACACAGGCCACCGGCACGCCCCCGGGCATCTGAACGATGGAGTAGAGGGCCTCCAGGCCGGCCAGGGGCGACTTGAGCGGCACCCCGATGACCGGCAGCACCGTGTGTGCTGCCAGAGCGCCGGGCAGGGCGGCAGACATTCCGGCTGCAGCGATGAGCACCTTGAATCCCTCACCCGCAGCCTCGCGGGCGAAACCGGCGCAGGCCTCGGGGGTCCGGTGGGCCGAGAGAATGCGCAACTCGTGCGGCACCTCCATGGCCTTGAGCTTCTCCAGGCAAGGCTCCATGGCCTCCACGTCGTTCACGCTGCCCAGTACCACGGCAACCAGGGGCTTCTGGCTCACGGAAGTTCCTCCTCGGATTCGGATTCAGGTATCCACACCGTCGGGTACCCCGCCGGTGATGCGCTTGAAAATGGTCAGGTACCGCAGGCGGGTTTCCTGGATGATCTCCAGGGGCAAGGTCGGGGGCTTGCTCTTCTTGTCCCAGCTCGAGGCCAGCAGGAAATCCCGGACCAGTTGCTTGTCGTACGGTATGAGCTGGCCGCCCGGTCGATAGGTCTCGGCCAGGAGGAACCGGGAGGAGTCGGGCGTGAAGCACTCGTCGATGAGGGTGAGCTCTCCGTCAATGAGGCCCCATTCCAGCTTGGTATCGATGAGGATGACGCCCTTATCGCGAGCGTAGGCCGAGACCTCCCTGAAGAGGTCGAGGCTGAGACGCCTGGCTCTCTCGGCCAGGTCCTCGCCCACGGTCTCCTGAACCTCGGCATAAGAGAGGGGTAGGTCGTGGCCGGTCTCCGCCTTGGTGGAGGGAGTGAAGACCGGGTCTTCGAGTTCCTGCCCGCGGGTCAGGTCGGGAGGCAGGTTCAGATCCCATTTGAGGGATTCACCCCTTTCATACTGCTCCCAAAGCGACCCGGTGATGAATCCCCGGACGATCCATTCCACCGGTAAGGCCTGGGCCTTGCGGGCCCGTAGCACCCGCCCACGGTATGCCGGGCCGGCGGTTCGCACGGCCTCGGGAAGGGCATCCCAGGAGGAGTCGAGGGCGTGGTGGTTCACCTTTGAGCCGAAATGGTTGAACCAGAACAGACTCAGGCTGTTGAGCACCCGGCCCTTGTCGGGAATTCCTTCGCCCAGGACCACATCGAAGGCGCTGGTGCGGTCCGATGTCACGATCAGAAGTTCCTCGTCGAGGTCGTAAATGTCCCGTACCTTGCCGCGTCTGGGCTCGGGTAGGCCTGGCAATTCGGTCCGCAGCAGGATTTCACTCATCATACCGACGCTTTCGTAGTAAAAAGAACGGAATGTCCCGGAGGGGGATGGTAGCAGAGGGAGTGACTTTGGTCAAACGCGGGGAGAGGTTCTCTCTCCAGGCCTTGACTTCTACAGGCAAATTGAGAAAAGTCAACGGCCTCAAGACAGAGGTTTGTGCCCTGCTGACCCGGGATGGGTCAACAGGGAAATAGGATCAAGCTGTGCGATGAGTTTGACATTCCAGGAAATCATTCTGAGGCTCCAGAACTACTGGTCCGACAGGGGGTGTCTCCTCTGGCAGCCCTACGACATCGAGGTCGGGGCCGGCACCTTCAATCCGGCCACTTTTCTGCGCTGCCTGGGACCGGAACCGTGGCACGTGGCCTACGTGGAACCTTCCCGCCGACCCACGGACGGCCGCTACGGGGACAATCCCAACCGGCTCCAGCACTACTACCAGTTCCAGGTGATCCTGAAGCCTGCGCCCGAGGACTCCCAGCAGGTCTATCTCCAGAGCCTCGAGGATCTCGGCATCGACCTCGTGGGTCATGACGTCCGGTTCGTGGAGGACGACTGGGAGTCTCCCACTCTGGGCGCCACGGGTCTCGGGTGGGAGGTGTGGCTGGACGGCATGGAGATCAGCCAGTTCACCTACTTCCAGCAGGTGGGCGGCATTGAGCTGGACACAATCTGCACCGAATTGACCTACGGCCTGGAGCGCATCGCCATGTTCATCCAGAAGAAGGAGAGTGTCTACGACCTCATCTGGACGGGCGACATCACGTACGGCGAGATCCACCACCGGGACGAGGTGGAGTTCAGCCGCTTCAACTTCGAGGTCGCCACGGTGGAGAGGCTTCTGAAGGCCTTTGACGACCACGAGGCCGAGTGCAACCGGGTACTGGAGGAGGGCCTCGTGGGACCGGCGTATGACCAGGTGCTCAAATGCTCCCACGTCTTCAATCTTCTCGACGCCCGCGGCACCATCGGCGTCAACGAGCGGGCCCAGTACATCGGCCGGGTTCGACGCCTGGCCGGCCAGTGCGCCCGGGGCTACCTGGCGCTGCGCGAGGAGATGGGCTTTCCCCTGATGAAGGATCCCTCCAGGTCCGGGAAGAAGCCGCTCGAATGACTGGATTGACTGGAGTGACTGGTATGAAGCCGTTGGTTTCCCTGCTCCTCGCACTGCTCGTGGCCGGGTGTGGCGCGACGCCCGAGTCACCGGGGGAGACGCCTTCGGCCCCGTCTCGGGACGTGGAGGCCTCGAGGGGTGGGGAAGAACCCGAAGAGATCCAGGAAACGGGCCCGTCCGGCAAGGCCGGAAAACCAGGTAAATCAGTGAAAAACAGCACCACCCGTACCGGGGCCGGAGCCACCGGCGTCGCGGACGAACTGGTGAAATCGGCTGGCCTGGATTCCCGCCTCAAGCGCAGAATCGCAGCCTGGGACAGGGACATCGAGACGGGACTCGAGGCCCAGGAGCGGGTGCGGTCCCAGGGTCGAGCCGCCATGGAAGCATGGCTGGACCGCCTCCAGAAAAAGACCGCCGCCGCAGGCCCGGTTACGGTGGTGGACCTCTACCTGAAGGGGCGGATGCTCGGGAAGATGGGCCGGGTGCCCGAGGCGAGGTCCGCGTTCGAGGAAGCCCTGAAGCGGGAACCGGAATTCCTCTTCGCGTACGAGGGGCTGGCCCTGTGCACGGAGCGCGAGGACGGAACCCCCGACGCGGAGAAGGCCGTATCCTACCTGGAAAGCGCGTTCCGCATCTGGGGCGATTTCCCCCGGGGATTTCTGGTTCTCGGCCTCCTTCAGATGAGAAAGAATCCTCGGGCCGCCCTCGCCACCTTCGAGAAGATCCCCGAGGACCATCCGGTTCACGGCGCCGCTTTCGAAGAGGTCTGCAAATGCCACTGCATGCTGAAACAGGTGGATGTTGCACGGGTGATGCTGGAGCGGGCACTGGAAAAAAATCCGGAGAACCTGTCCTGGCGGATCCTCCTCGGGAATATTCTCTTGGTGACCGGTAAGGTGTCCGAGGGCGAGGCCATGTTCGCCTCTGTGCTGAAAAAAGCGCCCCGGAATCCCTATGCTCTCCTCGGCATGGCCGAGGTGGACGCCCGGAAGGACCGGATTGAGGAGGCCGTTCGAAAATGCGACGAGGTGGCCCAGAATACGGCCCTTCCAAAGCACTTCCGGGCCCAGGCCCTGAGAGAACGAAATCGGTTGATCTCCGGCGCCCGGCGCAGGGTGACGGCAAGGGAACTCCTCGATGTCCTCTGCAAGAGCCCGGATCCCGCCCGGCGCAGGGAGGCGGCTTCGGTGCTGGTGAACGTGGATCAGAAACCGGTCCTCCAGGCCTTTCTGACCCGATTGAATGTGAAGGAGGAGCCCGACGAAGGCGTGCGGGTCTTTGCCGTGAAAGCCGTGTCGCGGATCCTGCACGCCTCGGACATCCCCCTGTTGCAGGGCCTGCTGGACAGGGAAAAGGAACCCTCGAAGCTGGTCCGGGGCGCCGCGGCCCGGGCCCTTGGAGGCGTGCCCAGGCGGTATGCGCCTCTGGCCGCCCTCATCCAGGCGCTGGAGGATCCCGAGGACTACGTGTTTCGCCAGGCGCGGGCCGCGCTCCAGGAGATCAGCGGTGAGCGATTTCACATGGATTTCGGGGATGCACTGCCCCTGAAAAAAAAGGCCGAGGTCATTGCTGCCTGGCGCCGGTGGCTCAAGGCGGAGTCGGCCCGGGATGAAGGCCGGAAAGGGTGAGTCCGACCATGACCGATATGCTGGTTGAGCTGCTGACCGAGGAGATCCCGGCAGGCTATCTGGATCGCGCTCTCGGGGCGTTCAAGGATGAGGTCCACAAGGGCATGTCGGACGCCCGCATCGACCACGGCGAGGTCGGATTTCTGGGCACGCCCCGGCGCATGACCGTCTTTGCCAGGGACGTGGTGGAGCGCCAGCCGGACCGCAAGGAGACGGTGCAGGGCCCGGCCGAAAAGGCGGCGTTCGACGCCGACGGCAAGCCCACCCGGGCGGTGGAGGGATTCGCCCGGTCCCAGGGCGTGTCCGTGGAAGCCCTCCAGGTGCGCGAGACCCAAAAGGGCCGCTATGTCTGCCTGGAAAAGGTCGTGGAAGGCAAGGCCGTTGCCGAACTCTTGCCGGACATCCTGACGGCCGCGGTGTCCGGGATCCCCTTTCCCAAGCGCATGCGGTGGGCCGCCCGGGACTTCACCTTTGCCCGGCCCATCCGGGGGATCCTCGCCCTGCTGGGGGACCGGGTTCTGGACTGGGAGTTGAGCGGTATCCGGGCCGTCCCCATGACCCGGGGCCATGCGTTCCTGGCGCCGGAGTCCATCCCCCTGGCCTCCGCCGATGTGGAAGCGTACATCTCCGCCCTTCACCAGGCCTACGTGGTCGTGGATCCCACGACGCGGCGGGAGGCCGTGGAGGCGAGCTTGCACGCGGCCGCGGACCAGGCCGGCGGCACCTACCGGGACGAGGGCCTCGTGGCCGAGGTGACCCACATGGTGGAATACCCCGGCGTCCTGGAAGCCAGGTTCGATGCCCGTTTCCTCGAACTCCCCGCCGTGGTCATCGAGGCGGTGCTCAGAACCCACCAGCGCTATTTCTCCGTCCTCCGGCCGGAAGGCGGCCTGGCCGAGACGTTCCTGAGCGTGGTGGATCGACCGGCCGAGAATTTCGAGAAGATTCGCGACGGCAACGAGCGGGTGGTACGGGCCCGACTGGTGGACGCCGAGTTCTTTCTGGCCGAGGATTCCAGGTCCCGCCTCGCGGACCGCCTCGAGAGCCTGGACCAGGTCATCTTTCTCAAGGGGCTGGGCAGCCTCGGCGACCGGGTGAAGCGGCTGAAGCCTCTAGCCCGGAGCCTGGCCATGGCACTTTTCGGCGCCGAGACCGCGGAGCGGGCGGAACGGGCCGCCAACCTCGCCAAGTGCGATCTGGCCACGAACATGGTGGGGGAATTCCCGGAGCTTCAAGGTGCCATGGGTGAGGTTTACGCCCGAATCCTGGACGGTGAAGAGGTGGAAGTGGCCACCGCCATCCGGGAACACTACCAGCCCAGGGGACCCGAGGACGACCTTCCGGCCACGCCCACGGGCAAAGCCGTGGCCCTGGCCGATCGCCTGGATCTCCTCACCGGATGCTTTCTCAAGGGACTTGAACCCACGGGCTCCCGGGATCCATACGGCCTGCGCCGCGCCGCCCTGGGTCTTCTCCGGATACTCCTGGCCGGCGACCAGTCCCTGGACCTCAAGAAATGGATAGAGAAGGCCGCCTCCCGGTATGACGGCCTCCTTCCGGAGGCTGAAACACCCCAGGGCCCCCTGGCCAGCCTGGGTCGATACCTCCGGGAGCGCATCCAGGCTCACTTCATCGACCAGGGCGTGCATCACCACCTGGTGGGCGCGGCCGTGGCCACGGACTGGGGGGACGTCAAGAACCTCGAGGCGCGCCTCGAGGCCCTCCAGGTCATGCAAGAGGACGAGCGGTTTCCTGCCCTGGTGGAACTGGTGGAGCGCACCCACAACATTTCGAAAGACCTCGACAAGGAGCGGCCACTCCGGCCCGATCTGCTCATCGAGGCCGTGGAGACGGAGGTCTTCGATACCTTCCAGGCCCTCGAGGAGCCGGTGCGCAGGGCCTTTTCGGCCGGCGACTACACGGGGGGATCCTGGAAATACCTTGAGGGGCTGGGCGCACTCATGCAGCGCTACTTCGAGGAGGTGTTCGTGAACGTGGAGGACCCCCGCGTGAAGCTCAACCGGTGGACCTTGCTCAGAGCCATTCACCTCCTCTACCGGGATCACGTGGCGGACCTGAGCCGCGTGCCCAGGGCCTCCGCCGAGAAGGGGCGGTGATTCCATGACTCGAGCGAGAAGAGGGCGAGGCAAGGTGTTGATCGTGGGCGGCGCGGGGTATGTGGGAAGTCACACCACGGCCGTTCTCCTCGAAGAGGGTTTCGAGCCGGTGGTGTTCGACAACCTCTCCACCGGGCACCGGGCCTCCGTGCCCGAAGGCGTGCGATTTATCAAGGGCGATCTGCTCCGGCCGGCGACCCTGGACAGGACGTTCCGGGAGGGCGACTTCAGGGCCGTGTTCCACTTTGCCGCCAAGGCCCTGGTGGGGGAGAGCGTGGCGGATCCGGCCCTCTACTACCGGGAAAATGTCTCCGGTACCTTGAACCTCCTGGAGGCCATGCGAGCCCACGGAGTGAACCGCATCGTGTTCAGCTCCTCGGCGGCCACGTACGGCGTGGTCCAGGAGGTACCCCTCACGGAGGATCACCCCAAGAATCCGTGCAACCCGTACGGTTTCACCAAGTGGACCATCGAGTGCATGTTGAGGGACTTCGGGGCGGCGTACGGACTACGGTCCGTGAGCCTGCGCTACTTCAATGCGGCGGGATGTGATCCGAAGGGGGCCCTGGGCGAGGACCACGATCCGGAGACGCACCTGATCCCCAACGTGCTGAACATCGCCCTGAATCCACGGCGCAAGGTGAAGATCTTCGGTGATGACTACGACACCCTCGACGGAACCTGCGTGCGGGACTACATCCACGTCACGGACCTGGCCCAGGCCCACGTCCTGGCGCTCCAGAAGCTCGGCAGAGATATCCGGGTGGACGCCTTCAACCTCGGCAACGGCAACGGCTACTCCGTGAAGCAGGTGGTAGAGACCGCCCGTGCGGTGACGGGCCGGCCCATCCATGCGAAAGTGGCGAAGCGGCGGCCGGGAGATCCTGACATCCTGGTGGCGTCCGCGGCACGGGCCCGGCGCGTGCTGGGCTGGCAGCCCCGGTTCGCCTCACTCCGGAAGATCATCGAGACGGCCTGGGCCTGGCACAGCGCCCATCCGGACGGATACGGAGGCTGATCGTGGGGGGGCGGTTCACGGTCCTCGGCTCGGGGACAGGCGTGCCAACACCCCACCGCGGTCCATCGGGCCATCTCCTGGAAGCGGGCGGAGAACACGTGCTCCTGGATTCCGGTAGCGGTACCACCAAGCGACTGGCCGAAGCCGGGGTGTCTCTGGACATCCTCGACCGGGTGTTCTACACCCACTACCATCTCGACCACTTCCTGGACCTTCCCGGCCTGGTGTTCGCCCTCAGGAATCCCACCCTGGACAGGGACCGCGTCTTCCCGATCTACGGCCCCTCAGGCCTCGAGGATCTGGTATCCGGACTCCGGGATCTGTTCGGCCCCTGGATGGTGCCCGAAAGGACTCGGATCGAACTCCACGAGGTGGGACCGGGGTGGCAGGCGGAATTTCCCTTCGGCAAGATATCGGCTGCCTCCACCCGGCACTGCCCGGAAAGTCTGGCGTATCGCATCGATCTGCCAGGAGCGGGCGCCATCGCCTATTCCGGGGATACGGGCTACTGCACCGAGGTGGTGGACCTGGCCCGTGGCGTCGACGTCTTTGTGTGTGAATGCGCTCTGACCGGAGCGGACCCGTTTCACCTGAACGGAGACCAGGCCGGACGCATGGCCGCTCAGGCTGGTGTGAAGTGTCTTGTGTTGACCCACTTTTATCCGGAGGTGGAGGGGACGGATGTGGTGGGCCTGGTGGAGAAACATTTCCACGGAAAGGTGGTTCTGGCCGAGGACCTCATGACGTTTTCCATCGAGGATTCATGAGAAAATTGCTCCTTGCCCTGGCGGTCCTCTGCCTCGGGGGGTCCGAGGCTTTCCCGCAGGATCTTTCCCGGGCGCTCCGGCGTCTCCTCGCCGCCCGATCCGTCTCCGGCACCCAGGTGGGGGTGGTGGTTCAGGACCTCTTCTCCGGCCGGGACCTCCTGGTCCACAACCCGGATCATCCCTTTATCCCGGCGTCCAACATGAAGATTCTGACGGCGGCCTCGGCCCTGGAGTTTCTCGACCTTACCCACGCCTTCTCCACGCGCCTGCGGCTCCGGGGCATTGTGAAGGACGGTCAGCTCGAGGGGGACCTGGTCCTGGAGGGGGACGGCGATCCCTGTTTTGGCCGGGGCAATCAGAAGGCCAATCCCGGGATCTGGGCCCGCCAGGTCCGGGCCCACGGAATCCACAAGATTACCGGAAACCTCGTGGTGTTTGAACGCGTGCTGGACCCCCAATACGTACATCCGGACTGGAAGAGCCAGAATCCCGCCTCCTTGACCGCCCGGGGAGCAGCGGCGCTGGGCAACGGAGAAAACGTGGTGGTCATCCGCCTGAGACCCGGCAAGGTGGCGGGGCAAAAGGCCATGCTCTCCGTGGATCCTCCCTGCGGCCATGTCCAGGTGGTGAACCGGACCCGGACGGTCGGCAAGAAGGAGAAGGAAGCAAGCCTCTGGTTCCAGCGCCCCTGGGGATCCAACCGCATCGAGGTCCGGGCACGCATCCGCCTCGGAGCGAGGTCCCGCAGTGGGGCGGCGGCCGTGCACGATGCACCCCGGTTCCTCGGTCGCTGCATGGTGCTCGAGCTGAAGAAAGCCGGAGTGGGCCTGAAAGGCGGGATCGTCCGGGAATCCGGCATGAAATCCCCGCGGGGTCGGATCCTCGCCGAACACGACACCCCCCTGGACCGTATGATTCGGGCCTGTCTGCACCAGAGCGATAACCGGGTCACCGAGATTCTCTTCAAGACGGCCGGTGCAGCATTCACCGCCGGGAGAGGGACCTTCGAGTCGGGCACGCTGGCCGGTTCCGAGGTCCTGAAGCGAGCGGGCGCTGCAGCAGACAGAGCCGTGGTCCGTGACGGGTCCGGCCTGAGTCGACTGAACCGCCTCACGCCCCGACAGATCGTGGAGGTGCTCTGCTGGGTGACTCGCCGGCCGTACAATACACGTTTTACCCGAGTGCTTCCCCGGGGTGGAGAAAAGGGATCTACCCTCAAGAGACGATTCACCAAAGGTCCGCTTCGGGACGCTCTCCGGGCCAAGACCGGTTACCTGAACGGAGTACGGGCCCTCAGCGGTTTTCTCCGGGTCGAGTCCGACAAGGTCTGGGTGTTCAGCTTGCTGGTCAATGGAGATCCGGGCAAGGTTCGAGCGGCCTTGGGTGCCATGGACCGGTTTATCGAGGCGTTGTGGAGGGCAGCGAAGAAACGTCCTCGGCGTGCGGATCAGTGACTTGATCTTTGACTAGATCAGTGACCTGTTCAGTGACCTGTTCAGTGACCTGATCAGTGTTGTCTGAATTGCTGTTCAGTTCGGGGTTGTTCATGTCGCAGTGTACCAGGTCGTTGACCAGGGACATGTAGAGGTCTCCCACCAGCTCGCGGGTGCTGAGGAGGCGTTCGCGGTCCCGATACTCCGATGCTTTGAAGTGATCGAAGTCTCGCCGTGCATAGAAGACCAGCCAGCGATTGAACTTGAGGAAGGGCTCCTGGGGAAGGCCGTGGATATCCACGGCGCCGGAGGTTTCGCCGGGACTCAGGTGCCCGCTCAGTTGCCCCGGGTAGTGGCCACTTTCCCGGGAGACCGGCCGGATACCCTGGAAGAGAGACAGGTTGTATTCGATTCCCGGCTTGCCTGCAGAATCCCTGGCGTCGAATTTACGAAGGGATTTCAGGTAGAGGTGTTTCAGCTTGTTGATGCTGGACTGACGCGGCCGGCCGATGGGACAGGCATCCCGGGTGTAGCGGTTCAGTGTGCCGTAGCTGATGCCGGTACGTTCTGAAATTTCTTTCTTGGTGATGCCCAGGTTTTCTTGAATGGCCTGTATCAAGACGCGTGGGTGCAGGTCTTCGGGAATGTTCTGTTCTTCCACGGCATCCAGCCCCGATTCATGCAGCCCCGATTCATGAATCTATCGTGTCGGGTGAGCATGAGGACTTTATTTCAAAGAGTGATCCTGCAACGAGGTTCTCTCTGTGTTCAGCCAGGACAGTTAAGGTCTATTGGAATCTACCGGATAAGTTATGGTACGCTTCAGTCCTTCTCAATGGCCGCGAGTATAGCAGAAGTCGATACCCCGGCGAAGAATAAACATTGAGAAAACGAATCCAGTGTCATCCTGATTTCCATGGACCTTTGTCTGGACGTGGAGAGTTATTGCACGAGTTAGGAAAGTCAAATTACATGAAGGTGACATATCAGTCAGCGGGTGAGAACTTGAAGCCCTCGAGATTGCCTCAGGCGAGGGTGGCAAAGAACCCGTGCTTCCGTAACAGCTTTTCCACCTCCTCGGGAATCACGTCCGTGTGCAGAGCGAACACGCCCGGAGCCAGAGGCGTCAGGATCATGGGACCCAACTCCGGATGGTTCTGGAAGGCCTCGGCCAGGTCCGTATCCTGCAAAGTCATCACGCAGCCCACCTTCCAGATGCGAACCTCTCCCTCACGATCGGCCACGTCCTCGATGAGCTGAATCACCCCGGAAGGAAGATCGTGACCACAGTGGGCGGCAAGAAAGGCCCGGGCTTCCTCGGGAGGGCAGCCACGACTCGAAGCCCGGACCAGGGAAGCCTCGGACAGGGAGAACACCGCGGCCAGATCCAAGACCTTTGGATCAGCAAAGCGGCCCAGTCGGACCAGGACCTCGAACGGGGCCTCCAGGGGCACCACGACCTCGAGGTTGGGAGGCAAGGTGAGGGATTTGTCCTGTAATTCCACCGCAGGCGGCCTCGAAGAGGGCCGGAATCGAACGCCCGTGATCCGGCCCGGGTCCCCGGCCAGGTCCAGGAAGCCCCAGAACCGGAACTCCTCGAGGATTTCCATGAGGTCCGCCTCTTCCCGGGATCTATCCAGGCCGTGGACCTGAAGGGTCCGTCGGTATTCCGGCCCCAGGGCGAGGAGGTCGGGGAGGGCGTCGAATCGGATCCACTCGTCGGGAAAGCGTCGAAGGCCGGCCAGAATCAGGCGCCGCCTCCTGGGCCGGACCGGATCCGCCTGACCCGCCTCCTGGGTCACGGCCTCGGACAGGCGCGCCAGGAAGGCGACCGGGGATTCGTCGAGGATCCGGGCGGCCTCGGACTCCAGGACCAGCCGGTTTCCGGAGAGGCGAAAGATCCCCAGGATTTGCCCCAGCCGGGCAAGCCTCTGCTGGTCCCGGTCCGTGAGGGGCCGCAACCGAGATACGGCCTCGGTGTGGTCCCGCCTCGCCTCCCCGGCCCGGATGAATCCAAATCCGAGGATATCCACGGCCAGGGCGAATGCACGCAGATCGGCACGGACGTCGGGTGTGGCGCTCCGGGGGGAAGCGGGCTCTTCCTCGAGGCGTGATCGGCCCCGAAGCGCTGTTTCCTCCTGGGCCTTACGTTCCGCCCATTCTCCGGAAATCCGCATTACTAGTTCTTCGGGCACGAAGACCCGGGTCAGGACGCCCCCGGGCGCGTCCTGGTCCGTGGCGGCAAAGAGAAGGCCCTTGCGAAAGAGGCGCTGGGCCGGCGTGGGTCGGCCGCGCGCCCGGCCCACGCCGAACAGGTCGGCCACCTTGAAGGGCCCCCGGTCCGTGGATGAGGCCGTGAGGGGATGCTCCAGGTGAAACGTGCCGGCGTCCATGACGCCGCCTCGCTCCAGCAAGGCGTCCAGAACGCACCGCTCCTCTTCGGGGAGCGATGCGGCCCAAGCGCCGGCGCGATCCAGGAGGCGGGCGTGGATATCCGCCAGGAGCAGGGAGGACGAGGACGGCTCCGACACCTCGAGGTGCCGGGCCATGAGCCGCGCGTGATCCACGGCGAGGATCCTCAATCCGCTGACCAGGTCGGTGGAGGGCGGCCGCTTGATCTCCCGCATCAGGGTGTATTCCCGGGGCAGCACCACTCGCTGGGCATCGGCCGCCGAGGGCAGGAGGAAGGCCAGGCCTCTGAAGTGGGCTGACTTGAGCTGCGAAAGGGTGACGTCTCCCAGGATGTCCGTCTCCAGGGCGGCCTCCGGGCCGAAGGCCGCCAGGCGCTCCAGGAGGTGGGTTACGGGACGGAGCTCGTTCTTCAACAGGTTCAGGAGAACCCGGGACTGGGCCAGGTGCCTGACCAGGCTCTCCGGGGCGGTATCCTCGGGCAGGAGATGGGTGTCGGCAATCTTCCTCACCTCCTGGGGTGGAAGCGTGTTCAGGATCGATCGGAGTCGCAAGGTCTTCCTTTCTCGGTTCAGGTTCCGACAAAACAGGGGGGCGAATGATACTCCGTCCCCACGATACGGGAAAAGGAAATTCAGGCCCGGAGATACGGGATGGTGTGTCCCTGAATTCTCTTTTCTGAGGGGGGGATATCCGTATGCTCCACTTCATGCAAGAAGACCCGATGAGCCGGTGGGGGACCGTCCCTCTGGCAGAACGCATGCGGCCGCGTGATTTCGAGGCCTTTCTCGGCCAGGAGGCCCTGGCCGGCCCGGGCGGCGTGGTGCGCAAGGCGGCCGAGACGGGGAATCTCCGCTCCATGATCCTGTGGGGTCCGCCGGGGTCGGGAAAGACCGCCCTGGCCCGGATTCTGGCCCGGTCGGCCGGCCTTCCGTTCGAGATCCTGAGTGCGGTCACCAGCGGCGTGAAGGACCTCCGGGAAATCACCCGACGCGCCCGGGAGGGGCCCTCGCTTCTCGAAGAGAAGACCCGGGAGAAGAACCGGGGCGGCACGGTGCTCTTCATCGACGAGATCCACCGCTACAACAAGGCCCAGCAGGATGCCCTCCTGCCTTTCGTGGAGGACGGCACCCTGGTGCTCATCGGGTCCACCACCGAAAATCCCTCCTTCGAGGTCAATTCCGCCCTGCTGTCCAGGCTCCAGGTCTACACCTTGACGCCCCTGCGACCCGAGGTGCTGTCCGCCCTGGTGGATCGTGCCCTGGCTGACGCGGACGCGGGGTACGGCCGCTACGAGGTGGACCTCGAGGACGGAGCCCGGGCATTCCTGTTGCAGTTCGCCGACGGCGACGCCCGGACCCTCTACAACGCTCTGGAGGCGGGATTCCTGTCGGCGTATGCGGATCTGGATCCCGCGGGTGCGGAGGCGCGGATCCGAATCACACGCACCGGCGTCGAGGCCGCCCTCCAGAAGCGCACCCCCCGTCACGACAAGGGGGGCGATTCCCACTACGACATCGCGAGCGCATTCATCAAGAGCCTGCGGGCCAGCGACCCCCACGCCGCCTGTTACTGGCTGGGGCGTATGCTGGCCGGCGGCGAGGATCCCCTCTTCGTCGTGCGACGTATGGTGATCTTTGCCTCCGAGGACGTGGGCAACGCCGATCCCCAGGCCCTCACCGTGGCCGTGGCCGCCCAGCAGGCCGTGCACTTCGTGGGGCTGCCCGAGGCGACCTATGCCCTCTACCAGACGGCCGCGTTCCTGGCCACCTCCCCCAAGTCCAATGCCTCGCTGCGGGCCATCAAGGCCGTGGAGGGGCTCCTGGAGGAGAGGGGGGCCCGGCCCGTGCCCCTGCATCTGAGGAACGCTCCGACCGGATTGATGAAGAAGCTCGGATACGGCAAGGACTACCTCTATCCCCACGATGCGCCCGGCCACATCGTGGACGTGAGCTGCATGCCCGAGGGCCTGGAGGGGGAAGAGGTCTACCGGCCATCCACGTATGGATTCGAGCGTCAGATCGAGAAACGAATGGAATACTGGGAGGAACTGAGGCGGCAAGCCCGGCAGATGAAGAAACAGGGGAAGAATCGCTGAGGGCAGATCCAGTCCCGGAGAGTCTGGGTACGAGGCCCGGTATGCGATAAAGTAACACCATGCTATTGACACTCGTCCTCTACTGCGCTGCGATCCTGCTGGCCTCCCTCGTCGGCGGCTGGATTCCCCTCTGGATCCGGTTGACCCACGAGCGCATGGAGCTGGCCGTCAGTTTCGTGGCCGGAGTCATGCTCGGGGTGGGGGTGTTTCATATGGTGCCCCACGCCTACCACGAGCTCGGGTCCATGGATCAACTGGTGGCATGGTTGATGGCGGGCCTCCTGGCCATGTTCTTCGTGGAGCGGTTCTTCCGGTTCCACCACCATGAAACCGCCGAGGTGGGGATCCAGGCGACCCCATCGGTTGAAGAGCCGGCCCCGTGTTCCCATCCCCACCATGAAGGCCGCGCCCTGGAGTGGGGGGGTGCTCTCACGGGTCTCACCCTCCACACCCTGCTGGCCGGCGTGGCCCTGGCCGCCAGCGTCCAGGCAGAGTGGCAGGCCGACCACGCGACGAGCCTGGCCGGATTCGGCACCTTTCTGGTCATCTTCCTGCACAAGCCCCTGGATTCCATGACCATTGGCACCCTCATGGCGTCCAGCGGCAGGTCCGCCCGGCTCCGGCACCTCGTCAACGCCCTCTTTGCCCTGGTGATACCCCTGGGTGTGAGTTTCTTTTACCTGGGCCTGGGCATCAGGTCGGGATCGGGTTCCGCCATCGTGGGGTGCGCTCTTGCGTTCTCGGCGGGCACCTTTCTCTGCATCTCCCTGAGCGACCTGCTGCCCGAGCTCCAGTTCCACCGCCACGACAGGGTGAAGCTCTCCCTGGCCCTCCTCCTCGGCCTGGCCGTTGCGTACGCCATCGGATTCTTCGAGACCTGCGGCCACGACCGGCACGTGCACGAGTCCCCAATCCAGGAGAACCACGGCCAGGAGAACCACCCCCAGGGTTGCACGGGGGATCACGATCATTGATCGATCGCATGGAGGTCCAGTTCCGGGTCGTGCAATCGACATCGACCCACGTGAAACGTGAATCCATGGCATGAGGAATCCGACCTTGGCCCGCCGCCAGAGCCGGGGCCTGGACGTCATCGAGGTCCGGGGTGCCCGGGAAAACAACCTGAAGGGCATCGACGTTTCGATCCCCCGGGATACCTTCACGGTGGTGACCGGGGTGAGCGGCAGCGGCAAATCCAGCCTCGCCTTCGACACCCTGTGCAAGGAGGGCCAGCGCAGGTTTCTGGAGTCGCTCAGCGCCTACGCCCGCCAGTTCCTGGGGGGTATGGAAAAGCCCAGGGTGGACCACGTGGAGGGCCTCAGTCCCACCGTGTCCATCGACCAGAGGACCGTGAGCCGCAATCCGCGGTCCACGGTGGGCACCCTCACCGAGATCCACGACCACCTGAGACTCCTCTACGCCCGTCTCGGGACGCCGCACTGCCCTGGTTGCGGCCGGGAGGTGACCGGGGAGACCACGGACGCCATCACCGACCGTATTCTCGCCAACTGGGAGGGTAAGAAGGTCATCCTGCTCGCGCCGCTGGTGCGGGATCGCCGCGGCGCCTACCGCAAGGAGCTGGAGGCGTTACGCAGCCAGGGCTACGTTCGCGCCCGCATCGACGGCGAGATCCGGCGGCTGGACGAGGTGGAGCGGCTGGACCGGTACCGGCGTCACACCCTCGAGGTCATCCTCGACCGCCTCCGTCCGGCGCCAGAGAAACGCGGCCGCCTCACCGAGGCGGTGGAGGCCGCGGCCCGGGCCGGAGACGGTGTGGTTGGGGTGCTGGTGGAAGACCGCGTCCATGCCTTCAGCCGCCGCGGTGCCTGCGCAGCATGCGACCGGGATCTACCCGAGGTGGAACCCAGACTCTTCAGCTTCAACTCGCCCCACGGTGCCTGCCCCCGCTGCACGGGCCTGGGCAGTGTGCGTGGCGTGGACGAGACCCTGATGGTGCCAGACCCTTTGCTGTCCCTCGCCGAGGGCGCCCTCTCCATCACCACTCCGAAGAAGTGGCTCACCTACTGCAGCATGACCCTGGAGGGCCTCGGCATCATCTGCGAGGCCGAGGGTATCCCCTTTGACCGGCCCTGGTCCGACCTCGGGAAGCGGCAGCGCCGGAAGATCCTCTTCGGCACGGGTGATCGTACTTTTGACCTCCACTACACCTGGAAGGGCGAGACATTCGAGTACCGGAGGGCGGATACCCGGACCTTTCCCGGAATCATCCCGCTCGTGGAAGCTGCGTACAAGGAGAACCAGTCCAGGAACATCGAGCGCCGCTACCTCTCCGAGGTGGGGTGCCCCGAATGCGAGGGCACTCGGCTGAGGCCGGAGGCGCGCGGCGTCCTGTTCCGCGGCCACGCCATCACGGAACTCTCGTCCGAGAGCGTCTCCGCCCTGGCAACATTCTTCTCCGGCCTGGACCTCACGCCCCGGGAAGCCCTTATCGGCCGGGACCTCTTCCACGAGATCCAGGTCCGGCTGCGGTTCCTGAAGTCCGTGGGCCTGGACTACCTGACCCTCGACCGGAGCGCTCCTTCCCTGGCCGGCGGCGAGGCCCAGCGCATCCATCTGGCCACCCAGCTCGGCTCGGGGCTTCGCGGCGTGCTCTACGTCCTGGACGAGCCCTCCATCGGCCTGCATGCGCGCGACAACCACCGGCTCCTCCAGGCGCTCACCGGGCTGCGAGACCTGGGCAACACCGTGATCGTGGTGGAGCACGACGAGGCGACCCTGCGGGCTGCCGATCACCTCGTGGACCTGGGACCGGGGCCGGGGCGGTTCGGGGGGGAGGTGGTGGCCGAGGGCACCGTCCGTGACCTCGCCCGGACTCCGGCCTCGGTCACCGGCCAGTTCCTGAACCGGTCCCGCACCATAGCCCTGCCCGAGCGCCGCCGGAGAGTGAATCCCGAGAGGGTGCTCACGGTACGCGGCGCGGCCGAGCACAACCTGAAGGGAATCGACGTGTCGTTTCCCCTGGGCTGCCTCGTGGTGGTGACGGGCGTGAGCGGCAGCGGCAAGTCCACCCTGGTGGAGAGGATTCTCAAGCGAGCCCTGGCGCGGCGCCTTCACCATGCCACCGCAGCGCCCGGCAGGCATCGCGGCCTGGAAGGCGTGGAACACCTGGACAAGGTCATCGAGATCAGCCAGACGCCCATCGGCCGCACGCCCCGGTCCAACCCGGCCACCTACACCAAGCTCTACGGTCACGTCCGGGGGTTGTTCGCGGCCACGCCTGAGGCCCGGAGCCGCGGCTACGGCCCCGGCCGGTTCAGCTTCAACCTCAAGGGCGGCCGGTGCGAGGCGTGCAAGGGGGCCGGGGTCGTCACCGTGGAGATGCAGTTTCTCGCCGATGTGGAGGTGACCTGCGATACCTGCATGGGACGGCGGTTCAACGCCGAGACCCTGGCCGTCACCTACGCCGGGAAATCCATCGACGAGGTCCTCGAGATGTCCGTGGATGAGGCCCTGGAGTTCTTCGGAGACTTCCCCGCCCTCGAAAAGACCCTCTCCACCCTGCAGGCCGTGGGCCTGGGGTACCTTCGCCTGGGCCAGCCCACCACCACGGTGAGCGGCGGCGAGGCGCAACGCATCAAGCTGGCGTCGGAGCTCAGACGACCGGCCACGGGTCGAACCCTCTATCTTCTGGACGAACCCACCACGGGACTCCACATGAGCGACGTGGAGCGTCTCCTCAAAGCCCTCGGGCGGCTGGTGGACGCGGGCAACACCGTGGTGATCATCGAACACAACCTCGAGGTGGTGAAGGTGGCGGACCACCTCGTCGACCTCGGACCCGAGGGCGGTGAAGCCGGCGGAAGAGTGGTGGTGACCGGGACACCCGAGGCGGTGGCTTCCCACGGGGCCTCGCACACCGGCCGGGCCCTGGCAGCGCTTCTCGAACCCGAGGCCGGGGCGCGGGCACCCGACCGGCGCCGGAGGGGACGGCGCCGGGAGGAGGCCGTGGTTCGCGTGCGCGGCGCCCGGACCCACAATCTGAAGGGAGTGGACGTGGACATCCCGGTGGGATCCCTCACGGTGGTGACCGGGGTGAGCGGAAGCGGCAAGACCAGCCTCGCCTTCGATACCCTGTTCGCCGAGGGCCAGCGCCGGTTCGTGGAGAGTCTCAGCACCTACGCCAGGCGGTTCCTGGGCCGGCTGGACCGGGCGCCGGTGGACAGCCTCGAGGGCCTTGGCCCGGCCATCGCCATCGACCAGCGCGGCGCCACGAGGAATCCACGGTCCACCGTGGCCACCGTCACGGAGATCCACGACTATCTCAGGCTTCTCTACGCGCGCCTCGGCCGGCCGCACTGTCCGCACTGCGACCGCGTCATGAAGGCGTGGGAGCCGACCACCCTGGCCGGAAGCCTGCTGCGGCGCCACGGGGGCAAGCGCCTCCAGGTGCTCGCGCCCCTGAGTCTTCCGGGCCAGGATGAACCGTCCAGGAAGCGGACCCGGAGGCAGCTGGAGAGCCTCCGCACCGAGGTGCTCCGGGCCGGCTTCGTGCGCATGCTCGTCGGCGAGGCCATGGTGGACATCCGGCGGGAGGCGCTTCCGGCCGTGGACCGGCAGACGCCGGTCCACGTGGTGGTGGACCGCCTGGTCCTCAGGTCCGGAGTGAAGGCGCGTCTGGCCGAAGCCGTGGAGACCGCGTTCAAGATGGGGAAGAATCGCGTCGGCCTCCGGGTGGAGGGCGGGGCGGTGCGGCTGCACGCTGCGGTTCCGTCCTGCCTGGAGCACGGGGTGGCCCTCGAGGGGGACCTGACTCCGCGCCACTTCAGTTTCAACAGCCACGTGGGCGCCTGCCCCGCCTGCAACGGCCTGGGCTCCACCATTCAGGCCGATGTGGATCGAGTCATTGTCCGCCCTGACCGCCCGGTTGTGGAGGGCGCCCTTCACGAAGCCGTGATGCATCACCTGAACCGGGGCGGAAGCCTCGAGCGGTCGGTGGTGGAGGCGGCCGTGCGGGAGGCCGGCGGGGATCCGGGCAAGCCGTGGAAATCGCTTCCGGAACAGGTTCAAAAGGCGGTCCTCCACGGCACCGGTGACCGCAAGGTGGAGATCACCCACCAGTGGTCGAGCCGGCGCAAGAACGCCCACCTGGTGTGGAACACCGCGTGGTCGGGGCTGGTGACCTCCATCGAAAAGCGGGTCCGGATGAAGGAGGAGACGGGGCAGCGCATCGGGCTGGAAAAGGTCATGGTCCGGGACGTCTGCAGGCAGTGCAGCGGGCATCGCCTGAAACCCCTGTCCCGGTCCGTGCGCGTCGCCAAGCGGCGCCTGGGGGAGACCCTGGCCCTCACCGTGGAGGCGGCCCGAGAGGTTCTGCAGGCCTTCAAGCCGAAGGCCTCGGAAGCGGCCGTGGCCGCGCCCCTTCTCAGGGAGATCCTCCACCGCCTGGTGTTCCTCGCCGACGTGGGCCTCGGCTACCTGACCCTGGACCGCGCCTCGGCCACCCTGAGCGGGGGCGAGGCGCAGCGCATCCGCCTGGCCACCCAGATCGGAAACCGCCTCACGGGGGTGCTCTACATCCTGGACGAGCCCACCATCGGCCTCCATCCCCGCGACACGGCGCGACTGATCCACACCCTGGAGAACCTGCGGGACCTCGGCAACACGCTGGTGGTGGTGGAACACGACGAGGCGGTGATCCGCGCTGCCGACCACGTGGTGGAGCTCGGCCCCGGGGCGGGCCGGCAGGGGGGCGAGGTGGTGGCGGCCTGTTCTCCGCGCGATCTACAGAAGGTGGAAGCCTCGCCCACGGGCCGGCTCCTGAGGGTAAAGGCGATGCTTCCAGCGGCCGGCCGGCGCACCCCGCGGGATTTCATCCAGATCCGGGGCGCCCGGCTCCACAACCTGAAAAACCTCGACGTGGAGATACCCCGGGGCGTGGTGTGCGTGGTGACGGGGGTGAGCGGCAGCGGCAAGTCCACCCTGATCATGGAGGTGCTGGCCTCGCAGTGGCGGGCGCTCAAAGGCTCGGAACAACTGAAGCGCGTGGTCATCGTGGGTGCCGACCCCATCGGCTCCACCCCGTCCTCCAATCCGGCCACCTACACCGGCGCCTTCACCTCGATCCGCGAGTTCTTCGCCACCTTGCCCGAATCCCGGGTGCGCGGCTTCAAGCCCGGACGGTTCAGCTTCAACACCGGCGAGGGCCGGTGCGAGGCGTGCGAGGGCCGCGGCCACATCCGGGTGGAGATGCACTTCCTCGCCGACGTGTGGATCGTCTGCGAGGCCTGCAAGGGAAAGCGCTACAACGCGGCCACCCTCGGGGTGCTCTACAAGGGCCGGACCATCGCTGACATCCTGGACACCGAAGTGCACGAGGCCCTGGAGCTGTTCCGGGACTTTCCCCGCATCCGCCGGCCCCTGGAGTTCCTCGACCGCGTGGGCCTGGGCTACGTGCTCCTGGGACAGCCCGCCAACACCCTGAGCGGCGGTGAGGCTCAGCGGGTGAAGCTGGCCGCGGAGCTGGGCCGGCGCGACGCCGCCGATACCCTCTATCTCCTGGATGAGCCCACCGTGGGCCTGCATGGCGTCGAGGTGGAGACGCTGCTCGGGGTGCTTAGAGACCTGGTGGACCGCGGCAGCTCCGTGGTTCTCATCGAGCATCATCCGGCGGTCATGTGCGCTGCTGACCACATCATCGACCTCGGCCCCGAGGGCGGCGACGCAGGGGGGGAGGTGGTGGTGGCAGGTCCGCCCGAAGCCGTGGCCGCGCACTCCACCTCGCATACCGGCCGGTTCCTGCGAGAGTACGGGCTGGACGGCGGAAAGCACTAGGCCCGGCCACGACTCCGGATTCTGCCCAGCGTTGTTACCCTTCGACTTCCCCACAAAGGACTTCTGGCCAAGAATGGGCCATCTCACGCGTGTGGAGCATCCCATGGCCTGAAGTTGGCCCATTTTTGGCCATAACTCCTTCGTGGAAATCGGAGGAAGACGGCATATAAAACGTCGTGAAGGAGTACGTGAGAAGGGCGCGGCTTTTTTGACCGCGCCCTGTTCCAAATGGAGGCAGTAGAAATTACTTGGTCATTTCCTCCACCTCGTTGCATGTCGACCGGACGGCTTCCACCGAGTGCTCGAGGGCGGCCTTCTCCTCGGGCGTGAGGTCCACCTCGATGACCTCTTCCATGCCGTTCTTGCCCAGGATGGCGGGCACACCCACGAAGAGGCCGTTGACGCCGTACTCGCCCTCGAGCAGGGCGCATACCGGCATGATCTTGCGGCTGTCATGGGCAATGGCTTCCACCATCTGCAGCGCTGCCCAGGCCGGGGACACGAAGGCCGATCCCACGCCGAGCAATCCCACCACCTCGCCGCCGGCCTTGCGGGTCCGGGTCTCCAGCGCCTCGAGGTCCGCCTGGCTCACGAATTTCTCCACCGGCATGCCGCCGATGCGGCAGCAGCTCCGGATGGGAACCATGGTGTCGCCGTGACCCCCCAGCACCAGGGCCTCCACGTTCTCCACCGACACGTTGGCGGCCTTGGCCACGAAGTAGCGGTAGCGGGAGGAATCCAGGACGCCGGCCATGCCGAAGAGCCTGTTCTTCGGAGGCGACATCTTCTTGTGCAGGGTGTAGACGATGGCGTCCAGGGGATTGGCGATGGAAATGACGATGGCGTTCGGGGCGTACTCCATGATGCCCCCCGCCACCTGGTCGGTGATGCCCAGGTTGATCTTCAGGAGCTCTTCACGCGTGGGAATGGTACCGTCGGGGCGCTTCTTCCGGGGCACGCCGGCCGTGTTGATGATGACGTCCGCATCCTTGATGATGCTGTAGTCTTGCGCGCCGTCGACGTTGACGTCCACCCCGATGATCGGCGTGCCTTCGGCGATATCCAGGCACTTGCCCTTGGCAAAGTCAGGCGGAAGAATATCCATCAAACCGATTTCCTTGGCCAGCTTTCGCCGCGCGGCTTCCTGGACCAAGACACCGCCGATGTTCCCACCCCCGATGATTCCGATCTTCCCTAACATGGATACTCCACCTTTCTGACGGAAGGACTATGGATCTCCTGGATCCGGATGTCGTCTCCGGACCCGGGCAGGGTCACTCGAGGTAACGGGTAGCACGATCCGCTGTATTTTCCAAAAAGGATGCGCAGAACCTCGAGATTCCATGCCCTCGTACTCGCTGGCATCCCGACAAGCGCGTCCAGTTATGGGCCGGGCCAGGATTCACTGCGTCTTGTAGACCACGGCCGTCTGAAGGCCCTGAACGTCCCAGGCCGTGGCCCTCAGGTACCATGTCGTGGACCCCAGAGGCAGGGGATTCCTGAGGGTGAACCGGTAGCCCTTTCCATCCGGGGAATACGCCAGATCAAAGAGGCCGAACCAGGGGTGGAGGAGCAGGGTGAGGTCCACGTAGGTATGGTTGTCCAGAGAGGCCTCGAATCCGAGGCCTGTGAGATTCAACCGGCCGTCCGGATCCAGGAAGTCCACGGTAAAGCCGGCCGCAAGCGGCGGCCCGGTCCCGGGAAGAAACCGCGGTGCGGGAAACCGGCCGGGGCCGGCTTCGATGCAAATATCGTCGAACCGGGTCCTGCCCGGCGAGGCCAGGACCTGGAACCGGCCGCTGGTGGGCGCCCCGACCACGTCCACCACGTCCAGGACCGGGGTTCTGTCCAGGGACACGGCCAGTCGGCGGCCCTCGGCCCGGATCTCCACCTGAATGGAGGCGCGGTTCACCGGGAACCTTGCGCTTCCAAGCAAGACGGCCGGCCCCGAGGCCGGCACACGCTCCAGGACGGTTTTCCCGTCCTGGTGGACGTGGAGGGAATATCCCTCGCTCCCCGGATTCAGGGCATCGATCGAGCGGAACCGCAGGGCCGTACGGCCGGCGTTCTTGAGATCCAGCCGGGCACGGAACACGAAGTCCTCGAACACGCGGTCGTACAGGGCCAGGTAGGTCTTTCCCGCCGGCACAACGGCTTCCCACACCACACCCGGTTCGAGGGGGCGGCCGGACTGGGAACGATCGACCAGGCCGAGGGCGTGACAGGAGTCCACGGCCCGGTGGAGGCGGCCTCGAAGTCGGTGCGGCGGATCGGGGTGATGCGAACGTGGTCGAAGGCGGCCTTGGCCTTGCGGGTGAAGAGCAGGAGATTTGCGTCCTTGACCGGCGCGATGTTGCCCACGTCCAGGACCCGGGTCCCACCGGTGTCCACGGTGATGCGCCCACCCGACAGACGAAGGAGGTAGCTGTCTTCGGCCTGCTTGGCCACCTTCACGGTGCGAGCCGGAAGGCTGCCCCCCGGCTGGTCGAGGGTGACGGTCTCCTTGCCCACCAGGAGGCGGTACGCGGGACCCGCGGGCGTGGCGCTCCCGAGATGTATCCCCAGGCGGCCCTGGGTCCCCGGATCAGAGAGAAAGGCCCCGTCCCAGGCCACCTCCACCTCCACCTCCCCCTCGTCGGCGGCGATGCGGGCGTAGGCCGGATCCACGGCGTCGTCGGTCTGGAGAAGGCGCCCGCTTGAGCAGGTCCAGGTGCCGTCCAGGTCCTCCTCGAAGCCCGACGCGTGGTCCTGGTTGAAGTCCATGCGCGCCGGCAGGGCGCCCCGTCCCCGGAAATCCGCCACCGCCCGGAAGAGCCAGTGCATGGACGGCTCGCCGCCACCGGGCGTGGCCTCGGGCTGGGTGCCGGCCGGTCCCACCCTCACCTCGGGCATCTCCCCCTCGGGCGGTATGTATTGCTGGTGGTGCGAGTAGACATTGGGCGATCCATGGAATCCCCGCAGGGTGCGGATATCCTTGAGGTAGTTGTCCACGGTGGTGCGGTCCCAGTGGCCGTAGGTCCACTTGCCCGTGCGCGGATTTTTCTGCAGTCTCAGCTCGTACCGGAGCTGGTAGAAGAACTCGTTGTTGACGTACGGTTTCAAGAGTGGATTCGGGGGGGAAACACCGAGGCGATACGCGGCCCGGTTCATGGGATCGAGGATGGGGCCGTGACCGTAGAGGATGTCCGCCTCCACCCACGTCTCCCAGGGCGAGGGTTTCAGGTCTCCCACAGGACACAGCAGCGCGCTGAGCGGGCTCATGCCGGCCAGGACCTCGGGGTCCTCGCTCTTTGCGGCGTGCAGCAGCTTCAGGGCGCCCTGGAGCGAGGTGAAGAGCGGCCGTTTCTCCTGGGTACCTGGCTTGAGGAATGCGTAGTGTTCGAACTCGTTGACTATATCCAGGAAGTAGTTCCTGTGGGGCGTGGCCGCGAGCCACCGGGTCACGGCGCGGGTGGTGTCCAGAGCCCTGGAGTCGTCGGGGACCTCCTGGTGCCGGCGGTGATACCAGTAGATGATGTTGCACACCATACCGCGCCGGTCGGTCTCCCGGAGCAGGCGGGCGAGGTTCCCGTAGACGGGGCTCTGCAGCTTCAGGCTGCCGTCGTTGTGGAACACCTCGGGGTAGAGGTGATTCTTGTTGGGGCCCATCTCTCCACCCTGGAGGCTCATGGTCACGGTGTTGACGCCGTACCGGAGGTAGTCGTCGAGGCAGGCAATGACCCGGTCGGTGAAGCGGGCGTCGAAGAGGACGTTGGCGAGGCGGGTCGTCCACATCTCGAAGGGCTTCACCATGCGCGTGGCCCGGTCCTCGAGGAAGAAGTCTCTGCCGGTGTGCAGCAGTCGGTGGCCGGACTGGGCGATCCCTTGCCCGGATCCCAGAAGGAGGAGTGCCAGGCAGAGGATCGGAAGGCGAACCTTCTCGAGGCGGACGTCCATGGCTGATCTCCTGTCTCGGACCGGGAAACACCGGCACCCTTCTATTCTACACCGAGTAGCCTGAACCGGGAATGTGCAGCCCTGTCCAGCACGACCCGGATTCAGGAAAAACTTCGAGCCCCCGGGCATCCCCCTCGGGTGAGAAAGCCGAGAGGGATCTCACGGTCCCCCCGTGCCAAGAGCTCCGGGATCGTGTATCCTGGAGCGCCCGCACCCCCCGGTTCAGGATTTGCGAGGATTCCATGAACAAGTCGGTTCCAATGATTCTGGTGATTCTGGCCTGCGCCTCATTGCTGGCCTGGAGCGGCCCGGCATCGCCGGAGCCCCCGGCGGGTTCAGCGCGTTTTGCCCGGCCGAAGACCGTGTCCTTCACCCTCGAGATCACGGGCGAGACCGGAGGCCAGACCGGGCCCCTGACCGTGACCTGCCTGGTGCCGAAGACCCTGCCGGGCCGCCAGGAGGTGCTGAAGATCCAGTACGCGCCCCCGGCGTCCCGGATGTTCGACCGGGACGGGGACCGATTTGCGGTGTTCGAGCTGGAAGAGACCCCGTCCAGGTTCCGGTTCACGATGCGGATCGAGATGAAGCTCTACCCGAGCGATTTCCAGTCCGCCCGGAAACAGGCGAAGGCCAGGAAGAAGGCCAGGAGGAAGGCCAGGAAAAAGGGGTCACCGGCAAAAGAGCAGGACATGAAGCCGTTCCTGCAGCCGGAGCCCGGCATCGAGTCCGACCACCCGGCCATCCTGGCCCTGGCCCGGGACGTCAAGGCCCGCACCGCGGAGAAGAAGGTCGGGCGGATCCACGCCCTCGTGCTCGAGGCCATGCGTCCGGGACCCCACCGCGGCGACGGCCGCGGCGCGGCCGCCTCCCTCAAGGCCCGAAAAGGAGACTGCTGCGATTACGCTGACCTCTTCGTGGCCCTCTGCCGGGCCTGTGGGATCCCGGCACGGTACGTGGTGGGGTACACCGTTCCTTACGATGACGGCCCCGAGTACGCCTGGCCGGAGGCCTATGTGAAGAACCTCGGCTGGGTCACCTTCGATCCTCTGCTGGCCGAATTCGGATCGGCCTCCTTCGAGAAGATCGAAAACCGGATCGTGGTGCTTTCTCACCATCGCCGGTGCGAGACTCTCGAGGGCGACTCCTTCTGGCACCACGAATACGCAGGAGAGTCCCTCAAGATCCGCTCCCGCATCGTGGTGCACTGAGGATCGGCCATCCGGCTGAAAATCAACCCACCCCGGAATTTCCTGGCCATGGCCTGGTCTCGTTCCCTAGAATACGGGATTCGTCGGATTTTCTTCCTTTCTGGGCTTTACTGGAATGCCATGGGATACGACCCGAAGAATCCGCTCATCGTCCAGAGCGACCGGTCCATGCTGCTGGAGGTGGACAATCCGCGCTATGAGGGGGCGCGAGACTGCCTGGGACGGTTCGCCGAGCTGGAGAAGAGTCCCGAGCACATCCACACCTACCGCATCTCCCCCCTGAGCCTCTGGAACGCCGCCGCTGCCGGCCTCGGCGCTGATCGCATCCTGGAGTGGCTGGGGGCGTTCAGCAAGTACCCGGTGCCCGAGAACGTGGCCGTGGACATCCGGGACTACATCGGGAAATACGGCAAGCTGAAGCTCGTGAAAGTCGGAGAGGAGCTCCACCTCATCTCCGAGGACCGGCTGCTCCTGGAGGAGGTGGCTCGCAGCGCCGTGGTCTCCAGACACCTCGAGGGGCGGACACCCGGGGGCGATCTCATCGTCAAGGCCGGTGCCCGGGGGCTGGTGAAGCAGGCGCTGATCAAGGTGAACTACCCGGTGGAGGACCTGGCCGGGTACCTGGACGGGGCGGCGCTGGGCGTGGACCTGGTCCCGGGCGACCGGTTCCGGCTGCGGCACTACCAGGAGAATGCGGCCCGGTCCTTTCATGCGGGCGGCCGCGTCGAGGGGGGCACCGGTGTGGTGGTTCTTCCCTGCGGCGCCGGCAAGACCATCGTGGGCATGGCGGTCATGAGCCTCGTGAAGACTCACACCCTCATCCTCACCACCGGCCGCACGGCCGTGGGCCAGTGGAAGCGGGAGCTCTGCGAGAAGACCAGCCTGACCGAGGCGGAAGTGGGGGAGTACACCTCGGAGTTGAAGGAGATCAAACCGGTCACCGTCACCACCTACCAGATCCTCACCTACCGGAAGTCCAAGGTGGATGCTTTCGTCCACTTCGGCCTCTTTGCCGAGGGGGACTGGGGCCTCATCATCTACGACGAGGTGCACCTGCTGCCTGCACCCGTGTTCCGGGCCACGGCCGACATCCAGGCCCGGCGCCGTCTGGGCCTCACCGCCACCCTGGTGCGCGAGGATGGCCGCGAGGACGACGTCTTCAGTCTGGTGGGTCCCAAGAAGTACGATATCCCCTGGAAGGAGCTGGAGACCCAGGGGTGGATCGCCGCGGCCAGCTGCATCGAGGTGCGGGTGGACCTCGACAAGGCACTGAAGGGCAAGTACGCCCTGGCCGCGCAGCGGGGCAAGTTCCGTATTGCCTCGGAGAATCCCCGGAAGGCCGAGGTCGTGCGCCGCATCCTGGAGATGCACCCGGAGGACCGCGTCCTCATCATCGGGGCCTACGTGGGCCAGGTGAAGCTCTTCGCCCGCATCCTGGGCGCGCCGCTCATCACGGGGCAGACCCCCCAGATCGAGCGGGACCGGCTCTACGCCAGCTTCCGCTGCGGCGACATCCGGCTCCTCATCGTTTCCAAGGTGGCCAACTTCGCCATTGACCTGCCCGACGCCTCGGTGGCCATCCAGGTGTCGGGCACCTTTGGTAGCCGTCAGGAAGAGGCGCAACGACTGGGGCGCATTCTCCGGCCCAAGTCCGACGGCGGCCAGGCCTGGTTCTACTCGGTGGTGAGCCGGTCCACCCGCGACCAGGAGTTCGCCGTGAAACGCCAGCTCTTCCTCACCGAGCAGGGCTACAGCTACCGCATCGTGGATGCCTCGGAGCTTAAGACCGATCGAGTGGCGCCAGGGGGGAGGAGGCCGTGACCCCACCACAGGATACTTCCTCCAGGGCGGGTATCACCCTCGAGGCGTTCCTCCGCGGCTGCCGCCTGGCCGAACTGGAGGCGTTCTACATGTTCTGGATGGGCAGCGATCCCGTCCCGGACGCCCACGCGGACCTGGTCGAGCGCCTCCTGCGCCGCATGCAGAGTGTCGAGACGGTACGCTCGCGCATGAAGATCCTGACCCGATCCCAGCGCGACGTGCTTCTGGCCGTGGTGGCGGCCGAGGGCCTCCGGGTCCGGAAGACCGCGTTCCTCCAGGGCACCGTCTCCGACGCCCTCGAGCCCTACGAGGTGGAGGTGGCCGCCCAAACCCTGCTCAAGCGGGGCTTTCTCGCGGAGATCCCGGCCGGAATCCAGAAGGGGGGCGAGGCCGCGTACGCCGTGCCCCGGGAGCTGGGCGATATCCTCGGCCGGCTCTACCGGGCCACGGACCGCTCACCCCGGACCCTGTTCTCCCTGACCGGGTACGTCGAGGGCATGAAGACCGACGCGCTCACGGCCCTCCACGGCCACACCCTCTCCCAGGCCGAGGTCGGAAACCGCGAGATCCTGGTGGTGGCCCTCACGGAGGCAGACCGTATCCGGGCCCGGCTGCAGGCCGTCTCGAACCGGCGGATCCGAACCCTGATGAGAACCGTGGTGACCCAGTTCGGGGGCATCCTCACCCGGAGTCTCTTTGATCGGATCAACACCGGAGGCCTCGCCTGGGACGTGGACGCCTTTCGCGCCGAGCTGGAGTCACACCTCCTCGGCACCGCCTGCTTCCTGAATTTCGAGGCCTTCGGCATCGGCCTCATGGAGGAGGGCATCGTCGTGTTCCGGGAAGTGGTGGAAGCGCTGCTGGAGGAGAACCGGCCCGATGCCGCTGGATTCAGCCGACGTGTGGACCTGGGCGCTGATATCCTGAGTGACATGCAGCGCATCCTCATGTTCCTGGGCCGGGAGACCGTACGCTTCACCCGGGACCGGACCCTCTACAAGACCGTGCGCAAACGCCTCAGGGAGGAGATGATCCTCCGCGAGGTGGGGCGCCTGCATCGGGACGGGGTTCTCGACTTCCTGTTCGACTACCTGCGTGAGAAGGATTTCCTGACGGCCCGCATCGGCAAGGCCGCCCGGCCCACCCGCGACGGCCTGGCCCACGGCCGGCTCCCGCTGGACCGGCAGATGCAGCAGCTACTCAAACACGTGCTCTCCACCTTTCCCTCCCAGGCGGAGAGCTTCCACCACCGGTCTTTGCTCGCGCTCTTCCTGGATCGCTTCCGGACCCTGGAGCCGGGGTGCTGGTACGACCCCATGGATCTCCCGTTCCGCGCCCGCAACGCGTATCTCACGGAGCTGGAAACCCTGTCGGTGCAGGAGGTGTTCCAGAACCGATATGAATACGCCTCCCACTTGCCGCGCGAGGATCCGTTCCAGATGGCGTGGCGGCTCTTCGATCTGCTCACGGGCCCCTTCGTGATGCTGGGTCTGGTGGAAGTGGGCCTCGAGGGCGACCGCATCGTGGCGGTGCGGGTGACCCCGCTCGGCCGCCGTCTCCTCGGCCCCGAGACCGCCAGGGCTTTCAAGAAGAAGAAGCGAACCGCCGGACCCCGATCCGCTCCGGCGCCGCGGCCGTGCCTCATCGTGAATCCGGATTTCGAAGTGCTGCTCCATCCGGGGCCGGACACTTTGGAGATCACCTACTTCCTGGACCGGTTCTCCGAGCGTCTCCATGCCGACCACCACCTTCACTTCCGCATCGACCGCGTGCGGTTCCAGGACCAGGTGGGCCGAGGCGCGGACGTGGATCAGTTCCTTACGATTCTGGAAGAGAAAGCCCGCACCCCGATTCCGCAGAACATCGCCGTGACCCTCCGGGACTGGGCTTCGGAGGTGAAGACCGTCACCGCGAACCAGGTCCTCCTGCTGGAGTGCGAGGACCCGGCCGTGCTGGACCGGGTGGCTTCCATGGCCTCGGTCAAGCCGGCCGTGCACCGGCGCCTGGGGCCAGACCTCCTGGCCCTGAAGGCCGAGCGGGTGGATCCCGCCCTGGTGGAAGAGCTCCGGGCCATGGGGGTATTTCTGCGATAAGGAATCCACGCGGGGGAGAATTGCCGGGCCCTTTGGTTCCCCCCGGCGGAGAATTGTAGTAATATCCCCCCTGGATCACGTATCAGGGCGGTTTGTCTGAATCACGATTTCCCGGGAGTCGCATGCCGGTACCGTCATCCACAGATCCGTCCCTCGGCGACCGGTTCCTCGAGGCTTTACAGGATCCGGCCGCCCTGGAACTGTTCGTCCTCGTCGTCCTCGGCGTCCTCCTGGTCTTCACCTTCAAGCGCATGGGCCGGGTGGCCCGGGAACTGGGCAAGCGACGGGAGCTCCGGGAGTACGTCCGTGGACTGGGACACCTGGTGAACTGCGAGTACTCCGCTGCCGTCAAGTACCTGAGTCGCGTGGTGGAGCGGGATCCCGAACACACCGACGCCCGCATCGCCCTGGGCGAGGCCCACTACGCTCTCGGCGACGGGGCCGAAGCCCACCGGCACCACTACCACGTGGAGCAGGTGTTCAAGAAGTCGAGCCCCAGGGTGAGTCTGTGCCTCGGCCGGGACCTGGTGCTGCTGGGCCGCGGAGAGGAGGCCGTCCAGCACCTCCAGCGCGCGCTCCGGGGCGAGGTGGAAGCCGATGCGGCCCGGGAGCTCCTGGTGGAGACCCTGACCGATCTGGGCCGTGAGCGGGAGGCCATCCCGTTCGTGAAGGGACCCGCGGAGCTCACGAGCCCGCAGATCGGACGGCTGCACGCGGCCGCCGGTTTCCGGGCCCTGGAGAAGGGGCGGGATCGCGAGGGCGTGCGCCACCTGAATCGAGCCCTGGACAGCAACCCCGGCCTCCTGGCCCCGCGCATGGCGCTCGTGGGGCGAAGGTGGGTGGAAGGCGACCGGACTGCGGCCTGGGAGGCCTTCCGGTCCCATCTCGAGGCCGTGCATCGCCTGGCCCGGGAGGGCGGTGTTCTGGAGACGGCTGCACCGAGCGAGGGCTTGAAGTCCGTGTTCGACCGCCAACGTGGCAGTGAGAATGACCACGAGGCCCTGCCGCCGGCATCCGACACTGTGAAGGCCTTGCCCGAGGCGCCTTCGAGCGCCGTGGCTGAGCGGGATGCTGAGGCGGACCTCCAGGCTACCCCTCCCGGTGGCACAATGATCCTGGGTCCGGAGGAGGAGACCGCGGACCCGAAGGCGGTGGAGGACCTGGGCGCCATGGTGGACGTGATTCTGGACCATCGCGCCGCCTATCGCTGCAGCCGATGCGGAACGGCCCACGTCCGGTTCGAGGACCGGTGCGGCGTCTGCGGTGCTTTCGGCACCTACCAGGCCGTACACGAGGCCCCGGTGCGCACGGGCCAAAAGATCGCCGAGGCCATCGACGAGATCGAGGAGAACCGCTACTACATCGGCCGCCTCGTGGAGCGGCTGGTGGCCGGGGAGGTCGAGGCCGAGGCAACCCTGCTCCGCCTCGGGCCCAAGGCCATTCCCGAGGTGTTCCAGCGCATGATGGAGGTGAGTGACAACCGGCCTCTCATCGCATTCCTGCGCAAGCTGGGACCGGATCACCTGCCGCTCATGGGCCGGGCCTTCCTGCACATGCGCACTTTCGGATCGCGGAACATCCTGCGGGAGGGGCTGGGCATCTTTCGTTCCTTCGACGGCATCATGGAGGAGATCCTCAAGGCCATGGGGGAGGAATCGGTGCCCTTCCTTCGGGAAAGCCTGGGACATACGGAAGAGGCGCTCCAGGTCATCGCCCTGAAGGCCCTCATCGGCCTCGGCCGCGGCGACATCCTGGAGGATCTCGAGGGCGTGGTGCCGCACAGGGACGTCATCACCCACATGAACGAGGCCGACGGGAACGCCCTTCGCAAGATTCTGGAGCTGGCCACGCCGGAGGGATTCCTGGTGAGGGCAATCTTTTCGGACCGCACCTTCCTCAGGGAGGCGGAGCTGGTCGACGCCCTGAAGAACCCGGCGGCGGCCGCCGCCGCGGCCCGGTCCCTGGAGCGGCGCGGATTCAGCCCGGATCTGTTCGACGCCCTGGTCGCCGAGCTCAAGGGCGACGTCGCCACCCAGGCCCGGAAGATGCTGAACGATTTCGGCCCGGCAGCTCTGGATCACCTGGTACGCACCTTCACCCGATCCGGACTGGACGTGCACCGGCGGGCCGAGGTGGAAGGCCTTCTCCTGGAACACGGAGCCCGAACCGCCGAGAAGATCCTGGAGGAGCTTCCCCTGAAGAACGCCGAGGACATGGCCGCGGTCATGGTGCTGTTCCAGAAGCTGGGAGACCGTGCCCTGCCCGCCCTGGAGGACAGGTACGGCCGGGCCGGCGCCTTCAGCCTCCGGAAGATCGGACTCGCCTTCGGCAAGGACAAGTCCGCCGACATGAAAGCGGACCTGCTCCGGCTCATGGCGGCCGTGGGGGGGGAGCGGGCGCGCATCCTGTTGAGCCGCCTCGTGGAGGCCGAGAGCGACAGCGACCTGAGATCCCTGGCCCGGCAGTGCCTCGCCAACCTTCAGGGGAGGCCGTGATGTTCCAGTTCCTGAATACCCTCCGGCGCCTCTGGCGCACCCAGCGCTGGTTCAAGTGGTGCATCTACGCCCTCCCGGTTCTGGCGGTGCTGGTGCTCCTGGGCCCGGCCCTCGGCGTGGTGAACCAGATCCTGAAGCTGGTGGTGGGATTTCTCCTGCCGCTGGTGAAGTCCTCCGGAGGGCGCTTCCTCCTCGTGAACCTCCTGGTGGTGGTCATGGCGCTCGTGGTCTACTGGAAGGGACGCGCGCGGCTCAAGTCGGTGTTCGCCTTCGTGGCCATGCGCCACTTCCTGAGGGGAATGCAGTTCCTGACGGGCGGTTTCACCCACCGCGCCGTCCGGTCGTTCAAGAAGGTGGTGCGCATCAACCGGTTAGTGAACCTGGAGGCGTCGCTGCCCGCGTACCGGGAGATCGCGGCTGATGCCAAGATCCGGCTGGCCATGTGCTACCTCCGCCTCGGCGAGGCGGACCAGGCGCTGAAGTGGCTGGAGCTGGCCCGGAAGGACAAGCCCCCTTCGCAGGTGGGAAAGAACCTCCGGGAAGTGCGGGCTCTGGCCTATTTCCGCCACAGCACCCTGGCCCCGGAGACGGCCGAGAAGGAACTGGAGGAGGCGCACCGGAAGGACCCGCAGAATCTGCGCCTGAACCGTGCTCTGCTGGAAAAGGCCGAGGCCGAGGGCGACGAGGTCCGGGCCCTGGACCTAATGAAACGCATCCACGATGCGGCCGAGGGCCGCGACCGCGACCGCGAGGCCCGGCGCCTGGTGGAGCGCCTCCATGCCCGGGCTGCGGAGTTCGTGAAGACGGACGAGTTGAGCCGGGCGAGGAGTCTGCTCCGCGAGGCCCGGAAGGTGCTGCGCTACAGCGAGCCGGTGCAGCTGCTCCTCGGGGACGTGGAGCTCGAGCGCCGCAGCCCCGAGGCAGCGCTCCAGGCCTGGCGCCGGGTGCCGGGCCCGGCTGCCCGCAGCCGGGTGGCCGGACTCCTCTCCACCGAGGCCGATCCCCGGAACATCCTGAAACACTATCCCCAGCCCGACGTGCTCATCGACCTGGCCGTCCGCCTCAAGGACCAGGGCGCCCACGACCAGGCCCGCCGCACCCTGGAGAAGGCCCTCGCCATGGGCGCCGACCCCGTGGAGGTGGAGAAGGTCCTCGGCGACCTGGCCGCGGCCGCAGAAGACTCGACCCACGCCCGGAAGCACTACTTGAAGGCCATCACCCGCATGTTCGGCGGCACCATGGTGACGGCGGGGGAGGAGTAGGGGGGGCGTCCGGCTGAAAGGCCGGTTTTGCTCAAATAGTTGGGCATTCGACCTCTTTCAGGAGCTTGAGAAGTGCTGGGTGCTCACTTTTCGAGGCATTCACCCCGCTTCAGTTTTTCGGAACGAAGTGAAGCCGTGAACTTCGAGGTCAACTACCTGGTGTGAAGACAGATGCTCGCTGGACTTGGTTTCATTGAAATTGAGGATTCAGGGACAATCCATTTGGAATCCACTGAAGTACTCGATCCTTACCGGGTTTCCATACCCGATCCCATGGCCCGCGAAACCGTTTGAATCCCGAATGTCGTGGGGTATAATTCCGGCCCGTTCATTCATGTTGTATGCCAGAGTGGCGGAACCGGCAGACGCGATGGATTCAAAATCCATTGAGGGCAACCTCGTGGGGGTTCGAGTCCCCCCTCTGGCAA
>CAZAKZ010000023.1:0-48902 GCA_964485695.1 uncultured Planctomycetota bacterium | reverse complement strand
GACAATGTGTTACGCAAAATAAGTTAACAAAAAATGAGGGGATCCCTCAGGGGCGGACTACCTCGCCAACCGGGCGTTGTGGATCCGCTACCGGGAGGGGGACATGAAAGGGGACATAGAAAAGGAGGTCGCCATCCAGGCCGGCGTGTTCTGGCAGCCGCAGTTTCAGCGCTTCGAAGCGGTGCTGCGGGAGCAGGTGCCGTCTTGATCGAGAAGGGTGCGGGACCGTCGGTTCCTTCACCACAGGCAGTACCACTCCAGCGTCAACACCAGGGGAAGAAGCACGAGCAAGAGCCAGTCGTCCGCGCACCAGGCCAGGTATCCCAGGGCGAGGATTCCGATGTTGGAAACGACCAGGGTGACCTTCATGGAGGCCGTTTCTCTGAGTCCCATCCGGTAGAGGAGCACGAGGAGGACGTTGCCGCCGTCCAGGGGCCAGGCCGGCAAGAAATTCAAGGCGGCCAGGAAGAAATTGATGTCGGCCATGCGGTTCAGAAGAGGATGATCGCCGAGGAGCGTGAAGATCCCCCCGAGGGCCAGGTTCGTGAGGGGTCCGGCCGCGAAGATCACCAGGTCATTCCAGGATGTCCGGGTCAGGTTCGGTATCAGGGCATAGCCGCCGAGGGCATGGAGACCGATCCGCTGCACTTTCCGGCCGGTCATGATTGCAGCCTTGGCATGGCCGACTTCATGGACGAAGACATAGGCATACAGCAGCAGGACGAAGTCCAGAGGCAGGCCCTGGACCTGGACGAAGAACACCACCATGCACGGCAGGGACCAGTGAACGGAAATAAACGCCTTGCGTTTTTCTTTCACGAAGGGGAGCTTGAATCCGTACAAGAGGAAGTCTTTCCGGAAGGATCAGGCCAGGAGCGGTTCCCAGGGACCTGGATCCTACCCGGGACACGGCCGGGAAGCGGATTTGCCCTGCGGAATTCCGCACACCCGCCTGTGGCTGGTAGAATTGTCCCGGAACGCAACCCGAGGTTCACCCAATGAAATTCCCTCACACCCTCGGCATCATCGGAGGCATGGGGCCCCTGGCCACGGCCGATTTCCTCCACCGCCTGGTGTCCATGACGCCCGGCGAGAAGGACCAGGATCATCCGCGGATCCTCGTGGACAGCAATCCGGAGATTCCAGACCGGACCCTAGCCATTCTGGGGAAGGGTCCGTCCCCGGTGCCGGCGATCTTAGAGACCGCCGGGAACCTGATGTGCGCGGGCGCCGATCTCCTCGCCATGCCCTGCGTCACGGCACACCACTACCACGAGGAGATCCAGGCCGCCCTGGCCGTTCCCGTGATCCACATGATCCAGGAGGTCGCCGGCCGGTATGAAGACGATTTTCTGGGGAGGCGGGCGGGGCTCCTCGCCACCGACGGCACGCTCGAGGCGAAGATCTTCCAGATCCACCTGCCTTCCGACAGGATCCTCACCCCCGACGACGCCACCCAGCGCGACCTGGTCATGAAGGCGCTCTACGGGAAGACGAGCGTGAAGGGCGGGGAAACGATGCAGGCGAAGTGCCTTCTGCTGCAGGCCGCCGGCCGCCTGATCCGCGAGGGCGCCGAGATCCTCGTGGCCGGCTGCACCGAGGTCTCCTTCCTCCTGGACCCCGGGGACCTGGACGTGCCGCTCCTGGATACGGTGGAAGTCCTGTGCCGGGCGTGCCTGGACCGCCTCACCCGGTAGCCGCGGCCGAGGCCGCAGCCGCGCTGCAGGCGGCCGCCGCTGCGGCCTGCTGGGCGTTGATGACGGCCTGCATGTCCAGGAGGGCCTTGGCGTCGACCACCCCGGTGCGCTGCATGTCCCGGCGCGCGAGCTCCAGGAAGGTGACCCCCGCCGCCAGGTTGAAGGTCACGAATCCGTCGGGTTTGGGCTTGAGGCCCTCCATGCCCCGGCGGTTCTCCAGGACGTGGTGGACCACCACGTCGGCGGGGTGGTCCAGGAAGGAGAGGATAGCCAGTTCGTCGTAGTCGCTCTGCCAGATGGCCACCTTCTTCCCTTTGAATCCCGCGGCCAGGTCCCGGAACCGCGCGGCGGCCGTATCCGGGTCGATGCGGGCCAGGTAGAGGAGGTTGGCCGCGGTCTGAAGGGGGTCGCCCTTGGAGAAACCCCGACGATCGAGGGCTTGGTAGATCTGTTCGATCCTGGCGCCGATGTGGTCCGGGGATCCGGGCTGGCCCACCAGAATGGCGCAGGCCGGAAAGTCGTCCGGGCCCGTGAGCCACCAGTGGTATTTCTTCATGACCTCGTAGATCTGCTGGAACCGGGCCACGGCGCTCTCCTCGATGGGAGCCCGGTCGCGCTGGAGGCGCAGGATGAGGATGGCCATGGTCTCGTATATGCCGCCACGCCGGAGCTGCCGGGCCCGGAACAGGCTCCGGGCGCGCTCCACTTCGGCCAGGAAGCTCCCGGCGTCGTCGCCCTGCATCACCAGCATGGCGCTCAGGATGAATCGCAGCGGAGAGTTGAGCTGCCCGAACCAGCCGGACTTCTCCTTGATCTCCTGGGCCATGCGCTGGATGGCCTCGGCCACCCCCACCGGGTCGCCCGGGCAGGTCACGGCGGCCATGGCCGCGAACCGGAGCGAGGCCGCGCCGGTCATCCAGGACTTGTTCCGGTTCAGGGCGTCGTACACGGCCTTGAACCGAGCAAAGGGATCGGATGGGATTTGAATGGCGCTCATCGACAGTGTCCTCCGGAAAGAAGGTAACAAAATGTCGAAGCGTCTGATACGATCGGTCGCTCGATTATTCCAGATGCCCTGATACAGGAGTCCATGTCCATGCCGCCGGATCCGAATGACCACCGCATCGACACCCGTCTGATCCACGCCGGTGAGCCGCACCCCCGCATCGAGGGAGCGGTGAGCATCCCCGTGTTCCAGTCCGCCATGTACGTGTCCGCGGACGAGGAGAGCTACCACGACATCCCCTACATCCGCCTGAACAACACCCCCAACCACCGCGCCCTCCACGCCAAGCTGGCGGCCCTGGAGAACGCCGAGGCCGCGGTGGTGACCTCCAGCGGCATGGCCGCCATCACCACGTCGCTGCTCACGGTTCTGGCTGCGGGGGATCACCTCCTGGTGCAGGAGAACCTCTACGGCGGCACCCACGGTTTCATCACCAAGGATCTGGGGGACTTCGGCATCGAGTTCAGCTTCATCGACGCGGACCGGCCCGACTCCTGGGCAGAGAAGCTCCGGCCCACCACCCGGGCCGTCTACGTGGAGTCCATGGCCAATCCGCTGCTCCAGGTGGGGGACCTGGAGGCCGTGGTGGCGTTCGCCAAGGACCGCGGCCTGGTCTCCCTCATCGACAACACCTTTCCGAGCCCCATGAACTTCCGGCCGCCGGAGTGCGGCTTTGACCTGTCGCTCCACAGCGGCACCAAGTACCTGAACGGCCACTCGGACATCGTGGCCGGGGCGGTGATCGGCCGGCAAGGCCTGGTGGGGAAGGTGAAGCAACGCCTCGACCACCTGGGCGGCAGCCTCGACCCGCACGCCTGCATGCTGCTGCACCGCGGCGTGAAGACCCTGGCACTGCGCATCCGGCACCAGAACCGCTCGGCCCTGGAGCTCTCGAGGTTTCTGGAAGGCCACGAGGCCGTGGACCGGGTCCACTACCCGGGCCTTGCGAGCCACCCCAACCACGCCCGGGCCAGAGCCTTGTTCGACGGCTTCGGCGGCATGCTGAGCTTCGAGCTCGAGGGCGGTCTGGAAGCGTCCCGGCGATTCCTGGACCGGGTAACGATTCCGGTGGTGGCGCCGAGCCTGGGCGGGGTGGAGACCCTGTTGACCCGGCCGGCCACCACGTCCCACAGCGGCATGCGCCGCGAGGACCGCCACAGGGCGGGCGTCACTGACAGCCTGATCCGGGTGTCGGTGGGCATCGAGGCGACCGAGGACCTCCTGGTCGATTTCGACCGGGCGCTGAGGGTTTGACGAGCCAGGATACGGTCAAACAGTGCACATGAAACCGGCGTCGGTGGTTTCCCATCGCATACAAAGGAGTATTGGCCAAAAATGGGCCGAAATCTACTCGTGGGGCATCCCACAACAGAGATACGTCCCAATTTTGGCCAAAACCAGCTCGTCAAATCTGGACAGGCGGTTTCATCGAGGGTTTTTGAGCGCCAGCGCGCTCATTTTTCCTCGATGAACCACTTCATGGGCAAAAAATGAGCACGTTTTCGCTCAAAAAGTGCTGATGAAATTTACTGTCCGGGATTCACCACCCGGCCCAGGAAGAGGAGGCATCCGGTCTTCTTGTGCCGGATCAGGAACAGAAAGGGGTGATCCGCCCGGAACCGGATTGACAGGGGGCCGCCGCGCTTCATGACCACTGCGGTCGCCGCCGCCGCCTCGGTCCCTTCCTCGTTCACGTCCACGAAGGCCTTGTGGATCACCTTGGAAATGAAGAGCTTTTCGGCGTCGGTGATGCCCGAGAAGTCCGCCTTCATGGAGAAGGCGTCGGCCATGCCCATCTCCTTGAGCTTCTCCTCCAGCTCGAAGGCGCACGTCATCTTGAACCTCGGCAGGAATACGCTGACCTTTTTCTTGGCAAGGCCCGAGAGCCACACCTCGAGGTTGGCCGCGGTCAGTGCTTTCTCCACTTTCGCAAGGCCGTCGGCCCTGTGGGGCAGGAGGATGGCCATGGAGAGATCGTTTCCCTCGTAGGGAAGTTCCAGAACATCCAGGTCCGGGTAGCGGGCATACTGGAAGTCGGCCCTCTGATGCATCATGTCAACCTGGAGCCGGCTGCGGTCGAGGAGGGTGAAGGAGGCGGGCCGCGTCGCCTTCTTCTCGAAGCGACTCGCCCACCGGCCCTTGAAGTAGATCGCATTGGTCAGCACCAGCGCGGTGGCCGCGTCCAGGTGCCCCCGCTTCAGCAGCTCTCGGATCTTCTCCTCTGTCTTCTCCTCCACCCAGGCATTGATGGTCCGCCGGGCCTCTTCCGTGGCGGCCGCAAAATCGACCTGCTCAAGGCCCGCGCCGTAGTGCGTCCGGGTCTGTTCCAGGAAGGCGATCAGGATCCGGATTCCCTTCTGGCCCCAGAGCCGGTTCGCCGTGTGGAGCGCACAACCTCCGGGCTTCAAGCTCCGGATCAGGGCGGAATACGCCGGGTGCAGGCGGGCGTCCGGAACCTTGAAACAGAGGGTCTTTCGCATCTGGGCGGCGGTTTCGCCCCGGGCGCCCGCGTAGGTCATGGCCAGGGCGGTGGAAATACTGTGGGGGGAGAGGATGAGATTGCCCCCACGTCCGGAGAGGCGTTTGTAGAGGTCCACGGCAAAGGCGAGGTTGCCACCCGTGATCGCTTTCTTATCGTCGGCCCGCGGCCGGGCGTTCCCCTCCGGATCGGGATCGATCGGGGAGCATGCCCACGACGCATCAGGAAAACCCATTGCCAATCCCACACAGATCGTCGCCAGGAGGAACACTCTCGTACCCGGGCTGCCTTGAATGCGCATGGTCCAAGGTCCTTTCATTCACAGAAGGGGGAAAGGAAGCAAGGACTCGCCCCTAGATGACGAGTTCCGACTTTTTCAATTTTTGCCGGAAATCTCCGGCCCCCTGTCTGGCCACTTCACGGATCCGGGCTTCCGAGGTATTCTAAAAGGAAGTCCAGAGTCTCTCCACAGCCAGGGGAAGGTTGGCGTCGAACTACCGCTGCCGGGAGTCGTCATGTACGAAGGACAGAGAACGACCGAATCCAGAGCTTTGCTGATCCACACCGTTTCCCTGCTGGTCCTGCTTTGGATCACGCCCGCCGGGCTTCCGGGCCAGGCCCGGCCCGGCCTGGACCGGCTTCCCCTCCACTTCATCGAGAACCGGGGCCTCTACCCGGAAGAGGTGGCCTATTTCATCCGGGGTGGTGACAAGAGTGTATTCTTCACGCCGGGAGGCGTGACCTATCTGCTCGTGGGCGGGGATCGGACCTGGACCGTGAAGCTGGACTTCGTGGGGGGGGATCCCGCGGTGAAGCCCGAGGGCCGGGGGGCGAAGGCGGCCGTGTTCAGCGTGTTCCGGGGCGAGGCCTCTCAGTGGAAGACCGGCCTCCGGTCCTTTGGCCGGGTGGTCTACGCCGACCTCTGGCCCGGCATCGACCTGGTGTATCGCGGCGACGTGAATCGCCTGAAGTACGCCTTCCAGGTGCGGCCGGGTGCGGATGCGTCGCTGATCCGGCTCCGGTATCGCGGGGCATCACGCGTCACGATCACGGCCAGGGGCGCGCTCCGGGTGGAGACGCCCGCGGGGTGCTTCGAGGACGCGCCGCCCGTGACGTATCAGGTGATTGACGGCGAGCGGGCAGCCGTGGACAGTTCGTATGCTCCGGGCCCGGATGAAGTGACGGGATTTTCCTTCGGTTTCCACATCGGTGCCCACGATCCCTCCCGGCCCCTGATTCTGGACCCGGCAGTGCTGGTCTACTGCGGCTATATCCACGGGGCCTACGTGGACCACGGCAAGGCCGTGGCCGTGGACGCCGCCGGGTGCGCCTACGTGGTGGGCTCCTCGGGCGGGAGCTCCGTCTTCCCCGTGAAGGTGGGTCCAGGCCTCAACTTCAAGGGCGTCAGCGACACCTTCGTGGCCAAGGTGAACGCTGCGGGCACGGCGCTGGTCTACTGCGGCTTCATCGGCGGCGCGAGCGAGGAGCGGGGCGAGGGCGTGGCCGTGGACGCGGCCGGAAACGCCTACGTGTGCGGCAGCACCCGGAGCCCCGAATCCAGCTTTCCCGTTGTGAAAGGACCCGACCTGACGCATAATTCCTCGCCGGGCGGCTGGGACGGCTTCGTGGCCCGGGTGAACGCCTCGGGCACGGCGCTGGACTACTGCGGCTACCTCGGCGGGGCCAAGGACGACTTTGCCGAGGCCGTGGCCGTGGACCCCGCGGGGTGCGCGTACCTCACGGGCCACACCTACAGCCCCCAGGCCTCGTTTCCGGTGAAGACGGGGCCCTACGGCACGTTCAACGGCGCCATCGACGCGTACGTGGCCAAGGTGAACGCCTCGGGCACGGCGCTCGCGTACTGCGGTTACCTCGGCGGAATCCGGAACTGCTGGGGCCAGGGCATAGCCGTGGACGCGGCGGGCCACGCCCACGTCGTGGGCATGTCCTACGGCGGTCTGCCCGTGAAGACCGGGCCGGACCTGACCCACAACGGCAGGTGGGACGGTTTCATCCTCAAGGTGAATCCGACGGGCACGGGCTACGTCTACTGCGGCTACATCGGCGGCTCCAGCGACGAGTACGCCCACGACGTGGACCTGGACGCCTTCGGTAACGCCTACGTGGCGGGATGCACGTCCAGCAACCAGCACTCGTTTCCGGTGAAGGTGGGGCCGGACCTGACCTTCAACTGTACCGGGCCCAGTGGGGATGCGTACGTGGCCCGGGTGAATCCCTCGGGGACCGGGATCGTGTTCTGCGGCTACATCGGCGGAACCGGGGGCACCTGCGCCCGGGGCATTGCCGTGGATGCCTGCGGCAACGCGTACCTGGCCGGGTACACGCTGGACCGCGAGGTCTCGTTCCCGGTGAAGACCGGCCCGGACCTCACCTACAACGGGGGCTACTGCGACGCCTTCGTGGCCCGGGTGCGGGCCTCGGGCCTTCACCTCGACGCATGCGGGTATATCGGTGGCCTGGACCGAGACCTGGCCGAGGCCGTGGCCGTGGACGCCGCAGGCCGGGCCTTTGTGGTGGGCACCGCCGACAGCGACCACATGTCGTTTCCGGTGAAGACGGGGCCGTATCTGATCTATAACGGCAATCCCAACACGTCCGCCGCCTTCGTGGCCTGCATCGACTACCGCATGCTGGCCGGCAGCGGCACGCCACGGCCCGGCGGCACCGTGACCCTGAAGCTTTCAGCCCACGACAGCCCGAACCTTTCCTGTCAGTTCGGGACCTCCCTCGGCGCGGGCCCCGTGGCCCTGGACACCCGGATCCTTTGCATTGACCTGGATGCACTCCTGGTCATCTCGGTCCACGGGTACTGGCCCTGGGTCTTCACGGGGTACGTGGGCCGCACCAGTTTGAAGGGCGAGGCCACGGCCGTGATCCGGATCCCGGGGAACACCGCCCTCATCGGCGTGGCGCTCAACTCGGCCTGCCTTACCCTGGATGCCGCGTCCCCCTCGGGCGTGAGGGAGATCTCCGAGCCCTTCACCTTCCAGATCGTGAAGTGAGAGGGTCGTCGTGGACATGACGGGAAAGATCCTATGAAGCCAGCGCCTCTCGAGGTCGACATTGCGCTGGTGGAGCGAGTGCGTGGCGTCGTGACCGCAACCGCCCGGCGAATCCCGCTGCGCCGGAGCGACTGGCTCTCGGCCTTGACGGGCGGTGAGGTGTTTCTCAAGTGCGAGAACCTCCAGGTGACCGGTTCCTTCAAGGTGCGCGGCGCCCTGGCCGCCCTCTCGCTCCTTCCGGAGGCTGTACGCGCCCGCGGCGTGGTGGCCTCGTCGGCGGGCAACCACGGCCTGGGCCTGGCCCGGGCGGCCGGGGTCTTCGACGTGCCCGCGGCAGTGGTGGTGCCGCGGTCGGTGCCCGAGGTGAAGGCCCATGGCATCGAGGCCCTGGGTGGGGAGGTGGTGTTTTCCCCGCACGAGGGCTACGACGCGACCCAGATCTGGACCCTGGAGCACCTCGGGGACCTGGGCGGCACCTTCATCTCGCCCTTTGAAGACGCGGGCGTCATGGCCGGGGGCGGGGGCACCCTGGGTCTGGAGATCTTCGAGGAAGCGGAGGACCTCGAGGCCGTGGTGGTGCCGTGCGGGGGCGGAGGCCTCGGCATCGGCCTGGGCATGGCGGCTCGGGCTCGAAGCCCGGGCACCCGCATCGTGGGTGTCAACACCGATGCCTCGCCGGGCATGTGGATGTCCCGGCGCGACGGCCGGCCCCACCTGAAGGTGGAGAGCCGGCCCACCATTGCCGAGGGCATCGAGGGCGGCGTGGGTGTTCTCTCGTTTCCCCTGGCCGAGACCTACATTGACGAGGTCCTCAAGGTGCCGGAGGCCGCGGTGCGCAGGAGCGTCAAGGATGTGTTCGATCACGAAGGCATGGTCATCGAGGGATCGGCCGCGGCCGCCGTGGCCGCCGTGGTGGAGGGCCGGGTCAGGGCACAGCGCATGTGCGTGGTGCTCACCGGGTCCAACATCGATCCCGAGCGGCTCCGGGCCCTGGTTGCCCGGGAGGATCCTTGACAGATCCCGGATTCCCGGCCAGGGTGGAAGCATGAAAACCATCGCTCTTCTCTTCCCCCTGGTCCTGGCGGGCTGCGCCCGGCAGGAGATGCCCGAAGCCGTGGACACGAAGCCGGTGTTTTCGGCCGCGGAGGTCCGTCTCATCCGGGAGGGAGACGTCTCCGAGCCCCTGGACGTGGTGAAGAACGCCAGTGCTCCGGGGGACAAGTTCCTGCGCACCCGGAGCCGGCCCGTGGACGGCCGGGACCCCCTGGTCGACCGCCTGATCCGACGGATGAAGGTCACGGTCCGGGCGCAGAAGGGGGTGGGCATCGCCGCCCCGCAGGTGGGCATCCATGGCCGCGTCATCGTGGTGCAGCGCCTGGACCGGAAACCGGAGGAACCCTTCGTGGCCTACCTCAATCCCGAGATCACGGAGCGATCCAGGGCCTCGGTGGTGGGGTGGGAGGGGTGCCTTTCGATCCCGGCCGGATTCGGCAAGGTCCGGCGGGCCCGGGGCATTGTCCTGGCCCACGACGGTCCGGACGGCCGCCGCCTGAGCGAGAAGGTGGAGGGATTCACGGCCCGGATCTTCCAGCACGAGATCGACCACCTGGACGGGGTCCTGTTCATCGATCGTATGGAGCCGGAGCCCCTGATCTCAGAGACGGCCTACCGCAAGATGCGCGCCCGGGAAAAAGAGGCGGCCGGGAAGAAATAGGTCACTTCTTTTCCTCGAGGACCTTGCGGTCCCTCAGGATCTCCAGCACCCGCTCCACGGGCAATCCCTTCACCACCCGGCCGCCCTTGCCGCGCACGGTCCCGGCGCGGAACAGGGAGTTCAGAACGGCCTCTTCGGTGGATTCCACTGCAGCCTGGAACAGGTCGGTCATGGCCGGATTGGGAAGCGCGGGCACGCTGCGCACACGGCGTGCTCCGTGGCGGATCCTGCAGCTGGAGTGGGTGGAAAAGGCGACCACGAAATCACCGCTGCCATTGGACAGGACGCTGCCGGTGCGGGCCAGGCCGAGGAGGGTGCGCCGGGCCAGGCGCTCCAGGTTCCGGGCCGAGAGGGGCGCGTCCGTGGCCAGGACGATCATGCAGGAGCCGTCCTTGCTCTCCCGGCCCCTCTTCTCGAGGCACCGGCCCACGGCCACGCCGGCAACGTGGAGATCCCCGCCGAAGTTCGTCTGCACCAGGACCCCCACGCGCCAGGTCCCTGACGATTGCTCCACGATGCGCGATGCCGTGCCGATTCCGCCCTTGAAGCCGAAGCAGACGGTGCCGGTGCCCGCGCCCACGGCGCCTTCCTCCACCGGGCCGCTTTGAGCCGCCTCGAGAGCTGCGAAGACCTCGTCAGCGCCCACGTGGCGGCCGCGGATGTCGTTCAGCCGGCCGTCGTTGGTCTCGCCCACCACCGGGTTGATGGACCGGACGCGTTCCATGCCCTTGCGCTCGAGCATCCAGGTCACCAGGGCATCGGCCACCCGCCACACGTTCAGGGTGTTTGTCAGGAGGATGGGCGTCTCGACCTCGCCCAGCTCCTGGACCTGGAGTGCGCCCACCAGCTTGCCGAAGCCGTTGCCCACGTGCACGGCCGCCGGCACCTTGTCCAGGAACAGGTTGCCGCCGTGGGGGAGAATGGCCGTGACGCCCGTGCGCACGTCCTCGCCCCGGACCAGGGTGGCGTGACCCACCTGGACGCCCTCCACGTCGGTGATGGCGTTGAGGGGGCCCGGCGGAAGCACGCCGATGCGAATGTCGTGGTCGCGGACGCGCAGCGGCGGCGAGGGTTTGTCCTGGGCGGAAGTCGGGACGGGAAGGAAAAGAGCCACGAGCAGGAGCGATCCGAGGAGCAGGTTCTTCATGGTCGACCTCTCACAAAGCTATTTTGGCCTGAACCGGGACATTATCCACCCGTGGGGTATTCCACGGGCCTGAAATGTCTCGATTCAGGCCAAAAAATGGTCGTGAGACTCGTTCTCGAGCGGCCGGTCAGACGATCTCCAGCATCCGGTCCAGCGAGGCCCGGGCCTTGGCGATAAGGTCCGCGGGAAGTTCGATCTGGTGCCGGAGGTTCACCAGGGCGTCGAGGGTGTCCTCCAGTGTGATCTGGCCCATGTGGGGGCAGCGGTGGCTGCAGAGCCGGAGCACCTCGCGGTGGGGATTCTCGGCGATGATGTTGTCGCCCATGGCGCACTCGGTGAGGATCAGGTACCGGGGGGCGTCCACGTCGCGGACGTACTTGACCATGGCCGAGGTGCTGCCGGAGTAGTCGGCCTCGGCCACCACCTCGCGCTTGCATTCGGGGTGGGCCAGGACCACGGTGTCGGGGAACTGCTTGCGGACCGTGTTGATGTCGCCCACGGTGAACTGCTCGTGCACCTCGCAGGTGCCGTTCCAGCTGATCAGTGCCTTGCGGCCGTTTACCAGCGCGTCCTTGCCCGGACCGTCGATGACCTTGGGGAACACGATGTCGGCGCCCAGGTCGGCGGCCACGTTCTGGGTGAGGTACTCGTCGGGCAGGAAGATGACCTGGTCGTGGCCCTGGTCGAAGAGGTGCTGGGCCACCTTGGCGGCGTTGCTGGAAGTGCAACAGATGTCGGTCTCGGCCTTGACCTCGGCGTAGCAGTTGACGTAGGTCACCACCGGCACGCCGGGGAACTCGGCCTTGACCTTGCGTACGTCCTCGCCGGTGATGGAGGCGGCCAGGGAGCATCCGGCCTCGTCCGAGGGTATGAGTACGATGCGGGAGGGATTCAGGATCTTGGCCGTCTCCGCCATGAACTTGACCCCGCAGAAGATGATGATGTCGGCGTCGCTCTCGGCCGAGATGCGCGCCAGGCCCAGGGAGTCGCCCACGTGGTCGGGCACCGAGTTGAAGAGCGCGGCCTCCATGTAGTTGTGGCCGAGGATGATGGCGTTCTTCTCTTTCTTCAACTGGTTGATCTTGAAAGCGAGTTCGGCCTTGAGCCGGAGTTCCACTTCGGGCACGATGCGGGAGAGGGTCTCCTTCATCAGGGCAAAGGTCTCGTCAACGGTCTTGGCGCCCTGGACAGCGGCGGCTTTGTTCATTTTATCTGTCCCTACGATGCAGTCTCATTTTCGATGATCGGCGGGTGGACCCGGGATCAGGATGTTCTATCTCCGCTATAGTAAAAGAGATACGACAATCAATGTAGCAAAAATATGGGGGCTCGCCAAGAGTCCAATGTCCCCCCTATATATATAGTCCACGTGTCCAGTCCCAGATTGATCCGAACCCGGAGGCGCAGATGGCCGAAGCGTTCCCCTGGAGCCGCCTCATGGAGGCGCGCAGGACCTTCCGCAGGGCCCGGGGCGGCTTCTGGTCCCTGCCCCTGATCCGGAAGGCCGAGGCCCTGGTCCTGGCCGAGGCCAAGCCCGGATGCGCGGTGCTGGACGTGGGCGCCGGGGACCGGGGCCTGGAAAAGGGGCTCCGGGAGCGCGCGAGGGCAGGGATCTACACGAGCGTGGATCCCGACCCGGAAGGGGCGCACGATTACCGGGCCCTGGAGGAGGTGGAGGAGCGATTCGACCTGGTGGCCTGCCTCGAGGTCATCGAGCACCTGGACGCGGACCAGGCCGTGGCCTTGCTGTCGGGCATCCGCCGGCGTCTCGCCCCGGGCGGCCGCCTGGTGCTCTCCACCCCCAATGTCATGAATCCCACTGCCTTTCTCACCACCCTGGACCACCGGACCCCCTTTGCCTGGGACGAGCTGGGCGGCCTCCTCACCCTCCTCGGTTTTCGCGTGGAGCGCATGGTGCGGGTGAAGAACGACCCGTGGCTCCGGCGCGTGGGCCGCAGGGTGGCCCTGCCCCTGCACTGGATCCTGGGGGTGGATTTCGCCCGCAGCATCGCGGTGGTGGCGTCCGGAGAGTGAGGGGAATAATCCCGGTCATGACTCGAGGTGATCCAGGATTCCCGCCAGCGTGTTGCCGATGTAGTGAATCTCCCGCTCCTGCACATCCGCCTCGAGCTCCTCGAACCGGCTCCGGTCGTACAGCGGATCTTTCTGCACCACCCGATCGAAGAAGCGTTGCCGGATATTCTCCCGCGACTTGACGAGAAGGTCCCGGGTGATCTCCACCCAGAGGAGGACCTGCTTCCGGGCGACATCGGCGCAGGCAAACGCGCCCTCCTCCAGCCCGTAGTGGGCAAAGGCCGTGTTCGCCGGCTCCTTCTCGAGGCCGCGCAGCAGGTCGATGGATCGGAGCGCCTCCTCCGGGAAGAACCGGGGCGGCGTGGCCGGCCGCATGCAGAGTCGGCCGCTCGGGAGCGGGAGTCTGGTGCCGAGGGCCTCTCCCGCATACAGGATCCCGTCGTGCAGGAAGGAGACGTGGTGCGGCGCATGGCCGGGTGTCAGGAAGGCCCGGATCCCCAGGCGATCCAGATCCGCGTCCGTAGCCAGGGTGGCCTCCGGAAGAGGGGCGGGCTCGCCGTACACCCGGGCCACATCACCCAGCACCGCCAGGGAGCCCTTCCAGAGCCGGGCCGGATTCACCAGGTGCTCCCTGCCGCCGGGATGACAGAACACCTTTGATCCGGGATACGCTTCCACCACCCGGGCGACGCCCCCCGCGTGATCCAGATGGATGTGGGTGAGCAGCACGCAGTCGAGGGTTTCCACTCCGAGCCCACCGAGTTCACGGAGGAGAGGATCGATGGAGGACGCCGGGCCGGGATCGACGATGTAGGTCAATCCGTCCCCCTGCCACACCCAGCAGCTGAGGAACCGCCGGTATCCGGACAGCGGTTGATCCAGATCGATCAGACTCGATTGTCCCTCGCTCATTTAAGATCGCTCCTAGTCACATCCGGCGATGACCGGCACCGTAACGAATGTTCAACACATGTCCTGCGACATTTCAAACCCCCCTCCGGATCCGCACCGCGAACTGTTTCCGGGTGGCGGCTGGAGAGTGAAAATTACGGCTCGGGTTTGACGCCGCTCAGGCGTAGGAACGAGCCGCCATCGGACGATGTCCAACTGACCATGTGGCCATCGATGAACGTGAAAGAGCGATGTGCGCTGACACCGGAAATTACCGAGAGATCCCAGGACACCCAGTCAATCCGCTTCCAACGGTAAATCAGCAGACGCGAACCGCCACTTTCGGTCAACTGGCTCGGAGGGCCTGCATGAGCAATGATCGCCCCTTCGGTCCACGTCTCGTCAACCGTGGAGAACTTGCTGACGAACTGTTCACGCGACTCGGTGGAGCCCTGCGCCTTGATCCCCTGGTATTTGCGAACATAGGCATGGCCTCGGTACAGCAGGAATCCGACAAACACCAGGATCGCCACACAAAACGCAAGGCGGATGCGTGGCCTTCTTCGCGGTCCCTTGGGAGGGTCCGGCGGCGTCCCGTTGCTGCTGGTCTCGCCTGTTCCCGACCGTGAGAGCGCGGTTCTGCGACGGATGTACCGGATCATCCAGCAGCCGAGGATGAACATCACGGCGCCAAGTACGAAAATCACAACGGAAGTTGACAAGGGCTGAGAGGACGGCCACTTCCCGATCGATGTTCGATCCAGCAGGTTGATCCGGTAATAGGACAGGTTGTAGACGGCGTGGATCAAGACCGCGGGCCAGATGCTCCGGGACAGGTGGACGATGAGCGCCATCAAGCAGCCGAAGATCGCGTGAGAGATGAATCCGGCTCCGGAGCAGTGAAACAACCCAAATGCGACGGATGCGATCGGCACGGACAAGATAAGGGGCAGCCCGCGAAGCGCGACGTACGGCAGGTAGCTGCGAAAGGTAATCTCCTCCTGCAGTGATAACAGGAGGGTGACCGCAATGACCACCGGGGCGACGGGTGTCTCCCTTGGAGCAGACGGAAGTTCACCGGACGGCCCAGGAAGTTCCAGGCGCACGGCGGCCGCGGCCCTGTCAATCCACTGAAACGCGTCGGACCCCAGGAACAAGGGCACAAAACGATGAAGGCCGACCGTCAAGGCCCAGGTTCCGACGAGCAGCAACAGGAATCCGACGATGAACCGCAAGCTCGTCATCTGGATCGGCGGGCGCAGGCGTGCAGCGTCGAGGAACGACGATGCACGGGAGGCCGCGCGAAAGTGTGCGAAGGCGATGACCCATGTGAGCAAGAGCAGCGCAATCGAAAATGCGATCTTGCCGAACACGGCCATTATGGGCAGGATTATTGAGCCACTGTTTGCGCTCAACAAGAAGAGGAGACAACAGAACACGAGTCCGGCCACGCACGAGAGTGGCTGCCGGAGCCCTCCCCTGTCCGTACGATTGGATCTGACGGTGCTGGAAGGCATCGATGCGTTCCCCTTGTCTCGCTCTGCCACTCAGGGCGTTCTCCGCCGACAGGCAAGGTGGCGGACGGAGAGTGAGGTGAAATTCTTTCAGGGCCGGGCCGCGCGCCAGCCGGCTTTGAGCCGGGCCGCCAGGTCCTTCACCACGGCCTCGTACCCGGGCGCTTCAGCGACGTTGACGTTTTCTTCCGGATCTGTCTCGTGGTCGTAGAGCTCGCGGGCCGCGTACTCGCCCGATTTCCAGTGGTACCACTCAACGTAGCGGTAGCGGTCGGTGCGGATGGTGTATCCCATGTAGTCCTTGCCGTCCGGGGACTGCCAGACCCCGTCCCTCATGAACTGGCTGAAGGCCGCCGTCTTCCACGGCCGGTCGGGTTTGTCCAGGAGCGGAGCGAAGCTGGTTCCTTCGAGCGTTCCGGGTACGGACAGGCCCGCCAGGTCGCACAGGGTGGGATAGATGTCCACGAACTCCACGAGGCAATCGGATTTCGTGCCGTTGCCGCGGGCCCCGGGATCGCTCACGATCAGGGGCACCCGGGTGTCGATCTCGTAGTTGGTCATCTTGCACCAGCTACCGTGTTCGCCGAGTTTCCAGCCGTGGTCGCCCCACAGCACGATGACGGTGTTGTCCCGGATCCCGAGGCGGTCCAGGGCGTCCAGGAGGCGCTGGATCTGGGCGTCCACGTAGCTCACACTGGCGAGGTAGCCGTGCTTCAGGAGCCTGGCCTGGGCCTCGGTGAGCTTGCTCTCGTGGGGATAGGGCGCGGTCTTGAATTCAGTGTAGCTCCTGAGCTCCCTCAGGTTGTTGATTGCCATGACCGGAGCGTTCTTCGGGATGAAGTCGTTTTTTGCGAGCGGGATCTTGCTGCGGTCGTAGAGGTCCCAGTACTTCCTGGGTGCGTTGAAGGGCAGGTGGGGCCGGTAGTAGCCGATGCCGAAGAAGAAGGGGGTATCACTCGCCGCAAGGTCCTTCATCTTTTCGATGGCCACGTCGGTCTGGGCGCCGTCGAAGTAGGCGCTGTCGGGCACGTCCGCGCACTCGGTGGAGGCCGTCTTCAGGTACCATTCCCCCAGCCGGTCGATGTAGCGCTTCTGTCGGCCCTGAGCCAGGATCTCGCTCTTCTTTGCCTCCTGGAGTTTGATGTTCTCCGGGGTCCGGTAGACGGCGTCGGGATCAAAGGGGTAGCCCTTGATGTGGAGCTTCTCTTCACTCCAGGACTTCGGGTCCGGCAGGGTGTTGTGGTAGATCTTCCCGATGGCAGCGGTGTGGTAGCCGCACTCCTTGAATTGCTGGGGAAGCGTCACCACGTCGGGCGCGTTCTTCCGGAAGTCGGTCCTCAGGTCCCAGACCCGGATGGTATCGGGCCGGAGCCCGGTCAGGAGGCTCGCCCGCGAGGCATTGCACTGGGACTGCTGGCAGTAGGCGCGGGTGAATACCACGCCCTCCCGGGCCAGGCCGTCGATGGCCGGGCTCCGGACGTAGGAGTTCCCGTAGCATCCCAGCTCGGGCCGCAGGTCATCCACGGCGATGAAGAGCACGTTGGGCCGCTTCTTTTCGGCCCCTCCATGTCGGGGCAGGGCCGCACAACCGGGCAGCGCGCACGCGGTCGCACCGGCCAGGGTCCAGTGGAGGAACTGTCTGCGACTGACGGTGTTCAAGGTGTTCATGTCTTCGATCCCTTCGAGGGGAGGAGGTCAGGGATGCAGGGTGATTTCAGTGATCTCAGGGAAAGAGGGATTATCCCGGGAAACCACCCCGGGCGTCAAGCCGCTCTCACGCCTTGCTTTTCGGCCGGGAATGTGGTCACGTGCGGGCAGGAAAATCCAACAGCCGTCCTGTCTACGGGTATTTCAAGGCATGGAGAGTCGCGTCGGATCCATGAACCCGAGAGGAAAGAACGTCATGAAGTCCATCAGGTGCTTGCTGTGGTGTGGGATTGTCCTGGCCGCGTGCTTTGCCGGGTGCGCCCGGACGCCCGTTCAACAAACGAAAGCAGGGGAACAGGAGGCAAAGGTCGTTTCGCCCCTGATTCCGCGTTCCGCCCTGTTCGGAAATCCGGACCGGGCCGCCCCCCGGATCAGCCCCGACGGCACGAAGATGGCGTACCTGGCTGCGGTGGACGGAGTGATGAACGTGTGGGTGGGGCCCGTGGACAGGCCGGAGGCGGCCCGGGCGGTCACCCGGGACAGGAAGCGAGGTATCCGTGCCTACTTCTGGGCCCATGACAACCGCCACATCCTCTACATCCAGGACAGGGACGGGGACGAGAACTGGCACATATACGCCACGGATCTGAAGACGGGCGAGACCCGGGACATGACGCCCTTGAAGGGGGTCAGGGCACAGTTCCAGGGCGTCAGCCACAAGCACCCGGAAGAGCTGCTCATCGGCCTCAACGACCGGGATCGGCGGCTCCACGATATCTACCGGATGAACCTCCGGACGGGCAAACGCAAGCGGGTACTGAAGAACGAGGGGTACCTCCGCTTCGTCTCCGACGACGACTACCGGGTGCGGCTGGCCGTACGGGTCACCCGGGACGGGGGGAGCGAGATCTTCAAGCGGTCCGACGACGGCGAGGGCTGGACGTCGTTCCTGAAGATCTCGGCCGAGGACATGCAGACCACCCGGCCCGTGAGCTTCGACAAGACCGGCGAGATCCTCTACATGCTGGACAGCCGGGGCCGGAACACGGCGGCGCTGGTGGCGTGCGACATGGCCACGGGGGCCGGGAAGGTGATTGCATCCGATCCGCGGGCCGACGTGAGCAGGGTCATGGGCCATCCCACCGAGAAGACCATCGAAGCCGTGTCCTTCACCTACACCCGGCGCGAGACGAAGGTCTTCGATGAGGGAGTCAAGGCCGACCTGGATATCCTGAAGACGGTGGCGGATGGAGAGGTGAACATCGGAAGCCGGTCGCTGGATGACCGGTGCTGGATCGTGACCTACGTCATGGATAACGGCCCGGTGCGGTACTACCACTACGACCGCACAAAGAAGAAAGCCAGGTTCCTGTTCACCAACCGCAAGGCCCTGGAAGGCCTGATGTTGTCGAGGATGCACCCCGTGGTGATCCGGTCCCGGGACGGCCTGGACCTGGTGAGCTACCTCTCGCTGCCCGTGGACCTGGATCCCCACGCCACGGGTCGGCCCGCAAGACCACTCCCCATGGTGCTCCTGGTCCACGGCGGACCCTGGGCCCGGGACCGCTGGGGGTACAATCCCCTCCACCAGTGGCTCGCCAACCGCGGTTATGCGGTGCTGAGCGTGAACTTCCGCGGATCCACGGGCTTCGGGAAGAAATTCGTCAACGCCTCGAACCTGGAGTGGGCAGGGAAGATGCACGACGATCTGCTGGACGCCGTGGACTGGGCGATTCAGGAGAACATCGCGGATCCGGACCGGGTGGCCGTCATGGGCGGGAGCTACGGCGGATACGCCACCCTGGTCGGCCTGACCTATACGCCGGACCGGTTCGCCTGCGGCGTGGACATCGTGGGGCCGTCGAATCTCATCACTCTCATCGAGGCGATCCCGCCCTACTGGAAGCCGATGCTGGACATGTTCACCTCCCGCGTGGGGGATGTACGCACCGAGGCGGGACGGAAGCTCCTCGCTGAACGGTCTCCCCTCGGCCGCGTGGATCGCATCTGCAGGCCGCTGCTCATCGGTCAGGGAGCCAACGACCCCCGCGTCAAACAGGCGGAGTCGGACCAGATCGTCAAGGCCATGGCGGAGAAGAAGATCCCCGTGACCTACGTTTTGTTTCCCGACGAGGGCCACGGCTTTCGCCGGCCGGAGAACAGCAAGGCGTTCTTTGCCGTGACCGAGGCGTTCCTGGCCCGCTGTCTCGGCGGGCGGTACGAGGCCATCGGAAAGGACTTCGAGGGATCCAGCATCACCGTGCCAAGGGGCGCCGGCGAGGTGCCGGGCCTGGCCGAAGCGTTTGCGGCGCGGCCGAAGTCGAAACCGAAGCCCTGAACAGGCCCGTCCGGGTGTCTTCCCCCGGTAGCCGCGCCTTTTCGCCCCACGGGCACTTAAAGAGCTCCGGGCAGGGCAGCACCCACAGCGTCTTCACCCGGGGGTTCTCCTCCGGGTAGCGACCGTTGCCGTCGGTGAAGTAGATGATGCCGTCCGGGCGGTGGTGCCGGAGAAACGCCGGATCGAAGACGGGCCGGAAGTCCGTGCCTCCCCGGCCGACCACCTCCCGGAGCGCGCCCGTGAATGGGTAGACGCGCTGGATCTTGGCGTCGCACTCCACCACGGTGATCTTGACGTGGCCGTGCAGGGCTACGAGCTGGCGGCCGATTCGAGCGAGCAGGGAACGGTCCATGCTGCCGGAGGTGTCGATGGCCACGATCAGGGAGGGCCTTTCCACCCGGGAGAGAAAGTAGGTCCGGCCGGGAATTTGGCCGATGTGGTCCGGGAATCTGCGGCTGGCCCGGGTATAGGTGTGCACCGGGGTTCGTACCCGGGCCAGGAACATGCGGAGAGCGGTCTTCCAGTCCATTTTCCAGTGCAAGCCCGGTTCCGGTTCTTGGTCGGTCACTTTCAGGGCCTCGCGGATGTGACCCGGGTGGATCCCCTCCAGGATGCGCCGGAAACGGTTCGCGCGCGCGCGCACGTCAAAGGAGTCGTGGTTGGACTGTGCGCGAACCCTCTGGAGCAGCCGGAGGAGGGCTTCCTGGCTGCCCGGAAGGGGCAGGGGCGTGCGGGGATGCACGGCTCCGACGCCCCGGGGCAGGTGGTCGTCCACCGGCCGGCCGCTAGTCGTGTGGAGGCCGGTGTGGGGGAGCTTCCCCTCTTGCCGGGCTCGGGCGAGTTTTTCATAGCGGTGCAGGGTGCTCTGCCCCGGGCGGATGCCGAATGCCGTGAAGTCCTCGATCAGAAAGGGCTTTCCCGGAAGGGGCTCCCGGATGTGTTCGTTAGCGGAGATCTCCATAGCGACCTCCATCAGGTCCGGGTGCACCACGCCGCGGAACTTGGGGTGGGTGAGGTGACCCAGGACGATGTGGTGCACCTCGTGAAGCAGCAGCCCTCTCAGGTATCCGGGTTCCCGGAGGAAGAAATCGATGTTGACGTGGAGGCGGAACCGGGAGCCGTGGAGGGACACCCCGAGGACCTTCACGGCCGGGTCCAGCACGGGATCCAGCCTGGCCAGGATGAAGGCGTAGTGGGGATACTGATCCAGAAACACCGGATCGGACACGAACTTCTGCAGCCAGTCGCGCATCTCGGGGTGCTTGTCGCTATCCGTGTTGCCCGTGTTGTCCGTGTTGCCCGTGTTGCCCGTGTTGCCCGTGTTGCCCGTGTTGCCCATGTTTGTCTCCCTCTACCCGCACCCCAGCGGCGTGATGTCCAGGCGGGACAGGGTCTCCTTCAGGGGCTTGCCCCACCGCGGTCCGATCTGGGTCAGGAACCGGCCGAGGCTTCCCCGGGCGCCGTTGCTGTTGCGGATCCGGTTCAGCTCCTTGCCCGGTTTCAGGCACTCCACGTGGCGACGGAGGCTGCTGGCGAGGAGCAGGACCCGGTGCAGCTTGGAGGCGTCCCGAAGCCAGCGGTCGATCTTCCTGGAGAGCGCGCTGCCCCTGTACCCGTTCAGGATCTGCAGGGGCTTCACCTCGAGGAGGTCGGCGGCCATGGGATTGTGGCCGAGCTCCTCCTGGAGTCGCTCACGGTGGTCGCCGGGCAGATCCATGAGCATCTTTTCGAAGGCGGACAGCTTGAATTCCTGGCGCGCGATCATGGCCTGGAGCTGCGGCCCCTGCAGGACCGAGAGCACCTGGTGGGTGATCTGATCCAGGAGGTCGGTACGGCCTCGATCCCTCAATTCCAGGAGCTTCGCTCTCAGGGTATTCCGTTTCCTGCTGAGGTCGTAGTCGCGAATCATGCGGACGATGTCGATCTTCAGGCCGGAGTCTGCCCGGTCGAAGCTGCGCTTCACCAGGCGGACCAGGGAGGGGGGCAGGTACCCGCCCAGCAGGTCCGAGATCAGAACGGCATTCCGGGATTCCTCAAGGGTGACGGTGTGGAGCAGATCGGAGACGTATTTCCAGGTGCGGGGCGGGATGGTCTCCAGGAACCGGTCGTGGGTCCGGGCCACGTCGAGGACCGCGGGGTGGACCGCGTTCTGTTCGGCCCAGTCGATCCAGATCGAGCGGTCTGAGTTGACGACCAGATTCAGGAACCTCGACCGGAGCGCCGGGTCCAGGGGCGTCACCTGGTAGTCCTCGTTCTCTGGATTGATAGCGGCGCAGGTGCACCAGCCATCGGGCAGCTCGTAGGTGTGGAGCCGCCTTGCCGTGAGAAGCTGGAGCGCGGGCTGCTGGATGTAGCGCTCGGCCCGGTTGAGCTCCTCGAGCATCAGGATGCCCGCGCCCCCGGTGGGCAGGATCTCCGGAGGCGCGTATGTGGTGCGGCCCTTCTCGAAGACGGGCAGACCCACCAGGTCAGGCGGCTCGAGGAGGCTCAGGTCCAGGATGATGAGCTGGATCTCGAGGGCCTCCGCCGCCTGGGCCACGATCTCGCTCTTTCCGACGCCGGTGGGACCCTCCAGGAGCGTGGGGCGGCGGGCGCGATAGGCCACACCCACGGCCTCGACGACCCGGGGACCGATGGGGAGCGAAAGTATTTGCGCGGCGTCCTCCGTTTTTTCCTGCATGGGACCTTCTCCTTCCGGCGGCATACCCCTTGCTCGTGGGGTTCCACCGGCAGTCAGGTATACAGGATTCCCGTGGACCGGGATTTCACCCGCTGCGGAAAGCCGCAATCTTCAAGGTACATCCCACTAGGGGATAGGCTCGAAGTGCGCGGTGAAGTGGGGGAGGAAATCGGGCATCTTCGTGATCCGGTAGCCAGGGAGCTCGTGGCGCTTCTCCGACAGCTCGCCCATGGCCTCCACCACGTATTCCATCTGCGACTGGGTGTAGGTCCGGCGGGGAATGGCGAACCGGACGAGGTCGCGCCTGGCCGGGATCAGGTCCCCGGTATCCGGGTTCCGCTTGCCGAACATGACCGTGCCGATCTCCACGGTGCGGATGCCGTAGTGCTCGTAGAGGCCGTTGACGAGGGCCTGGCCCGGCAGCGCCTCGGGCTCCAGGTGGTCCAGCCAGGCCGTGGCGTTGACGTAGACGGCGTGGCCGCCCGGCGGGTTGATAATGGGAACGCCCTTGGATTTCAATCCCCGGGCGGTCCAGGCCGTGGAGGCGATGCGGTAGTTCAGGTAGTCCTCCTCCAGCACCTCTTCCAGGCCGGCCGCCATGGCGTCCAGGTCCCGGCCGGACATGCCGCCGTAGGTGGGAAATCCCTCGGTGATGGTGAGCAGACCCCGGGCCGCCTCGGCCAGGGATTCATCGCGCACCGTCAGGAAGCCGCCCATGTTGGCCAGGGCGTCCTTCTTGCCCGAGAAGGTGGCGGCGTCCACCAGGGAGAACATCTCCTGCACGATGTCCAGGATGGGAGTGTTCTCGTACCCCGGCTCCCGGATCTTGATCAGGTAGGCATTCTCGGCGAAGCGGCAGGCGTCCAGGAACATGGGCACTCCATACCGATCCAGCACGGCCCGGGCGTCGCGGAGGTTCTGCATCGACACCGGCTGGCCGCCGCTGGAGTTGTTGGTGACGGTCATGATGCAGGCGGTGACGCTCTTGCCGTGGTCCTCGAGGGCGCGCTCCATCTTCTGGAGGTCGATGTTGCCCTTGAAGGGCGCTTCCGATTCCAGGTCGTCCGCCTCGGCGCACACGCAGTCCACGGCCGTGGAGCCGGCGAACTCGATGTTAGCCCGGGTGGTGTCGAAGAAGGTGTTGCTCAGGAACACCTTGCCCGGCCCGCCCAGGATCTGGAACAGGATCCTTTCGGCGGCCCGGCCCTGGTGGGTGGGGATCAGGTGAGTATGGCCGGTGAGTCTGTCCACCTGTGTCTTGAGCCGGAAGTAGCTCTCGGACCCGGCGTAGCTCTCGTCTCCCTGCATCAGGGCCGACCACTGGCGGCTGGACATGGCGGAGGTGCCGCTGTCGGTGAGCAGGTCGATGAGGACGTCCCGGGCGCGCAGGGTGAACAGGTTGAAGTGGGCTTCCTCGAGATAGCGGCGGCGCTCTTCTCGAGTGGTGTGCCGGATCGGCTCCACGCTCTTGATCCGGAACGGTTCGATGATGGGCAGGGCCATGGTTTCACCGTATGCAAAGCAATGTTGCGGACCGAAAATCTCACGCCTGTTTATTAGCTCAAATCGGGCTAAAAAACAGGCGTGAGACACTTCACGGCTCGAAAATAGCTCGATTCAGGCTAAAAAACGGGCGTGGGGGCTACGATCTCTCTTCCACCCTCATCCGGACGGTGTTCACCAGGGTGCCGATGCCTTCGATGGTCGAGGTGAGGACGTCGCCGTCCTCCAGGCGCTTGCCCCGGGCCTTGCCCACGCCGGCGGGGGTGCCCGTGGATATCACGTCGCCCGCCTCGAGGGTGAGGTACGAGCTCAGGAAGGCGATGATGTCCGGCACCTTGTGGATCATGGAGCCGGTAACGTCGTCCTGGCGCATTTCTTCGCCCACATGACAGGTGATCCTCAGGGCGTGGGGGTCGGGCACGGCGTCGGCCGTGGCCACGCACGGGCCCATGGGGCAGGACCCGTCGAGCCACTTCCCGTTGAGCCAGTCGAAGAAGGGATCCCGCTCGACCTTCTCCCGGCCCGGCGCATCGGCGTGGAGCTGGCGCTCGGACACGTCGTTGAGGACCGTGTAACCGAACACGTGGTCCAGGGCCCGGTCCGCCGGGATGCGGAATCCCCGCCGGCCCAGCACTACGGCCAGCTCCACCTCGTAGTCCGGAAACCGGCTGGCCTGGACCAGGGGAACGGTCCCGCGGTGGTGGTTCAGGGTGCCTGCCGGGGGTTTCATGAAGATCTGGGGCAGGGTCCGCGCCCGGTTGGCTGACCCGCCCAGCTCCGCGGCATGGGCACCATAGTTCCGGGCCAGGGCGAAGATGCGGGGCGGCCGGGGGACGGGGGGGAGCACCCCCACGGAATCGGTCGGCAGGCGGAGGTCGGCCCGGCGCTCCGCAGCCCCGGCCGCGATCCGGACCGCCTCCAGGCCAGCGGTCCCGGCCGCGATGAGGGCCATCATGTCGTGGACCACCGGGCCCTCGGGCCACACGGGTCCGAGACGTACCACCTCGTCCTCGCACCAGAGCGCGACTTCCCCCTCGCCTCCGTTCACCGAGATCCACGCCAGCTTCATGGATTCACACTCCTTCTTTTCAGAGGTGCTTTCTCTTCTTGCCCTGCCGCTGCCGGGAGTAGCGGAGCTCGGGCTTCGGTCGGGCCTTCCAGGCCTTCACCTCCTTCTGGAGCACATCCACCGCCTTTTCCAGCTGGCGGTCGATGCCCGCGGGCATCTCACCCGGTTTCGGCCATACCACGTGGTGGGGCTCGGCGCCGCACAGTTCCATGTCCTCGCCGTCCGGGAGGAACCACGCCCGGAAAGGAACGCGGATGAATCCCTCGTCCAGAACCATGGTGCCGCCTGTGCTGATGACGCCGCCCGCCGTCCGGACGCCGACCAGCTGGCCTCTCTTCAGGTTGCGGATGGCGTGGGAGAAGATCTCGGCGTTGGAGTAGCTGTTCTGGTTGCACAGCACCACGATGGGCTTGCGCCAGGTGGAGTAGATGCGCCGGTCCTGGGGATACCCCCGGTCCCCGCCCCGCGGCACGGTGATGGCGTGATGGGGCTGATTGAGGATGGTGAGGAGGTGGTCGGCGGTGCTGCCGCCGCCGTTGTCGCGAACATCGATGATGAGGCCGTCCTTGCCGTACCCGATGGCGTAGAGCTCGGCTTCGAAGCGCTCGAAGCTCCGCCAGTTCATGCCGGCGATATGGACATACCCCAGGGTGCCGCCGGACAGCTTGTCCGTGAGGCTGCGTCGATCCTTGAGCATCTTCTCGTAGAGCAGACCCTGGATGGCGCGGCCCGTGGTGGCGCGAAGAACCACGGACCGCGTCTTGCCGTCCGGGCCCTCTACCTTCAGGCGATAGTCGTGGTCCGTGGATTCGTTCAGGACCCGGGTGAGGTCGAAGGACGTGTCCACGGCCTGGTCGTCGATGGCCAGGACCACCTCGCCGGGGCGGAGCCGGGATTTCTCGCGGTCGCCCGGTCCCCGGGGAATCACGTCCCGGATCTTGAGGCCGGGGCCCTCATGGCTCGGGTCCCACCGGACGCCGAGGTGGACGGTACTCGGGGACCAGGACCTTGTCCGGGACCCGGCGGTGCTCGGCCGGGTCCGGCGGGAGCTCCGGAAGCCCATGTGCGAGGCGTTCAGCTCCCCGAGCATCAGGTTCACCAGGGTGGTGAACTCCCGGGCCCCGAGGCAGTCGCCGGCCGCGGCGCGATACTTTGTACGAATGGCGTCCCAGTCCAGGCCGTTGAAGCCGCCGTCGTAGAACTTCTCACGCATGACGCGCCAGGCGGCGTCCAGGGCCACTTCCCGCCGGACCTTCAGGTCCACGACCTGCCTGACCTTGAAAGCATACGTCTTGACGGCGCCGGTGGCCGAGAGGGTGGCTGGCAGCCCCTTGGTTTGGCCCACCAGCATCTTGGGCTTCTTCAACCACCGAGCGCCTCTCAGGGAGGTGGTGGAGAACTTCTTCGGCGTGCGGCTCTTGCCCGGGATCTCCACGGAGTAGAGGCCGCGAACGCCCTTGACCGTGGCGTTGAACACCAGTTTCTTGGAGTCGGGTGACCAGACCAGGCCGGATTCGGAGCTGTCGGGAACGGAGATGCGATGGATGCGCTCGTGGAGGCCGTCGAAGTCGATCTTCACCTCGATCGGCTTGGCCTTTTTTTTCTTCTTTTCCTTTTCCTTGTCTTTGTCCTTGTCTGTCTCTTTCTTCTTTCCGTCCTTTCCGTTCTCGTCGCCCTTCTTCTTCGCTTTTCGGCCGCTCTTCTTGGCGGCTCCCTTCTTCATGGTGTCCATGGCTTTCTTCAGCTGGCGATCCCGCCTCGTGGTCTGGTCCTCCTCCTTGGTGAGATAGACGTAGTAGACGTCCACCTCCTTGTGGGTCCGCCTGCCGGTGAAAGCGATCTTCTTGCCGTCGGGGGACCAGGCGGGCCCGCGGTCCGAGTCCGGGTGACGCGAGAGGTTGAAGGGCGGAACCGATCCGTCGGCCTTAGTCAGCCAGACATCGCTGTTGAAGTCGTTGTCCTGCACCGAGTAGACGAACCACTTGCCGTCGGGGGACCACTGATACGAGGGGGTGTCCCAGGTCTCGAGGACGTGGACGGGCTTCTTTCCGTCCGGATCGATGGCCCAGAGCCCGCTTCCCCCCTTCACGTATGCCAGGCTCTTGCCGTCAGGACGCCAGCGCATGCGGCTCTCCAGGTCCGGATCCCGGGTCACGCGGGTGACCTCGAACTTCTTGTTGAGCCACCAGTGTTTCTTCGGGTCCCCGGGGCGGGCCACCCAGATGTCCGGCTGGCCGCCCACGGTGCTGATGAAGTAGAGTGCCTTGGCGTCCGGGGAGAACAGGACCTCGGTCTCGGCCTCGGCCGTGTCCGTGACCCGGCGGGGTTCCTTCATCTCGCAGTCCATGACGAAGACGTCGCCTCCGGCCACCAGGGCGATCTGCTTGCCGTCCTGGGTGAAGTCCACGTCCTCCGCTCTGGAGATCAGACGTCGATCCTCCGCGTTCCAGACCGCATCCCCCTGGTAGTGGATGGAGATCTTTCTCGCCTCCCTGTCCTCGCCCGGCCGGAGGGCGTAGAGATCGAACAGGCGCCGGAACACCAGAACGCTGCCATCCCCGGAGAGGGTCGGGTAGGTGACGCCGTCGTCGGTGTACCGGGTGAGCTGTTTCCGGGTCCGGGTGGCGAGATCCATGGACCAGAGGTTCCGGGTGCCGCCCTCCTCGCTCACGTAGTAAAAGCGCTTTCCGTCCGGATACCACAGGGGCCATTCGTGGGGGATGAGGTCCTTGCTGAGCTTCTCGAAGGTCTTCTCCTCGAAGTCGTGGAGCCAGATCTGAGCGGCACGTTCTCCCACGTAGCCCTTTCGCCACCACCGCTCGCCCTCTCGAACGAAGAGGATCTTCTTGCCGTCCGGGGAGAGGGAACCGTTGCGTCCCTGGGCGTTGAACAGCTCAACGTGCGCCGTGCGCTCGCTGCAGGAGATGCGGAAAAAGCGGGTGGCGAACCGCCAGCAGGCGTCCCGAGAGGCGGAGGCGAGCAGGGCTTGACCGCCGGGAAACCAGCCGTCCAGTCGGAAGCCGTCGGTGTGATGGGTGACCTGCCTGGGCCGGCCGCCCGAGGCCGGCATGAGAAAGATCTGACCGCCCGGATACCGGGTGCTGATGAAGGCGATCTCTTCTCCGTCCGGCGAGAACCGGGGGGAGTGGTCCTCCGCGGCATGACTGGTGAGGCGGGTGGCTGTCCCGCCCCCGGTGGGCACACGCCAGAGGTCTTCCCGCCAGGAAAAGACCACGGTCTTTCCGTCGGGGGAGACGTCGAAGGTCAGGGGCAGCACCACGGGGATCGATTCCTGTGCCTGGGCCAGGGGGGTGGTGGCCAGGATTACACCAAGGACCAGGGCGGTCCATGGAATACGGGTAGGGCTGATGATTGACACCGCGGATTCCTCCAGTGCGGGTGAGGGGAAACGAAAATCTCCAGAGTTCGGGCTTCAGTCTAAAATGGAACCTTGGAAATGGGAAGAAGCTTGGGTGACTGTGAGCCGGCACCCAGATCCGGGGACGGGTCCGGGGTGTTCAGCGGTTCAAGTCCACCCGGACCGAGCTTCGGATCGTGCCGGAAGGCCCCAAATGTGGACAAAATCTACATTTAGATACTCGTGGCTCTTGCCCTGGAATTTTTTTTGAATTACACTACCATCTCGAACAGGAAGGGGCACTTCCAGGGGGCATTTGCCACTGCCGAGACAAGCAAGATCCGAAGGCGACTTCGAAAAGGCGATAGAACGTTCTGGCATTTCATGGCTTAGGTCCACGAAGTGCGCGTATGATTCCATAGACTTCCGTAATACACTGTATTCTCTTGTTCCATCCTACCCTGGTGGGCTTCGCATTGCGAAAATGTGAGATCCCTGCAGTTCTAACTCTCTCATACCAGAAGAAGGCAGACTCCATTTCATGGTTGATGAACCGGTGTGGAAGGACACTGCAGTCGTGACTGCGATTGGTGGATTTACACCGGCGATGGAGAGCGATGGGCGTCAGGAATCCCTCGTTCTGGGACTCCAGGCCCTGAGCCGTTTTCACGCCGAGGCCCCAGCCCGTCCTGCAGCCGGATACGACCTCATTGCCGCCCTGACCGGGATTTCCTTCATGACGGCCACCAGCTTTGGCCAGCCCTGTCCGGCCTGGTGGATCCTGGGTTCCCGTGCCGTCTACCTGGATTTCGCCGGTCACGCCATCGGTCTGAACATCGAATGCCTCGCCAAGCAGCCCGATGACGCGGACTTCGAGGGCATGCAGACATTTTTCAAGGAGGAGATGGTTCCGGGGATCACCGCGGAGATCGAGGCCGGAAGACCGGTGCTGGTGGCGGGCGGTTTTCCCTCGTTCGGCTGGGGATTGTGGGGTGTGGCCACGCGCGTTGAGGCGGGAAAGATCCATGGCCACACGTGCTGGTTCCAGTACATGGAACAGCTCATCGGGGAGGAGTTCCCGGTCCTCGCCGCCTATACGGTCAAGACCCGGGATCGCTCCAAGCGGATTCCCATGCGGGAAATCCTCCAGCACGCCCGGGAACTCTACCAGAACAAGGGCGAGACGGGGTGGACCACGGGTCCTCGAGCCTACGAGCTGTGGAATGACCAGCTGGGCAGCGACACGCCCTGCTCCGAGCACGGAGAAGACCATCCCCACTGCTTCCGCCAGATGGCCACCTTTGTTCACGACGCCCGTATGACGGCCGCGCGATTCCTGGATTTCCTGAACGAGGAGATCCCCCCTGTCCTCAGGCGGTTTCTACCGGGCATCGTGGACGAGAACCGCGCCATTGCCCGGTTGCTGAAAGAGCTTGCAGGCGCCGAGACTCCCGGAGACATCCTGGGCTCCAAGGAGGGCAAGAAGAAGTTTCAGAAGATTCTTGCCGAGACCAGGACCCTGGAGGAAAGCCTGGCCGAGCGCTACGCGGAACTGGCCACCCAGAAGGAGTGGGACGCTCCCCCTCCTTTGCAGAAAAAGGGCAAGGGCTCCAAGGACCGCGGCGACAGGGGCAGGGCCCCACGAGGCAAGAAGGACAAGAGGGACAGGAAAGACAGGAGAGACTCGAAGGATACAAAAGAGTCAAAGGAGGCGAAGGCAAAGAAAAAGCCCGAACAGAAGGCCAAATCCTGGCGCAAGATCTCCGACTGATTCTTCTCTTTCAAAAACCTGTCTAAAACCTGTCAAAAACTCTGTCCATTTTCTACCCGATTTCGATTCCTCGCCACTGGACGTGTGATTTCCTTGTTGGAGCCTGTCATGATTCGCTCCCTCCTTCTGGTGTTCTCGGTGCTGGCGGTCGGATGGATCAGGGACCTTCCCGCCCAGGGTGTGGAATTCGACGCCCACTTCTTCCCGAAAACTCTTCGCCTGGATGTCCACCACGGCGGAACCGCCGACACCGAGTTCTTTGCCCTCGAGGCGGTGCGGGAAGAACCGGTCTGGGCCGGACCCCAGGCCGGCCTCGTCACCCCGTTTGATCGGGGACAGTATCAGATCCGCGTCCACGACCTGGAATCGGGCCGTCTCCTCTACGCCCGGGGATACTCCTGCGTCTTCGGGGAATGGCGGACCACCGCCGAGGCGAAGAAGCAGATGCGTGTCTTCAGGGAGTCGCGGTCCCTGCCGTATCCCCGTCGTCCCGTCCAGGTCCGGTTCCTCGGTCGGGATCGGAAGAATGCATTCTCGGAGAAGTTCACCTGCAAGGTGGACCCAGCGGCCGTCACGGTGCGCCGCGATCCCCCGCCCGGGGACGTGCCCCACGTCAAGATCGTGGAGAACGGCCCTCCGGCGATCAAGGTGGATCTGGCCGTGGTGGCCGAAGGATATACCCGGGATGAGATGGATCTCTTCGAGGCGGATGCCAGACGCCTCTTCGAGATCTTCTTCTCGTACGAACCGTTTCGGTCCAGGAAGTCCGACTTCAACGTGACCCTGGTGTGCTCCGCCTCCGAGGGATCGGGCATCGACGAGCCCACCCGGAAGCGATTCAGCCGGTCCGTTGTGGAGGCCTCCTTCAATTCCTTCCTCATGCCACGATACGTCCTCGTGGAGGACTACTGCCGGCTCCGGGATACGCTGGCAGGGGTGCCTCACGACCTGTGTATCGTTCTCGTGAACAGCGACCGGTACGGGGGGGGTGGGATATACAACTGGTTCATGACGGCCACGGCCAGGCACCCGTGGTCTCGATACGTGTTTGTCCACGAGTTCGGCCACGCCTTTGCGGGCCTGGCCGACGAGTATTATTCCTCCTCGGTGACCTACGAGGATTTTTATCCCGCCGGTACCGAGCCCCGGGCGCCCAACATCACCCGCCTCGCTTCAGGGGAGAATCCCCGGAAGACCCTCAAGTGGAAGGATCTGGTGGAAGAGGACGTACCGATTCCAACACCCTGGCCCCAGGATCGGTATGATGTCCTGGTGAGGGACCTTGGGCAGCGGATGAAACGTGAGACCGCTGCGGGCAAGACGCCTTCCGAGGCCTTCGATCTGGAGAGGGTGCTGGACCGTGAGCGGCGAAAACTACTCCAGGCTTCGCCGTTTTTCGGAAAGGTCGGGGCCTTCGAGGGCGCCGGATACCTGGCCCGGGGCATGTTCAGGCCCTACCAGGACTGCCTCATGTTCTCCAAGTCCCTGGTCCCGTTTTGCCCCGTGTGCCGGCGGGCTCTCGGCCGGATGATCGATTATCTGATCCGACCGTAAAATCAGCTTGACCCTTGGTCCACGGAGCATACCATCTGCCGGAACGGTTTGTTTTTCAGGGCTGCAAGAGGGCGTGTGATTTGCTGGATGCCATACGAAATTTTCTGGATTCGAGCAATCCCAGCGTCGGCCTGATCCTGTTCTTACTCCTCATTCCAGGATTACTGGCCGGTTGCCCCTCCGTGGACCCGGGTCCGCTGGATCCCATCTTCACGGGCTTTTCAGAGGACAACCCGGGGCCCGTCCTCTCGGCCGCATGCCACTACGAGGGAGAGCCCCGGAGGGACCTCCCAGCCGCCCGGGACCGCATCATCCAGCAATTCGACGCCTACAAGGTTCTGGGCTACCGGATTCGTGGAACCCGGAAACCAGGGGAGGAACCAAGGGGGGAACCAAGGGGGGAACATAGCGAGAGCCTCACTGCTTTGAAGACGATCCTGAATCCTCAGGGTTTGCTGCGCGATCTCGAGGTCAATCGCTTTCTTTCCGCCTTCATTCGCGGATGCGCCGAGGATCGGTGGTTGACCTTCTTCCGGGAAGAGGAGTTGATCAGGAAAGAGCCCATCCGTGAGGTCATACGAGAGGTTCTGGTCACCCGGAAAGAGAACGTCATCTCCACGAAAACCCAGGCCTTCCTCATCCATGACGAGGTGACGCCCCTGCTCTTCACCTTCGAGAAGGCGGCGCTGCGAATTCCCCTGGACAAGGTGGAACTCGGATTCAAACCCGATGCCACGCGCGTGACCCTGACCATCCGGGACGTGAATCTCATCGCCTCTCTCAGGAAAAACGTCGGCTGGTCGGAAGAGGAAGATCCCTACGATTCCACCGGGGTCCCGAACCTGGACAGGTTCCACACCGAGCGCACCCTCTATGCTGCGGTGGCGGGCCTCGTTCTCATCGTGGACGTCATCCGGCCCGGTGCCCAGGTCTTCCAGGAGGAGGGCGAAGGGCCGCGGTGGGAATTCGGCGGATTCATGAAGGTCCGGGAAAAATCCTGGCTGGTGTCCCTGTTCAAGCAACCCGGCAACCGGGCCCTGCTCAACTATGTGTTCCGGTTCCAGGACGAGCCGGAGCCCCTGGAGGGTGATCCACCATCTTCCTGGTAATCGAATCCGCCTATCCGAATCATTTGACCTCAAGTTAGACGCCCGGCCGGTCCCCAATCCATTCCTGTCCCACGAGTTGTGGGGAGTGATCTGTTATTACTTATCCCTTGATTTGATTGTTACAAATTGTATATTTTAGTTGAACAGTATGTTTGGCATAACAGGGTCCCACCGCCAAGGTGGGAGGCGTGGCAGCCGACTCGCCTTTGGATAGGGCTATCCCCTCAGCAGGGGAACGCCTGACCCGGAGGAGACATGAGGATTCATCGTCTGGCCGGATCTGGACTTCATTTCACCCTTCTGCTCGTCCTACTCTCCTCGCTCTGGGTAGGAATCTCCATCCAGGCCTCCGCGCAGGACCTGGATCTGCCCCTGAGGGTGGTGGAGACCGCAAAAATCGACCGTGTCTCAGACATCGTCTCGTCGGGCGTGCCGATGCCAAGGGAACAGTGGCTCCGGGATCCCGGTGTCCTGGGCCTCTACGACGAGAGCAATCGTGAGATACCGGCCCAGTTCAAGGTGCTTTCCCGCTGGGACGGAAAGGCCCATGATACCCGCAAGCCCATCAAGTGGCTGCTGGTCACCTTCCAGACCGACATGACTTCTGAATCAACCCGGACATTCCGTCTCCGTCGGGGTTCAGGCGTCAAGCCGGCCTTGCCCGTGGCGGTGGTGGAGAAATCCGGTTCGGTCGAGGTGAACACCGGTCCCATGCAGTTCACGGTGTCCAGAACCGCTTTCAACCTCTTCGACACCCTGAAAGTGAACGGCAAGCAGATTGTCCACTCCAACTCCTACGCTGGATTCACGGTGCGAGATCATACCGGGAAGATATTCCGCTCCTCGGGCGCGGCCCCCGAAAGCGTGGTGGTGGAGGAAGCCGGTCCTGTTCGCGCCGTCATCCGCGTCGAGGGCCAGCACTTCAGCGGCGGGAAGAGCCTGCTCCGCTACATCGTTCGTATCCACGCCTATGCCGGCAAGCAATACGTGCGCGTGTTCTACTCCATGAGAAACGACGAGTCCTACGGCTACAAGACTCCGGCGGGCCATGCCTACCTGAGCGACGTCTACGTCGACCTCAAGTGCAACTTCGGTATACTCCTGCGGTCCACATTCAACGACGAGTCCTACGTCCTGGCGCCGGGCCAGTTCCGTATTCTCGAACAGGACATGGCCGGCGCGGACGATACCGCCAAGGTGAAGGATACGAACCTGAACCTGCACGACAATTTCATCCGCCGCATCCGTGACGAGAACGGAAAGCTTCTCGTAGAGCTCGGCGGCAAGGACGGCGGCACCGAAGTCGGCCGGGATCCGGGCTTCATGGACCTCGGAAACGAACATGCAGGCGTCACCGTGGGCATGCGCCACTTCTGGCAGAATTTTCCCAAGTCCATGGTGGGCTTTTCCGACGGCACCTTCCGCATCGGTATCCTCCCGGAGTTCGGCTACTACGTGGATCCCGGTTACTACGGCAAGACGTCGCCCCCGGCCGGCGCCGAAGACGACTACACCTTCGGCGGCGGGCGCCAGAAGACCCACGAGATCTTCCTGCAGTTCCGCACCCGGCCCATGTCCCAGTCCAGGGTCCGGGAAGAGATCCACGCCTTCAACCACCCCCTCTTCGCCACTGCGCCGGCGAGCTGGTACGCCCTGAGCCAGGCCATCCAGGTCATGATGGACGCCAGGGACTGGGAGAACCAGCCCGGGTTCCCGAGGGACCTCGGTGCCGATTTCAACCGATTCGAGCGCTTCCAGGCGGCCAAGTGGAATCCCGCGGCCGTGGATGTGCAGCCCCTACTCGGCCGCGTGACCTACAAGGCGTTTCGCCAGCGCGGCGGCCCGTACGGCGGATCGCAGTTCTACGGCTGGATGAACTACGGCGACACGCCGTGGGGAGGCGGCTACTGCCAGGGCCACTACGACTGGCCCTTCAGTACGCTTCTCTCCTTCGTCCGTACGGAAGAGCGCGAGCTGCTGGAGCTGGGTGTCGCCATGACCCGCCACCGCATGGACATCGATCAGTATCATACCCTGAAGGACCGCAGCAACATCAACGGCGGCCAGCGATTCGAGAAGGGGCAGCACCACGGCGACATGACCGTGCCGCCCACGCCGAGCCACACCTGGATCCACGGCTTGCTGCTCTACTGGGCGCTGACGGGCGACGACTACGCCCGAGAGGCGGCCCAGGAGAGCCTGGACTTCTACCGGGCCTACTGGAGTCGCGTGGGTCCCCCGTTCTACAGCCTGGGTACCGAGGCACGTACGGGTGGGTGGTCCCTCATGGGCCTCACCGAGCTCTACGACTACCTCGGTGAGACCGAGGCCCTGGACATAGCCGCGAAGATCGTCACCGCCTTCATCAACCACGAAAAGGAGGAGAACACCAGCGGCTACTACATGTGCAACCGCGATTACATCATGGCGTGGATGTACGGCATCTACTTGAACGGCCTGGGCAAGTACTACTTCCATACGGGCCAGCGGGACGAGGAGGCCCGGGGCCTCCTGGATCGCATGGGCGCATGGTTCACGAGTAACCAGAACGGTTTCGGCCCCCTTGTGGGAGGAACCGGATTGGACACGGCCTACCAGCCGTATGCCATGTGGTACCGGTGGCATCCTGATCCGCAAAAACGGAAGGACGTGCCCCGGGTCAATATGATCCACATAATCGACGGTCTGGCCTATGCATACATGGCCACGGGGAAGGACGTCTACCTGGACACCGCGATTCGTTGCGCAACGGACCTGTGGCGCTACTGGACCCTCACTACCGAGTTCGTGGACCGGAGGAATCAGGCCCAGTACGAGCCCATCACGATGCGGCCGACCACGTTCCCCAACACCGAGTCCAAGATCCTCGGCTGGATGACTCGGTACGGCAAGGTGTTGAACTACGCGACCTACATGCGGGAAGCGATGCCACCCATCATGGTAGAGGTCCTTCCCAGGGGCTCGGCGACCGGGCCTTCCGTACTCCGGTTCCGGATCAGCCGCAATCGCCCCATCTTCAGCTCCGCCAGCACCCGGACCTACGCCGGGTGTATCCGGGCCAACAACGTGGAGCAAACATCGGTGGTGTGTCGCTATTTCAACCGGACAGAAACGCCTTTCACCGAGACCTGGTACGCGCCGTTCCTGCTCCTGCCCGGACAGAACCTGAACCTGGATGTGAAGGTGTGGGACTTGCCGTGGGTGCACCAGGTCAAGACGCAGATCAAGGGCGAAAACCAGGAATAAAACCCTGTTTGCCACAAGACAGAGAGCCGGCATGCCGTGTCGGCTCTCTGAATTTTCACTCAACCCGGTCCCGATCCGCACGGCCGTTCATTGCGCATATTTGAAATCATCCGAAAGGCCCGGGTATATCGCAGCCGACAGCCGGGTTGACCTAACTTAAGCAACACTCCGAGACTTACGCGAGATGGACGGGACCGAGCACAGGAGAAGTGTGCAGGAACGAGGATTTGGACTGTACCTGAAGGAGCGGCGATGATATAATCCTTCCGTTCGGTGTGCAGTCTGCGAGTGTATCTCTTGACCCCGCGCTCAAGAGTCCGTGAATCTCCACGGCCATCCCGTCAAGTCGCCTGTCATTCTGAATGGTTCAGGCGATTGTTTTGTACGTGCTATCAGCAACGTGCACCAGGGGAGAAGTGAGTATTCCAGGCAGGGCCTTGCAGGGCTGCGCAGCTGAATCTCTTACGTCTCGTGAGTCGTTCTCATACGTGGAATGGTCTTTCTCGGTTCTGTTTTTTCAACCCCGCGAGGGCGGTACATAAATCGAATTGAGGAATACGTTCTTCATTTCACTCGCACAGGTGAGTTGTAAGGACAGGTTTCGTGGCAAATCCAGGCTCGGTTACAACGAAGGAACAGGTGGAATCGAAGGAGGAGTCTCGAGATTTTCCCCAGCGTCTCGAAGATCTCATGGAGAAGGTGTCCCGGAAAGGAGGCAGTGCCCATACCCGGGGCCTGCACTGGCTCGAGATCGGTCGGATTCAGAGAGTCCTGGAGCGCTTCACGGATGCCATCAAGGCGTTCAAGCAGGCCCAGCAAGCTCTCAAGACAGTCAAGACCGACGAGGGGAAGCGGGATGGTATCCTCGCCAGGGCCGACGAGGCCCTGGGTCTGATCCTGAGAAACCGAGGCGAAGATCTGGCAAGGGCCGCCAGGATCCTGGCCGGTCTGGAAAGTTCCAGGAGTGGGAACTACCCCGAGGTCGTTCCGGTCATCGATCACTACAGGGGCCTGGTGGCCTTCAAGAAAAACGACCGGCAGGAGGCCAGGCGCCTGCTCCTGAGTGCCGTCAAGGGAGCTCGCAAGATCGGCGACTCGACCCAGGAAGCACTGGCCCTCGACAGCCTGTCCGAGTACTACAGGCATTATGGCGAGGCCGGTCGTTCGGAGGCGTATCTGTTCAAGGCTCTGGAGATCAAGCGTAAGCTGAAAGACAGTATCGGCCAGGCGGTAACCCTGGATCTTCTGGGCCGCCTTTGCCTGCAGTTCGAGCGGTTTCCGAGCGCCCAGCACTACTTTGAGGAAAATCTCACCCTGGTGCGTGACCTGAAGGATTCCAGCCGCCTTGCACGCACCATGGGCTTCATCGGAAAGGCCATGGTCGGCCAGGGAAAGCTGAACCTGGCGGATCGCAAGCTGAAGATGGGGCTCATGTTCGCCAAGCGTCAGAATGGCGCCACCCTGGAGGCGGATCTGCTGAGAGAGCTGTCCGAGGTCGCCCGGCGTTCCGGCAAGATGCCCGAGGCCCGGAAACGGCTGGATCTGGCCAGCCGGCAATACCTCGAAGCCAAGGAACCCGGGGAGGCGGCGGTCACCGACTGTCTCCGCGCAAACATTCATTTCGAGGAGGGGAATCCCAAGGCCGCGTTCAAACTGCTCAAATCCGCAACGAACGTCCTGCGCAAGAAAAACCGTCCCACGGACCTCGTCCCTGCCCTCAGCCTCATGGCTCAGGTTCAGCGCGAGGTGGGCGAGCGTATCGATGCCATTCAGATCCTGACGGAGGCGTCGGAGCTGGCCCGTAAAAATCACCTCTTCCGGGAGCTCGAGACCGTGGAGCGGGAGAAGTTCCGTCTGGAACATACCCGTCCCGACAGCGGTGGAGACGAGAACTCGATCCGGTTCTTCCGGGAGTTCTGCCTCTACGGGCTCCGGGGCACGGTCAAGGAATACCGGGTTGTCCGCGAGATCGGTCAGGGCACCACGGGGGTGGTGTTCGAAGCCAAGGATGAATCCCTGGGCCGGTCGGTGGCCGTGAAGATGCTCAAGCCCGAGCTCTCCAGTAATTCCGAGCTGGTCTCTCGATTCCGTCGGGAACTCGAGGCCGTCGGCCTGGTGGACCATCCCTCGGTGATGAAGATCTATGCCTGCGGGCGGAACGACGACCGTTTCTTCTACGTCACCGATTATCTTCCTGGACCCTCGCTCAGGACTCACCTGGAGACGAAGGGTCCGTTCCCTTCGGACAGGGCGCTCTCCGTGATGACACGCGTGGCCGATGCCGTGGCCGCAGTGCACAAGGCGGGCGTGGTGCACCGTGACCTGAAGCCGGCCAACATCCTTCTCGACGATCAGGACCAGCCCGTGGTCGTGGACTTCGGGATTTCCGGCAAGCGGGGCAAGCTTCCCTCCGCGGAGGAGGGCGCGGTCATGGGCACGTTCTACTACATGGCCCTCGAGCAGATGGACCGGCGGTCCAAGCCGGCCCTGGAGTGGGACATCTTCTCCCTCGGTGTCACCTTCTACGAGCTCCTCACCGGAAGACTTCCCTTCCCCGCCAAGTCGTTCCCTGAACTGGTGAAGAAGCTGAAGGCCGGCAGGATCGCTCCGATACGCGTCTCGGGCAAGGCCCTACCCACCGCCGTGAGAAATCTCGTCACGCGTATGCTGGACAAGGCTCCGGCAAAGCGCCCCTGCGCTTCCGAGGTGGCGGAAGCACTGAATGCAGTGACCCAATAATCGACCACTCGCATAGCGAGTGGTATTAGGAAGCCCCCTCGAAGGGGGCTCCCGGTGCAAACCGCCGGGCACACGCCGGATCGGTAGAACCTCTTCGGGTCCACGCCCGGAGGACGTGGTTTTATTCACGCAATAAGAGTGACACTAAAGAGTGACACCGGAGGCTCGGTAGCGGAGTCCCCATTGTCTTGAGGGGTCATTGTCTTGAAGGGTCATTGTCTCTAGGGTTCCGCCTCGACGGACTTCACCCAGATCCCGTCCCGTAGGGAAACGTCCTCGGTGCCTGCCGGGAGGTCGAGGCAATTCCGACCGGAGAGGAGCACAGGCACGTCGAACTCCTGGATCCGTTCCAGGAGGTCCTCCAGGCTCCCGTCCACGGCTGGATGGAGGTGGAGGCTGTCCTCGGGTTGTTCCAGGAGAACCAGGCGCGGAAACGAGATAAGGGCCCGGGCCACGGCTCCATGGAGGGTTTTTCTCCGGTCCAGGTCCTTGGGTCGAAGGGGAAGGTCTTTCGCCAGCTCGAAGGTTTGAATCGCGGCCTGGAACCGCTCCACCACCTCGGATCGGAGGCGGTGGACCCCGAAGGCGAGGTTTTCCTCGAGGGAGAAATGGGGAAACAGGGCGCCCCCTGCAGGAACGAAAGCGACGCCGCGTCGGTGCGAAGGCACCCAGATCCCCTTCTCCACGTCCACGAGGGCCTCCCCGTGGAACCGGATGGAGCCCCTGTCCGGGCGGAGAATGCCAGCCAGGAGGTCCAGAAGCGTGGTCTTGCCGCTGCCCGAGGTCCCCGTCACCGACGCCACCGATTCCGAGAGGGAGAAGGAAGCCTCCAGGTCGGTTCCGGGTGCGCGGTAGCGGAGGTGTACCTCCAGGTCGAGTCGAGTCATGGCCGGGGTCTCCGGATCTCGAGGGTGCCGTAGACGAGGGTTACGAGGAAGGAGAACATCACCGTGGCCAGCAGCAGGTAGGGTGCCAGGGAGGTGTCGCCGGACTCGAACTCGACATAGAGCGCCTGGGGGAGCAATCGGGTCAACCCGGGTATGTTTCCCGCCACCACCAGGGTGGCGCCGAACTCTCCCAGGGCCCGTGCAAAGGCCAGGATCCAACCCGCGGCCAGGCCGCGCCATGCCAGGGGCAGGCTGATGAGGAGAAAGCTGGAAAACCGGGTTCCGCCAAGGGTCCTGGCCGCCTTCAGGTATTTCGGATCCACGGCCTCCAGGGCGTCGCGAATGGGCCGGACAGCCAGGGGGAAGGCCATGATGCCCGCGGCCAGAGCTCCGGCCTGCCAGGTGAAAGCGAGGGGCAGGCCCGTGATCCGGGCCACGGGTCCCTCACTCGAGAACAGGAGCATCAGGATACATCCCACGGCCACGGGGGGAATCACCAGGGGGAGGTTGACCAGGGCGCCGAGGCATCGGCTCAGCATCGAGGTCCTGTTCGCCAGGTACCCCGCGGCCCCGAGGGCCAGAGGAAACGCTACCATCAGCGCCAGGCACGTCGCCCTGAGGCTGAGGAGAAGGGGGGGCCATACCCGCGATCCTCGATCGAGAGCCACCGGCAGTCTCTTTCCTGCCTCGAAGGCCTGGATCCGCTCCCGGGCCTTTGGGGACGCCAGAAGGGAAAGGAACCTGCGGCCCGCCCGGGGGTGGGGTGCCTTCTTCAGGAGGACAGCCGTGTACCGGACCGGAGTGTAGCTTCCCTCAGGAAAAGCGTCCTGGATGGCCTGGACGTTTTTATTTCCCAGGACATCCGGGCCGAAGACCACTGCCGCGTCGGCCTCGCCTCTCCGCACCCGGCCGAGAGCGACATCCACGGAGGGACAGGGCCTCACCCTGTGGAGGACCTCGAACCAGAGGCCCAGGGCCTTGAGCGCCTGCACCGTGATGCGACCCACCTCGGTATCCGGAGTGCAAACGGCAAAGGACCGGACCGAAGGTCTCAACAGGTGCCGGAGGGGAGGGCGAGAACACACCTCACCGGCGGGGATGACGAGGACCAGCGGGCTCTCCAGGAGCGGCACCGACGTTTCGGGGTCCACGTATCCCTCTTCCGCGAGGCGTTGGACCTCTTCCTCTCCGGCGGCGATGAGGATGTCCGGAATCCGCCCTCTACGGATGCGATCCGCCAGTCGATGCGTGGTGTCCGCTTCGATCCGGATGTCCCTGTCCATTCCGCCCTGAAATTCCCGGGACAGGTCCGCGACCAGCTTTTCGCAGCCCGGGGAGGTGAAGAGGGAGAGTTGCTCACGGAATCCGGGGCTCGGCGCGGGAATGAACAGGCCCCCTGCGGCCATGGCCAGGGTGAAGAAGAGAACGAGGAATTGAAACCGAGAGGACTTCACGACCAATCACCGCCCACTCCGGATCTTTTGGATCCGTGTTCATCGAATCGAGGCGCTCCGGCCAGGCAACGGCTCGATGGTTCGGGGGTCGGATGAGGACGCCCCTCGTGGAGACTGGATAAGAGAATCCGGTTCGAGACGAAGAAGAACGAGAGCCTGTAACGTTTGGTAACTATATAAGAAAATAGAAGTTACGTCGACTCCTTTATCCTGTCGACCGGGAATCTCCTTGCTATTTTCCTGGAGTGGGGGTACATACATGGCTGAGTCATGTAAAGACGGAGATTATCGACGTAAAGCTTTTTTAAAAAGGTAGTTATATCCACCGAGTTGGCAACTTTGGGCTGAGCCCGTCGGACTCGGAGTAACTGGGGGTTCTGGAGTCGCTGCCATGTCGACTGCGAAGGATAGACGGCTGAGAGATCTGCTCACCGCGCTGGAGGGGTGCCGCCGCGTCTGTATCCTCACGCACGTCAATCCGGATCCGGACTGCATCTCTGCCGCCTGGACGCTCCAGCGCATTATTCACGCCCGGACCAAGGCCAGGGCCGAGGTGGTCTACAGTGGCATCATCGGCCGCGCCGAGAACCAGTCCATGGTCCGGCTGCTCGGCATCGAGCTCCTGCACTTCAACCTCATCGACCAGAACGATTTCGACGCCTACGCCCTCGTGGATACCCAGATGGGAAGCGGCAACAACCTGCTTCCCGAGGGCATCGTGCCCCACGTCGTCCTCGACCACCATCCCGAACAGCCGGAGAACAAGAAGGCCAAGTTCTCCGATCTGCGCGAGAACATCGGCGCCACGGCCACGATGCTCTTCGAGTACGCTCAGACAGCGGGAATCCGCATGGATTCGAAGCTGGCCACGGCCCTTTTCTACGGACTCAAGTCCGAGACTCACAACCTGGGCCGGGGCGTGACCCGGGCCGATGTGGATGCCTACCTCGAACTCATCAAGAAGGTGAAAAAGGACGTCGTCTCCAATATCGAGCACGCACCGCTCACCACCGCGTATTTCGTCATGCTGGACCGGGCCATCAAGGGAACCACCATTCACTCCAGTCTGGTGCTCTCCATCCTGGGAAACGTGGAAAATCCCGACATGGTGAGTGAGTGCGCCGACCTCATGCTTCGGCTGGAGCACGTCAACCATGCCCTTGCCATCGGGCGGTTCAACGGGGACCTCTGCCTCAGTTTCCGGACCAGTGACTCCAACATCGAGGCCGGCCAGATCTTGAAGCAGGTGGTGGGCAAGGACGGTGCGGCCGGAGGTCACAGCGAGATGGCCGGCGGCCTCGTGGACGGCCACGGAAAACTGGGCTCCACCAAGGCGGCCTGCAAGGAGCTGGGAAAGCGTCTCATGAAGAAGCTCAAGATCAAGAACGGCTCCGAGGGGGCGCCGCTGCTCAAATCACCCGACATCACGCCCAGCCAGCAGGTGATCCGCGCCATGATCCGGAACGGGGTCACTGAAACCAAGACCGGGTGATACTGGGTGATGAGAAACCATGGAACCATGGCACCCTGGATCCTGGAGGCTCTGATCAAGCGGCTTCGAGATACCGGGAGCCACGGTCGTCCCACCCCGGATCACGCTCTGGGGGCGGTGCTTCTCATCCTCTATCCCCGTGATGGACGCCTGAACTTCCTGGCCTTGGAGCGTCCCTGGGACATGCCCCAGCATCCCGGCCAGGTCGGCCTGCCGGGGGGCGGCGTCCGGAACGAGGAGGAGGCACCCCGGGACGCAGCCCTGCGAGAGGCCGAGGAGGAGGTGGGCATTCCCCGCCATCGGGTCCGGGTCCTCGGCGTGCTGGGCCATTTCCCCATCCTGGTTTCCGGCTGGGACGTGGTGGCGCACCTGGGCTGGTGGGAAGGCACCGATCCGGTCCGTCGCCAGGAGGCCGAGGTGGAGGAGATCCTGCAGGTCCCCCTCGAGGGCATCCTGGACCAGCACATCCATAAGTTTGCGGGACAGACCTTCAGTCCGCGTGAATACCCCGAGTACTTTCACGACCAGGACGGACGGAGTCACCGGATCTGGGGATGCACCGGGAGAATCCTGCACCATTTCCTGGAGGAGATCTACGTGCCGGTGATCTCGGAGGCGTCCGGCAGGGATCCGGAATCCAATCAAGCCTGAATTATCCGGGTTACTGTCCCTCCGTCACCCGCACTTCCAGGACGTTGGACACCAGGATTCCTCTCGGCGTCTTGTCGAGATCCACATCCGTGAGATCCAGGGCCACCACCAGCGAACAGGTCCCGGCCCCGGGAAACACCGCCCTCTCCAGGGGGGCGTGGTGCAGGTGCATCTGACCCCGCTTCACGGGCCGCGTGGGTGGCGTCGGCGCCTGAATATCCGGGGTCAGTGCCTTGCCCTGCCGGGTGATCACGTGCAGCCGGCCTCCGGCTTCGAGGAGTCGGCCCAGGTCCGAGGGAAACCCCGAGACCTTCGTGCCGTAGACGGCCTCCACCACGAGGCGGAGGTTTGCCGGCGAGCCCGCCGCCACAATTCCGGATCGGGGGCCCTCCAGAAGCAGTTCGAAGCCGGACACGCGATACCCCAGGCCCCGGTAGAGGCGCCACAGGAGGGCGTGGGCCTGGATGCGCATGGAGAGATCCCAGGATCCGGGCTTCCGGGCAGGGTGGGGGAGCCGGCTCCCGTCCAGGCCAAGGAGGTCGGTCAGGATGGCGGTGCGGCGCTTTGCATCGGGACTTCGAATGTCGGGAAACCGGGCCCACAGGGGGTGGGGAGTCGAGGATTCAGGCAGCGGCCAGGCGGTGTCCAGAACCCGGGCGGCGAGGGGATTCATGTTCCGGACGCCGAGGACCCGGCTCGTGATGAAGAACGCCAGGGCGGAAACTGCCACGGCGAGCAGAAAGACGAGGAGCAGCCTGGACATGGTTCGCTTCCGCGGATTTTCGAGTGCGGGATCGGACGCCTTCCTCGAAGGAACTACCCGATGCCGCAGGAAAGAAATATAGTTACAGGAGACCGATGACATAATAGCCTTGGTGGTGCCTTGAAGCACAGGGCCCGTGATTTTTTTGGAATCCACCGCATGAAAGATTCGAGATATTCGGAGCTGGCCGGGATTCTCATCCACTACTCCACCCGCCTCCAGGCCGGCGAGCGAATCCTCATCGAGGCCATTGAAATCCCCGATGAAATGGTGTGCGCCCTCATCGCCGAGGCCCGGGCCGTGGGGGCCCATCCACTGGTGACCCTCAAGTCCCAGCGCGTCCACCGGGCACTGGTCATGGATTCCACGGCCGGGTCCATCCAGGCCGCGGCCGATCACGAACGCTACCGCATGGGGCGGGTCCAGGCCTACGTCGGACTCCGGGGCGCCCTGAACAGCACGGAATACGCCGACATCCCGGCCGACAGGATGAAGAACTACACCGCACACTGGTGGAAGCCGGTGCACATCGACGTCCGAGTGCCGGAGACCCGGTGGGTGGTGCTCCGGTGGCCCACGCCCTCCATGGCCCAGGCAGCGGGTATGAGCACCGAGGCCTTCGAGGACTTTTACTTCCAGGTGTGTACCCTCGACTACAGCCGCATGTCCCTGGCCATGGATCCCCTGGTGAAGCGCATGGAGGCGGCGGACAGGGTGCACATCACCGGGCCAGACACCGATCTGGAGTTCTCCATCAAGGGCATTGCCGTAGTCAAGTGCGACGGTCATCTCAACGTGCCCGACGGCGAGGTGTTCACGGCTCCGGTCCGGGAGTCGGTGAACGGAGTGATTCACTTCAACGCGCCCACGATTTACCAGGGCAAGGCTCACGAGGACATCCGCCTCGAGCTCGAGAACGGCAGGATCGTGAAGGCCACCGGGAGCGATGCCCAGGGCCTGGGCGAGGTCCTGGACACGGACGAAGGCGCCCGGTTCATCGGGGAGTTCGCCCTCGGCGTGAATCCCTACATCACCCGCCCCATGAAGGACATTCTCTTCGACGAGAAGATCATGGGCTCCTTTCACCTCACCCCGGGAAACGCGTATGACGACGCGGACAACGGCAACCGGTCCGAGGTGCACTGGGACCTGGTCATGATCCAGACTCAGGCCCACGGCGGCGGAGAGATCCGGTTCGACGGCGAGGTGGTGCGGAAGGACGGCCTGTTCGTCCCCGAGGACCTACAGCCCCTGAATCCGGTAATCCTCACGGCCAAGACATGAGAGCTAGAGCCAAGCGTTTCAGCGTCCTGAGGTCCGTCCCGGCCGTCATTCTGGTGTCCGTCCTGATGCCGGCCGGACTCCGTGTCGCCTGGACGCATCCCCACCTCACGCCGGAACAGATCCGCGCCCGCATCCAGGAACTGGACGCCCTGATTCCGGTGGTCAAGCAGAAGCAGCTGGATCTCTTCCTGGAACGTGCTTCCCTGAACACGCGCCTGGATCGCCTCGTCGAGGGCCTCCTCGACTGTCGCACGGCCGCCCTCCGGTTTCCTGGAAGTCCCCGTCCCCACGTCCAGGCCGGGGAGATCCTGGAGGTGCGGGGCGCATTCGACACCGCTGCGGCCTCCTACGAGATGTCCCTCTCCCTGACGCGGCCGCACGAGCGGACCTACTGGCGTCTGGGCACCTGCTACCGTGAGCTGAAACAGTTCGACCGGGCGGAAGCGGCGTTCAGGAAATCGGCCGAACTGGCCAAGGACAACCTGGTGAAGGCGGCCCGGTTCGTGGACGCGGCCCGAGCCGCCGAAGCGGGCGGCGACTTCGCTACGGCCGAGAAGGCGTATGACCGGAGTGTCCGCCTTTCCAAGGGATGGCCCGCGTACGTGGAGGCCCGGGCCGAGCTCTACATGCGGCACCGGAAGTTCGACCGGGCCGCCCGGGACTTTACCACCATCGTGTCCAGGGCCACGAGCGGGGAGGAGGAATTCCCCATGATGGTGCGCCACGGCGACGCCCTGGCCGCGGCCGGCAGCGCCGCAGAGGCGAAGACGGCATACGAGAAGGCCGAGAAGACCATCTCCAGGCTCCTCGACGATGACCCCGCCTTCGTGGAGGATCTCCACTACTGGCGCGGCCGGGCACGTCTGGCCCTGGGCAAGACCGAGGAGGCCAAGCGCGACGCTGGCCAGGCCCTGGAAGGGCTACCGGACCAGACCGAGTACCTGGAACTCATGGTGAACATCGGCAAGGTCGCTGGCGAGACCCGGGAAACCCGGAAGGCCGCCAGGGGATTGAAGACCAACCAGGAGTTCGAGGCCAAGTCCCGGAAGCGATTCCTGGAGATCCAGGCCGAGGTACGCGACCGGGTGAAAAAGGCCCTCGAGCACGTGACCGTGGAGGCCATCTTCATCGCCTGTCTGGAGAAGGGCGAGGCGCTCAAGGCCCGGGGCGTTGCCGCGGGTCAGAAGGCCCTGACCCTGGCCGGGAGGCGGCTCGAGAAGCTCCGGAAAGCGATGTCGGACCGGGTGGGGGTCTACGACTATTACCAGGCGCGCCTGGACCTGGCCGGCGGCAGGAGCGAGGCCGCACTCCGGTCCATCGAGCGCAGCCTCAAGAAGCACAAGGACGACCCTCGATTTCGGCGCATCCGCATGCAGGCCGCCGGAAACCTGGATCAAACCGCGGTGGTGGAGAAGGACCGGAAGTTCCTGGAAGCGCTCATCACACAGTCTCAGGACCAGGACCTGCTCGAGCCTCCCACGTCCGGCAAGGGGAAGAAAGGGAAGACGAGATGAGGAGGAAGATCACCCTTGCGTCCGTCCTCCTGGTAGTGGCCGCCTCCGCGTCGTGGGCGCATCTGGGCGGTACCGGTTCCGTGGACCAGGTGGCGTGGATCAAGCGAGAGGGCGGAAAGCTCGTCATTGCCTTCGAGCTGGACATGGCGGAGTTTCCTTCCCAGGCGCTCAGGAAGAAGTTTGATCGGATGCGGGATCTCCGCATCGATTCACGGGAAGAGCAGCGGGGTCTCCGCATCCTCTCGCGGGAGGTGCAGCGCGGCCTCTCCCTCACTCTGAACGGTCGGATTCTCCGCCTGAAGCTAAAGGGGCGGCCGGTCCTGGAAACCCCGGACCGCACCACCGGTGCCGTGCCCCTGAAGGTGCGGTTCCGATTCGAGGCGAAGCTACCTGAGGGATTTGCCGGGGGTGCAATCGCCTTCAAGAACGGCCTCTACGCCGACCGCGTCGGTTTCGTGCGCGCTCATCTGGATCCGGGGGAAGGATTCCATGCCCTTGGGGACGAGAAGGCGACGGCAGAGGTGGAGAAGTTCGAGAAGTTGAACGCTGTCATCGTCGACGGCAAGGTGAAGGAACTGCCCAGGGGAAAGACGCCACCGCGGTTCACGGAGCTGGTTTGGGAGGTTGCTCCAGGTGGAGGAACGCATCCTCGTTCGGGAGAGGGCGAAAAGCCCGAGGCTCCTGTGGCGGAGCCGGCAGGAGAAGAGCAGGAGACTCCCGCTTTCAGCGACCGGGCCTCGAGGACCTTCTGGGAGCTCTTTAAGGACTTCCACCAGCTGAGCACCTGGGTGATCCTCGGCGCGATCGGACTCGCGTTCGTGTACGGCATGAGCCATGCCCTCTGGCCCGGCCACGGCAAGGCCATCACAGCCGCCTTCCTGGTGGGCAACAAGGGTACCGTCAAGGATGCAATCATCCTCGGATTGACGGTGACGTGCACGCACACGGTAGCCGTGTTCGTGCTGGGCATTGCCGCGGAAGTGGCGACCTATACCATCCGGCGAGACAAGGTCATCTGGTGGCTGGAACTCGTGAGTGCATGCCTCATCATCGGCCTCGGCCTGTTCATCTTTCTCAGACACCTGCTGGCCCTGGCAGGCGGAAGGGAGGTGGGACACGACCACGTCCACCTCGTCGGCGGCCACCACCATGGCCACGAACACGATCACCACCACCATGACGGCCACGACCACGGTCACACGTATGCCCACGAACCTACCCATGAAAAAGCCGGGAAGCCCGGCCTGTGGCAGATCATCTACCTCGGCATTACCGGAGGCATGATCCCCTGTCCCACGGGGCTGGTCATCGTCTCAGTCTCCTTCCAGGCCCACCTCCTCGGATTCGGACTCTTCCTGGCCGCGGTCTTTAGCCTGGGCATGGCGGGGGTGCTGGTGGCCATCGGCATCTTGACGGTGAAGGGATTCCGCATTGCGGAGCGGTATGGCAGCCACAAGGCAATGGTGGTGTTCCGGGTGATGCCGGTGCTGAGCGGAGGATTCATCACCCTGCTCGGCCTCCTGTTCCTGGGGGCCACCGTGGGGTGGCTGGAGTTGGACCTGTTCAGGGCGATGTGATCAGAGCTCCACGAAGAACCGCTGCAGCCGCGTATCCTCCGTCAGCTCTGGATGGAAGGAAGCGCCGAGGACGCGGCCCTGCCGCACCAGCACGGGCCGGTCCTCGTACTCGGCCAGCACCTCGACACCGGCGCCCGCTTTCGTGATGCAGGGCGCCCGGATGAACACTGCATCCAGAGGATCCGCTCCCAGAACCGGGATGGACAGGGGCACGGCAAAGCTCTCGCGCTGGCGGCCGTAGCCGTTGCGTTCCACGGCCACATCCAGGAGGGCGAGGCTTGCCTGGTCTGTGCCACGGACGCTCCGCGCCAGCAGGATCAGGCCGGCGCAGGTGCCCAGGAGGGCGCCCCCGCACTGGTGAAACCGCCGGATCGCTTCCAGGAAGTCCCACCGCTCCATGAGCTTCAGCAGGGCAGAGCTCTCCCCTCCGGGGATCACCAGGGCGTCGAGGCCCTCCAGAGCGGTGGGGGTGCGAATTCCCACCATCTCCACGCCGAGGCGGGTGAAGGCAGCGGCGTGGGCCTCGAAGTCACCCTGGAGCGTCAGGATGCCGATTCGTTTCATTTTATTGCGTGCATTATTCCACGTCCTCTGGGCGTGGCTCCAAAGAGGTTCTACCTGTCCGGTGTCAGTACGCTCCTGAACCTACGCCCTAGGGCTTGGACCCGAATAGGTTCTACCGATCCGGCGTCAATCTCTTATCCGATTTCATTTTAAGGGGAAACCCCCAGCTCTGCTGGGGGACTCGTGAAGTTTGACAG
>CAZAKZ010000022.1:0-51624 GCA_964485695.1 uncultured Planctomycetota bacterium | reverse complement strand
AAAACGTATGCGTTTTGCAGTCATTTGAATCCATAAGAGACTAACGTTGCAAAAAATAGACTGATTAAGGAGTAGATCATCATGCAGCTCCAGAGACCTACGGCCATGGTGAAGCAGCATGGTATTTTTTGGTGAGCAGTTATTGTTCGTGGCGATGACGTCGGCCTCTGAACGACAGCGAAATTCTCCACTTTGCCCGTACTTTGTCCGTGACTTTTTGTTAGGGATGTGTTAGGGTTTTCGGTGCGCACCCGATCAACGTTTCATTTCTATTCTGCATGGGGAATCATGCTTCACCTGGAGGTTATCGATGATCGCACCCGCACCGGCATCCACCCTCTCCACTCCCGTCGTTCCGCTCGCCTCCGCTGATCAGATACATACACACCTGGTCGAGGCCTTCCGCATCGGCAATCGTGCCCGGCTGCGTTTTGCCCGTCTGCTCGCCGCCCTTTCGTCCTCCAGGCAGTATCTCCAGCTGGGCCATCCCAGCATCATGCAGTATGCCGAGCGCCACTTCGGCATGCAGCGCTCCGAGACGTACGAGCATTTGCGCGTGGCGGAAATCATCGATTCGCTCCCCTTGTGCCGGGAGGCGTTTGAAAACGGGAAGCTCTCCTGGTCTGCGCTGAAGCTGATCACACGCGTGGCGAAGAGTGATACCGAGAAATCGTGGCTCGCGTTCGCCAGGGACCGCTCCTTCGCCGAACTCCGTGCCGAAGTGCAGGACGCCGTCCGGAAAAACCGCTCTCACCCTCGCACCGACCGGTATGGTCTCCCCAACCTGACGGTGAAGTTCACGCTGGAACTGACCCTGGAGGAAAAGCAGCGGCTGGAGACCGCGCTCGAGAAAGCGGGCGCGGAGATCGCGCCGGCCCTGGGGGAAGAGCGGCTGGAGCCCAAGGACATCATCCTCTACATGACGGAGCGATTTCTGGAAACGGATTCCGAGGGAACACCAGAGGGACGCAGAGAGCGAAACGATTCCCCATACACGATACTGTATCACCAGTGTCCGGAATGCCGCCGGACGAGGCTCATGACCGGGGACGGTCCGGTCGAGGTCTCTCCCGAGAGCGTTGATAGGCTGGGTGGCGACGCCGCTGTGGATGCTCTGGAAGAAGACATCGATCAACCGAATCCGAAAATTAATTCGAAGAGCCTTGCCCGCCGGGTAAAGCTTCGCGACGGGGACAGGTGTCAAAATCCGGGGTGCGGCCACCGGGGGAAGCTCCACGCTCACCACATCGAATACCGGTCTCACGGCGGCCGGACCCTTCCGGCGAACGAGGTCGCTGTATGCACCCGGTGCCACGCGCTGTTGCACGCAGGTCTTCTCGAGGTCTCGGGGAATATGGAAACGGGGCTGAACTGGCGACCTCGGTCGGAGAGGATCTCCGTGGACTCCGGCCCGGACGCGGCCGCCCTCATGGAGATCCCGGTGGTCAAGGCGTCTGCAATTGCAGACACTGCTGACATCGAGACTGTCTCCGGTGCGCTCGAGAGCCTGGGCTTCTCGAGGAGGGAAGCCTGCGCACGGGTGGAGCAGGCCTGGAACGAGGTTGCGAAAGACGGGCAAGCCCTGGAGGAGGAGGAGCTTCTTGCGCAGGCGCTCAGAGCGTCCTGAGGAGGCGAACCGATTGCCCCGGCCTTGACGGTGGCTTCAAACAATAGTACCGTGACCCCTGGGGTCCAGCGCCGGCGGGAAGGCAGCGTCCCGCAGGCTGCATCGGGGTTCCGCTGCACGAGGCACTTCACCATGAAAATCTTACTTTCTGGAATCACCGCTCTGGGGCTGCTCGCTTTCTTTGTATTTGCGGCTACAGCCCAGGATGCCTCCACGCCGTACAAGGCGGCCCGGAAGGCCGAGGCCGCTCGGGATTTCAAGGCCGCCCTCGCCGAGTACGAGAAGGCCCTCGACGTGGACGTGGAGTACAAGGACACCTTGAAACGCTGGGAGGCCTGCCAGGATCTCGCCGGCTGGCAGAAGGACCTGAAGGGGAAGCCCGGCGCCATGGATCTGGTGAAGCTGGGCGAGATCTACTGCAAGTACAAGCGATACAACTCGGAGCGCGAGGCCTACCAGGAGGCCATCGGCCTCGACCCCGGATGCACGGACGCCCACGGTCACCTGGCCATGTCCAAATTACACGAGCCCCGGGGGCGACATGCGCATCGTGATCGGGCACACGACGCACTTCCTCGAGACAAGCCCGAACCGGGCGCACATGAAGAGGGTGCTGGCCGACTGGGCGGTCTACGGCCAGCTGCGCATCTTCCGGATCGTGATGAAGAAGGAACTCCAGGATGCGGCCCGGGCCAAGAGTAAGGGCGATGCCCTTCTAGGTGTCGAAATCCTGGAGGCTGCAGCCCGGAAGAAGGACATCCCGGACGCGTACCGCTCCTACCTGTGGGTCCAGGCCGGGGAGTTCCGGCAAGGCGTGAAGGACGTGGAGGGGGCGCGCAAGAACTTCGAGGAATCGCTGAACCACGCGGAGTGCAGCGCCACCATCCACGCCCACATCGGTCTGGCCACCCTGGCGGTGGAGGCCGGGGACACCCAGGCCGCCCTGAAACACCTCACGGCCGCTACGGCCGTGGGATCGGGCGCCTGCCGGCGTATCGACGCCCTGCGGGACGGGGCCCTCGAGCCGCTCTTCACCTCGGACAAGGCCGATGTTCGTGAGGCCATGAAGAAGTTGACCGATGCCAGCGTGGCGGACGAACCCATCCGGGCCGAGATCCGGAGCGCTGTGGAGCGCGCCGCCAAGGAGGGGAAAAAGGTCCTCCTGGAATGGTACGGCCCGTACTGTCCCTACGTCATGGCCGTGGAGGAGCGCCTGGCCCACCCCGAGGTCCGGCAGGTTCTGGAGGAGAAGTTCATCCACGTGCGCATGAACCAGGGCTCCATGCACCGCGGCCTCTCTCTGGATCGGGAGTACGGCCAGGTCATGCGGGTTCACGGCGTGCCTTGTTTCTTCATCCTGAACAAGGACGGGAGTCGGCATTCCGTGAAGAAGGACGCGCCTCTCATGTCCGTGCCCAACCGCGCCTTCGACGTGGACAAGATCACGACGTGGCTGGAGAAGGTGGCGGCGGAGTAATTCGTCAGGAGCCGTTGCCCACATCGAGGCGCGCCCAGGCCGGGTTCTGTCGCTCGCACCGCTGCCGGACGTCGGTCACCAGGACTTCGAGGCTGCGTGGCACCACGCCGCGGAAGGCCTCCTTGCCGTCCAGTCGAACCACGACCTCGCGGTCCAGATCCACGAGGTTGTCCGACAGCCAGAGCACCGCCTTCCGAGCGCCCTGGATCTCCACGACGTTGTCCTCCTTCATCTCGGCCACCACCACGGTGCGGCTGCCGCCTGCGGGCACCTCCAGCCACAGGTTCCGGAACCGCTTTCCTCCCGGCACGCGGAACTTCAATCGCTTCGGCCAGGGATCCCGGGGGTGATCCAGGAAAAACTTCAGTACCTTCGGGTTCTCCTCGTTGAAGGGCTTGTGACCCCCGCCCTTCACCTCGGTGTAGACCACCTCGTACCCGAGCTTCTTCAGATCTCCGGCACATTTTCTGTCGTGATCCACCTTGATGACCGGGTCTGACTCCCCGTGGATGATGTAGGTGGGAACGCGGAGAAGGTTCACGAGGAGGCCGGGGCTGGGATTCCCGCCGCCGCGGGTGCAGATGGCGGCGAAACGGCCGGGGTGGTTCTCGCCGTAGAACCAGGCGCCGTTGCCCCCGTTGGAGAATCCGTTGCAGTAGACGCGGTTCGTGTCGATGTGGGCCCGGGAACAGACGTCCTCAAGGACCTTCAGGACGAAGGCTTCCTGCGCCGGAAACCACTGCGCGCCGGGCGGATTGCCCGAAGGCGCTGCGATGAGTCCCTTCCAGCTCGACAGGTGCCGGGACCAGATGAAGTCGATCTCTCCCGGACCGTTTCCGCCGGCGCCGTGGAGCGAGAGGATCAGCGGCCACGCGCGCCTGGAGGTGTATTTCTTGGGTACGACGAGCGTGTATTGCAGCACGGCGCCGTCGACCTCGATCTCGTGGGTGTGTCGCCCGGACTTGAGCTTCTTGAACCGCCGCTTCCCGAGCACCTTCTTCACCACCTCCTCGGCTGCCTGGCGGGTGAGGGGGCCCACGCCGGAGATGCGCTCCCGGGCCTTTTCGTTGCCCTCCACCGCCTTGCGGATGGCCTTGCGGACGTCTGCAGGCAGGCGCTTGACGGGTTTCACCTGGGCGGGAACGCTCGAGACGAGGACGAGGAGCGTCAAGAATGCGAGTATGCCGGGGGCGGGTCGGATCATGGGGTGGATATCCTCCGGTGGTGGAAAGGAGCGACGAGCCGCTTCCAGTCGCAATGGTACTTCCTCGAATTCTCGTGTCAACTCGAGAAAAGGGCGGGATCCTACGGAAAACCGGGGCCCATGGCGACTTTTTTGGAACCTCGCCTGATTTTCCGCTCAGATCATTTCTCCGGAATGCGGTATCATTTACGGGTCTTTGATCCTGGAACAGGGGTACGAGCACGGGTCTTCTCGCATTCCCGTCGGAGAATCGTTGGAACCACAGCTGCCGTGTCCAGGAGGACTGCGGCTCGGCGCTGAAGAGAAGGAAATCAACACCATGCGAAACGTGTTCTCCGTCTGGGTGCTCACCCTGATCTTGATCCCGGCCGGCTGGACCTTCTGCAGCGCGGACTCCACTGCCCAGGAAATCCTCTCCCGGACCCGTCACGATCTGGTCTACCAGGGCCTCACCGTCCTCGAGGTGAGGACCCTGGACCGCGAAAAGGGGATCATCCGCCGGACCGCCCGGACGCTGGACGGTACCGAGGTGGACGTGGACAAGCTCCTCCGCCGTGAGTCGGACCTCGAGACAGCCCACTACCAGAAGCTGTCGCCGGATCTGTACGGCCGGGTGCTCCGGGCGAATCCGGCGACCACACCCCTGGAGACCGCCCTGTGGATGAACGTTCCCGGCGTGCCCGACTTCCGGCTTGTGCTGGAGGAGGCCCTGTTGGGCGGCTCGACCCAGGAGGATGCGCGTCGTGTGGCCCGGAACACGGCGGAACAGTTCTTCCTCCCGCACACCCGGGCCCTGGCTCTGGGGCTGGCGGCTCGAGGTTGCGAGGTCTCGTACACGGGCACCTGCTGGCCCGTGGTCATCGCCTGGATTCCCGCCAACGAAATCATGGAGGTGGCCGCCGATGCCCGGGTGAACCGCGCCTACCACTGTGCACCCAGGTGGTATACAACCAACCACAATGCCCAGCCAACCCTCCGATCGCCCACGATGCACGCCCGGGGCATCACGGGCAAGGGCTCTACAATCAAGATCATGGTCAACGATCCCGACCACGTGGCCACCGGCCATCCGTACCTGCCCACGGTGACCCGGCTGAACTCCGGAAACGCGGACATCCACGCCACGGCGGTGGCGGGGAACATCTGCAGCAAGCACTCCAAGTACTTCGGCGTGGCCCGGGAGCTGCCCCAGCTCTACTCCGCCACCGGCCACGGAGACGCGGGCGCTCCCAAGGCCTGGGATCTCGGCATCAAGGCCGGGATCTCGTACGGAAACTGCTCCTGGTGGAATCTCAAGCGCGGCAAGATCGACTTCCTGGACCGGTGGTTCGACTACACCATACGGAACTTCGGGGTCATGATGTTCAACTCCGCCGGCAACGAGGGCACCTCTCCGGCACCCAGCATCACTACCCCCGGCAACGCCTACAACGTCACCACCACGGGTTGCTACAACGACGGGGATACCCTGGACTGGGAAGACGACAAGATGGCCGATTACTCCTCGTACAAGAATCCCTCGGAAGGCCACGACAAGCCCGAGGTGGTCGCGCCGGGGGACGAGGTGGTGTCACTGTCGGAGAAGAGCCCCTGGATCTTCAGTGGCTTCAACGGTACGTCCTCCGCGAGTCCCATGACCTGCGGCGTGGCCGCCCTCCTCGGCACCCGGGATTCGAACCTGAGGACGCACACCTACACCCTGAAGGCGATCCTCATGGCGTCGGCGTGGCACAACGTGGAGGGGAATCCGGTTCTCTCCGACAAGGACGGCGTCGGGAGCGTCCTCGCCAGCGCGGCCGATGCCGTGGTGCGGGACAGACAGTACGTGGACGGAACCCTCACCGCCTCCTCCTTCCCGGGCGGGTACAAGGACATCCCCATCCAGCTCCAGGCGGGAACCCGGACCCGCATCGTGGCTCTTTGGTTCTCCAAGGCCAACAGCAGCCACAGCACCGATGTCCTGGAAATGGACCTCGACATGGTGATCCAGGATCCAGCGAAGAAGGTCGTGGCGTCCTCGGCCCACACCAAGAATCCCTTCGAGATCCTGGCGTTCTACCCCACGGTGACCGGCACCTACACCGTCCGACTCCAGCGCCAGCGCTTCCAGGGCACCAGCGAGCCCTATGCCGTGGCGTGGTCGAACCGCCAGGACATGTCCACCACCGAGGTGATACTGAACGGCACGGGCAGTATCGGTTCCACCATGAACATCACCTTCAAGGACCCCTATTTCAAGTGGATGCTCTACGTGGCGGGCGCCTCCTTCTCGACCCTGCCGCACTACCTGGCCCTGCCCGAGGGGTACCTGATCCCCCTGGGTCTGGATCAGCTCCTCCTCGTCACGCTCACAGGGGCCTATCCGGGATTCAAGGGCAGCCTGGACCACACGGGCCAGGCCAAGGCCTCCATGTCCATCCCCAACCTGGCGGCCCTTCGCGGCATCGAGATCTACGTGGCCGTGGGCGTGTTCCGGTCGGGCTCCTCCGGCTCCATCGTCAAGAGCACCTCGCCCGCCGTGAAGTTCAAGATCCAGTAGTGAAGCCGAGGTCCTCGATCATGTCTAAGTCGAGGCGGGGCGCCTGGCCCGGTTCGGTGAGGTAGTCCGACACGAACAGGGAGTTGGCCGCGTAGAGTGCCATGGGCTGCAGGGTGCGCAGGTGCACCTCCCGGCCGGCCGAGGTGCGGATCTCTCGATCCGGGCAGACGAACCTGAAGAGGCTCAGGACCTTCAGGCAGAACCGGGGATTCAGCCCCGTGTCCCGGTCCCCGAATTTCGTTCCCTCGGCCGGGAGCAGGAAGTTCACGGGGATGGAATCGGCGCCGATGTCCCGGAGCGAAAAGGCCATGTCCACGATGTGGTCGTGGGACTCCCCCATGCCGATGATGATGCCGGCGCAGGGGGAGAGTCCCGCCTCACGGACCCGGTTCACCGTGTTCACGCGGTCGTCGTACGTGTGCGTGGTGCAGATCTCCTCGTGATACGATTCGGCCGTGTTGAGGTTGTGGTTGTAGCGGTCCACGCCCGAGGCCCGCAGCTTCTCGGCCTGGTCCTCCTTGAGGAATCCGAGGCAGGCGCAGATCCGGAGTTCTGGATTCGTCTTCTTGATGTCCTGCACGGCAGCGCACACCTGGTCCACGTCCCGGTCGCTGGGGGCCCGGCCACTCATGACGATGCAGCAGGTGGTGGCCTGGACCTGGACGGCCTTTTGGGCGCTCTCCACGAGGGCGGCGTGGTCCAGGAGGGGGTACCTGTCGATCTCGGAACTCGCCCGGCTGGACTGGGTGCAGTAGCCGCAGTCCTCGGAGCAGTTGCCGCTCTTGGCGTTGACCAGGTAATTCAGCTTCACCCTGTTCCCGAAGTAACGGCGGCGGATGCGGTAGGCTGCGGCGAGGATCTCCAGGACTTCACTGTCCGGGGCCTCGAGCATTGACAGGGCCTCCTCGCGACCGGGTGTTTCGCCGGCGAGGATACGGTCGGCCAGGTCGTCCCACCTGCGCGGCAGGGTCTGGATATCCGGCATCATGGTTCTCCTGTTTCGAGATTGAATCGTTTGAAGACCTCGTTCACGTCCACCCCTTCCCTCACGGCGGTGGCGGCATCCTCGGGGCTCGTGACGGCCCCCCGGAATCCGATATTGCCCAGGACCTTCACCCCGCACATGTCCTCGATCATTCGAGGATTGTCCTGGACGGATACGTCTCCGGCCACGGCCTCGCATGCGTTCAGGATCACGCCGTGCATCCGGAGTCCCCGGGAAAGGGCGTAGTAGACCGTAAGAAACGTGTGGTTCAGGGTGCCGAGATGGGGCCGGGCCACGATGACCAGGGGAAGGTCGTGTCGGGCCGCGAAACCGGCCATGTCCAGGTGTTCCGAAAGGGGCACCGACAGGCCGCCCGCGCCCTCGGCCACGATGAACTCGTATTTCTTTTCCAGGCTTCTTAAGGCCGTGTCCAGGACCTCCACATCGAGGGTCCGGCTGCTTCGCCGGGCCGCCACCAGGGGCGCCAGGGGTTCGGCGAAGACGTAAGGCACCACCCCGGCCCGGTCCTCGTCCATGCGAGCCGCCTCCCGGAGGAACCCGGCGTCCTGCGGCCAGGCGTCCGCCTCGGGGCACCCGGTCTCGGCGGGCTTGAAGACGCCCACGGCGTGGCCCGCGTCCGAGAGAAGCCGGGCCAGGCCGGCCGCCACCACGGTCTTGCCCACGCCCGTGTCCGTACCCGTGACAAAGATTCCTCTCATGCGGCTGAATCTCACTTCCCGTTTCCGGCCAGCGTCTCGAGGGACGGCGCCGCAGCCTCGAACGAGGCCTGGAGGATCGAGAGCATCTCCTCCAGCTCCTCCCGGGTGGAGGCCAGGGGCGGCATGAAGATGACCACGTTCCCGATGGGTCGGATCAGGAGCCCCCGCGACCGGGCCGCATCGGTGACCGCGTACCCGGCGGCGGCCTCGGCTGGGAACGGTGTGCGGCTCTCTTGGTCCATGACCAGCTCGAATCCCATCATGAAACCCCGGTGTCGCACGTCGCCCACGAAGGGCAGGTCCCGGAACGACTCCAGGCGTCCGGCAATCCACTCGATCTTCCGGGGCTGTTCGGGGAGAAGGGCCGCGAGGCGTTCCAGGCTCTTCAGCCCCACGGCGCAGCCGAGCTGGTTTCCCGTGTATGAATGCCCGTGAAAGAACGTCCTGCGGCGCTCGCCCAGGAAGGCCTCGAAGATCCTGTCGGTGGCGAGGGTCGCGGCCACCGGTAGGTAGCCGCCGGTGATGCCCTTGCCCAGGCAGAGGAGATCGGGGGTCACGTCCTCGTCGTGGCAGGCGAACAGGGGGCCGGTGCGGCCGAAACCCGTGGCCACCTCGTCCACGATGAGCAGTACCTCGTGGCGGTCGCACGTCCGGCGCAGCCCGGCAAGAAAGCCGCGGGGCGCCGGGATGATGCCCCCGGCCCCCTGGACCGGCTCCACGATGACGGCGGCAAGGCTGTCGTGGTTCTCGGCCAGGGCGCGGTCGACCTCGGCCAGGGATTGCCGGCAGCATTCGTCCTCGTCGGGTCGCCCGGGGTAGCGGTAGATGTACGGATAGGGCACCCGTGGATTGGGGTGCAGGAGATCGAGGAAGGGCCAGTGGAACGCCTCGTACGGGGCGACACTCATGGCGCCCAGGGTATCGCCGTGGTAGTTGGTGGTGAAGCCCAGGACGTGCTTCTTCTTATCCTGGCCGAGGTTGGCCCAGTATTGAATGGCGATCTTCAGGGCCGCCTCCACGGCCGTGGCGCCGCTGTCGGAGAAGAACACCCGGACGAGGCCTTCGGGGGCCGCCTCCACGAGGCGCCGGGCGAGGAGGGTGGAGGGCACGTTCCCCTGGCCGAGGAGGGTGCTGTGGGAGATGTGGTCCAGCTGATCCCGGACGGCCTGGTTCAGGTCGGCGTCATTGTGGCCGTGGACGTTGACCCACACCGACGAGGAGCCGTCGTAGTACCAGTTGCCGTGGATGTCCTGGATGCGCACGCCCTCGCCCCGCTGGATCACCACGGGATCCCCGTCCAGGTACGGGCCCATGGGCGTGAAGGGATGCCAGACGTGCGCCTTGTCCCAGGCAGCAATGTCTTCGGGGCGGGTCTCCGGAATCATGGGATGTCTCCTGTTCTGGTTTCTGAGTCCCTAGTGCCAATCTTCGCCCGCATCAAGGACACGCGGGCGGCCGTCTCCGCATTGGAAAGGCCTCCACCACCCGTTCGATTTCTTCTGGCACATGCGTCCCCATGGGAGCGAGGCGGATGCGGCTCGTTCCCTCGGGCACGGAGGGCGGGCGGACGGCCGGGGCGAGGATGCCCCGGTCCAGGAGGTGCGCGGACAGGTCCAGGGTATCTCCGGGATCTCCCATGATCACGGCGATCATGGGCGCGGGAGGTGAACCCGTGAGGGTGTATCCACGGTCGAGGAGGGCTTCGCGGAGCCGCCGGAGGTGTGACTGCAGGCGCTCAAGGAGATCGGGCTCCTCCTCGAGGACGCGGAGCGCTTCTTTGGAGGCCGCGGCGCTGGCCGGTGCAAGCCCCGTGCTGAAGATGAAGGACCGGGCCCGGTTCACGAGAAAGTCGATGAGCGTCCGGGAGCCGGCCACGAAACCGCCCTGGGCGCCCAGAGCCTTGGAGAAGGTGCCGATCTGCACCGGGACCCGGTCCTCGAGGCCGAAGTGTGCGGCCGTGCCCTTGCCGCCCGGGCCCACCACGCCGGTGCCGTGGGCGTCGTCCAGGACGAGGACGGCATCGTGCTGTTCGGCCAGGGCCACCAGGTCCGGCAGGGGGGCGATATCCCCGTCCATGCTGAAGACCCCGTCGGAGACGATGAACCGCTGTCCTTGACCGGGGTGTTCATGGAGCAGGCGGGCGAGGTGATCCGGGTCGCGGTGGCAATAACGATGAACCTCGCCCCGGGAGAGCCGCGCGCCGTCGATGAGGCTGGCGTGGTTGAGCTTGTCGGCGAAGATCTGATCCCTGGGGCCCACCAGGGAGGTCAGAACCCCGACGTTGGCGGCGTAGCCCGAGGAGAAGACCAGGGCGGCTTCAACGCCCTTGAACTTGCAGAGCGCTTCCTCGAGGTCCGCGTGCACCTCCGCGCGGCCGCAGATCAGCTGGGAAGCGCCGGCGCCGGCGCCGTAGGTCTCCAGGGCCCGGGCCGCCGCAGCGATGAGCCGGGGGTGGTGGGTGAAGCCGAGATAGTTGTTGCTGGCCAGGTTGAGATAGGTCGTGTCGTTCAGTCGTATCCGGGGAAGGCCGCCGGCATCCACGGTCTTCAAGTGCCGACGGAGGCCCTTCTCCTCCAGAGCCCGGAGGGTTTCCTCCCAGGTGTCGTTCATCGTGGCGCGTCTCGTGGTCATGGCCGGCGTCCGGTGGTTGTCTTTCGAGGTTGCAGATCCGGGAATCGTAGTGAGTCCGGCCGACCGTCTCAAGGTTTCCTCCGGCACCGGTGTTTCTAGGGCCCGAAGATTCCCACCCGGGTGTCCTGGATTCGGGCCTCGCGCCAGTTTACCCACAGGCTGCTTGCTCCTCGGGATTTCGTTCACCGCTGTGGTCTGGGGCATCCCCCCCCCCAGTGATGAAGAATACGGGGACTTGTTCTACAAGCTGGGTGGATGGGTATTCAGTGCCCCGGTAACCGCACTGGTGCTGGGACGCTTCACGCTCGGGTCCCTGGCCGACGCCGCAGGGGTCCGGAGCCGACTTTCATGGAGTCTCGGACCAGGAATGAGCTGGAGGCCGTGCAACCGATACTACGGCTCGATACCCACATCCTCCAGGGAATCGGCCGTGGCGAACCGATCCAGCCAGGTGTTCAGCCTTTCCAGATCGCTCGCGGCCTGGATAATGGCCACGGTCTCTTCGGGGATCTCGCCGAATCGTACACCCAGCAGTCGAATCAGGGTGGCACGGGCCGTTTCGAGCCGGCCCCTGTCCATCAGGTCCTCGGCAATCGTTTTGACCATCCTGCACACCTCCAGTCGGTGGGTATCCTTGGCCACGGACGCCTCGATCTCCCGCTGGAGTCGAGGCTGCTCCGCAAGGTGCCTTTCATGATATACCAGGGCGTGAATGTACTCAAGAAACGCCTCCCAGCGGAACCGGTCCGCCTCCGGTATGGTATCGAGGTGCCGGACGATGCGCCCCAGGAGCCGCCGGAAAACACCCGGCCGCGACTTCCGGGCCTGCACCAGCCGGAGCACCCACCCGAAGAACCCGCCCTCGCTCTCGAGGACCGCCGGGTTCAGGGCCGGCAGGTTCAGGAACAGGGGGTGCAGGACGGGGATCTCGTTCTGGAACCGCTCTCCCAGCGTGACGAGGTCAACGAGGGTGCCCACCTCGTCCCATCGCCGGGTTCCGGTGTAGAACACAACTGGCAGTACGGGCTCGAGGCAGAAGCGCACGTGCAATCCGCGGCCCTGCTTCCATTCACGTTCCTGGAACCGGTAGACCTCGAGGACGTACTCCAGCAGTCGGAGCGGCATGGCCACCTCCGGCCTGGACTGGTGCTCGATGAGGATGTAGATCCAGAGGTTCCTCTTCCCAGCCCTCTCAGCCACCAGGGGTGCACGGAGCACCACGTCCGCCGCCGTGTGCTGGTAGGAGCGTTTGACGAAGGTCTCCTTCACGGACACCGATCGTTCGAGGTCGACGTCGTTTTCCAGGTTCCTGCCCGTGAGGGCCAGGAGGTCGCAGACGTTCCCGGGATCTTCCAGTAGGCGCTTCATGCCGTTCTCGGGGAAGTTCCTGATGATGTCCCGCAGTCGAGCCCGATCCATGGTGCTGCTCCGTTGCCGGGTGAACGGTATTCAGCCCCTGAGTCGTGGCGAAGTGGATCGAGTTACAGGGTATTTTGAAAATAATCAGGATTCAGCGGATCTGCACCGGTCGACCGGCCGGAGGGCCTGGATTTCTACACGTCATCAGGTCACGGGAGCGTTATACTGCAGTGATGCGTAATTTCCTGATTTTCGTCGCTACCGCTTTGCTGACGGCGACCTCGGCCGGCGCGCAGATCTTCATGGATCGGTTCGACTACCCGCCGGGCCCCCTCGCCGGCCCTTGGCGCGTGGACCGCGGTGTCTGGACCGCCACCGGTAGCGCGGCACAGGCTTCCGTCTCGACGATCCGCCAGTATGCCACCGTGCAGCGTTATGCAATTGCCGACACCGCGGTCGAGTGCCTCGTGGTCCACAACCCGGCCGCTCCCGCCACGCAGCGCGGCGGCGTCACGGTCCGCGCCAACAATCCGACCTACGGCCGGGACCTGGTCGTCCTCGAGGTCATCAACGGCAGTCCGTCGGCCGGCACCGGCTTCGACACGGTGCTCCTCGGCGAGTTCCATCCCCAGCCCACCGGCCCCGGCGGCGCTGTGGGCTGGAAGCTCGCCCCCCATTTCACGCGCGCCAGGATCCGTCTGATCGTGCATGACCAGCGCTACCAGGCCTCCATCGACGTCGCGGATGACGGCACCTGGGAGCGGACGTTCGGTTCAACCAGCCGGGCGGTTAAACCGGGGATCGGCGCACTGGGATTGCACGGATACGCCGGCGCCTGCATCGCCGACTTTCGCGTGTTCAACGCCGTGCTCATCGAATCCCTGTCCGCTCCGTATTCCCGTCCCGGTGCCGTCGTTCCGCTCGAACTCCGGGGATTCCCCGGCGCAGCATACCAGGTCGCCGCCTCCTTCGGCACCGGCGGTGTAATGGTGACCGGCGGGCGAATCCCCCTGGACGTGGATCCCCTCTTTATCGGGACCCTAACCGGCGCATTCAACGCCATCTTTCTCGGCGCGTCCGGCCGCCTGGATGCCGCCGGCGACGCCGTGCTCCGGGTCGCGATTCCCGCTGCACCGGCTCTCGTGGGTCTGCGTTTCCACATCGCTTTCGTGACCTACACGCCGGGCTACTTCCTCGAGTTCAGCAACGACCACGAGTTCGTGATCCGCGCGTGAGAACGGCGGCCAGTGTCTATCCCGCTATGAGCGGATCTACAACTCGCACAAACCGGAGATCAATTCAGCGCGAACGCGTGCACCTGGGTCACGGTTCGAACGCGCTGCCCGTCGTGGATCACTCCGGCCACGAAGACCGGGACCTTCAAGCCGGTGGGAAGTGACCCCGGGAGTCGGATGAATGCCGTGGCTTTGCCAGCCGGATCCGTCGTGCCGCTGAAGCCCTGGAAGATCCCCGGGGCGAGGTTCGACGTGGAGAGGAGGAACAGGTCGTCGGGTACGAGATTCAGCCACTCGCCGTTGGGCATGCGGATGCCTCCGCCGCGCAGGAAGCAGCAGGCAAGCTGGTACGGACGACCCCCGTCCCCGGCCTTGCGGCTGTGCAAACGTACCTGGACCGTGGTGCCCGGCAGACCGCTTCCGAGGCAGACGAGACGCCGCCGGCCAAAGACCTCGATGCCGTGGGCGCCCGGGCACACCGAGTTGTACATTGACAGAATGCGGCCCTGCATGTCGATGCGGTAGACGCCGTGCCCGGCGGCGATCCATGCCGTGCCGTCCCCGGCGAACCTGGCGGCGAAGGGGAACCAGATGGCTGTGGTCAGCGGAGTCAGGACGCCGGCCTTGTCAGAGAGTCCGATCGTCGACGGGTTTCGCCGGGCGCACAGGAGGTAGTGTCCGGTGTTCTGGTCCAGCTCGATGTCGTCCAGGTCGAGGGTGCCGAAAACGCGGATGATGGTGATCCGGCCCTGCTGGTCGGTGCGGCAAAGAAGACCCAACTTCGTCACGAACACCAGGGGCGTCGCGTTTGTCGACCGGTCGATGACCACGTCGCGAATCGGGAGGACCGGGGGGGACGGCAAGGTCGTGGCGACCAGGAGCGTGCTGATCACGCCGGTGGCGTCGTCCATGGACCACAGCGCGGGAGGATTGGCCACAGCGTTGGGAATCAGCCACTGTCCGTCGTGGTCGAGTACCAGCCCGTCCGGATAGAAGTTCGCTGCGGCCCCGCGCACGGTCACCTTCCCGGTCGGACCAACGGACGCGAGGATCCCCGTACCGCGGTTGTCGGCCGCCGACACGAGCAGATCTCGATTGCCCGCATCCATGGCGACGTCCGTCACGGTGTACGCGGACAATCTTCCGACAAGGGTCGTCGTTCGCCCGTTGCTCGGGTCGAGGATTACGAGGTCGGATCCGTTGGTCACGATGATGTCGCCGTCGCGCGGCTGGGCCGAGACGAGGGAAGGGGTGAGCGCGGTCAGGAGGGACAGGACTGTGAGGATCCGCATGACGTTGTTCTCCACGGACGCCGTCGTGCTCTGCAGTCGAGCCCGATTCCGATACCTCGTCCAAAGATACCGGATCGGCAAAGACTGCGCAAGCGGTAAGTCACTGCTCCGGCTCCGTGGGATCAACGCATGTCCACAATGGAACCTTGATCAACAAGATTATTCCCTCACACCGGGATACCTGCCTGATCAGTTCACGCTTCGGAAAAACTGAAGAGGGGTGAGTTACCGAAAATGGGGGCGTTCGACCTCTTTCAAGCTCTTGAACGGGATTGGTTGACCCCATTATTGGACAGACTGGGCCTTTCAGTTCCGGTCCAACGATTATTCCGAGCCCATGGAGACCGCTGGCCACCACCGGTGAAGCTGTTCTGCTCTCAGGACTCCATGAAGAGGGATTGACTCGCCGGCGTCCAGGAGACAGACTGTCTGTTTCAGGATTGAACGTGGGGAAGCCGTCCCCGGGCCGTGCTGTCCGGGTTGGAGAACTTGAGTGGAGCCACCATGCATATGACCGCGCGTGCTATCGGGCTGTGTCTGGCCCTGTTTACCTTGTCCTCTCTGGCCGCTTCCCAGAACTGGCCCGGCTGGCGAGGGGATGGAACCGGCGTGTCGGCCGAGAAAGGGCTCCCGGAGAAGTGGGGGCCGGAGACCAACGTCCGGTGGAAGACCGCCATCGTCGGCGACAGTATCTCCTCTCCCATCGTGTGGGAAGACAAGGTTTTCGTCACCACCGCGTACGAGGGGACGGTGGGTGTCGTCTCGCGATGGGTCGTCTATACCATCGGTCTCGGTTTGCTCCTCCTGGCTCTGGTTTCTCTCGTCGCCGGGCGGAGTCGCCCCGCCGGCGCCAGCGGGTGGAAAAAATTCGTCTTCGGTCTGGACCGCTTTACAGCGCTGGGGGCGTTCTGCCTGTTCGTCGTCGGTGTCGTGCTGATGCTCGCGATGAAGGACCTGATCGATCCCGGTTCCGCCAACCGGGCCTGGCGCATCAGCGGCGGAGTGGCGGTTGTGGGTCTGGTTGCCGCCGTGGGATGGGTGGGGGTTCGTTCGTCCTGGCGCGTGCTGGGTGCATTGCTGCTCGTCGCGGCTGCGGTCTTCTATCACCTGGCGGTGCCCGGTACAAAGGGGCACGGTCCCATCCTGTTCAAGGAGCTGATCCTGGCCAGCGTGCCCCTGTGCCTGGCGGCTGTCTGGTCCGTCTGGGTGTTCTTCCTCGCTCGAAAGGGTGAAGGGGCAGGGGGCACCACCCTGCGAACCGTGGGGGCGATGGCGGTGCTGGTGGCCGCCGTCCTTCAGTTCGTGCTCTTCAACGCCCTGGTGCCGCGGACTGCGTTGTTGCGGTCCGTGATCTGCCTCGACCGCACCACCGGTGAAATCCGCTGGCAGAATCCTGTGTTCCAGGCTCCGGGAGGACAGAAGCACCGCATCAACTCCTATGCAACCCCGACTCCAGCCACAGACGGCAAGCACCTGGTGGTGGACTTCGGCATGGGACTGGCCTGCCTGGACCTCGACGGGAACCTTCTCTGGAAGAAGGAGGAGCCGAAATACAATACCTACCTGCGGTATGGTGCCGCCGATTCTCCGATCCTGTTCGAGAACCTGGTGATCTACTCCTTCATGCCGGAGTGGCAGGGAACCCTCGAGGGCATCGACCAGATGATCGCCTCCGGACACCTGACGGCGCTGGACAAGGAGACGGGCAAGGTCGTCTGGCAGGTGCGTCCGCCCGGCGGATTCGATTCCTACGACACCCCGCACCTCACGCGCATAGGCGACCGCCCCGCGCTTCTCCTCGCCACGTGCGAGCGAGCGCTTGCCTACGAGGTGCGCACTGGCCGCCTGATCTGGTCGTGCAAGATCCCCCTGACCCAGTGCGTGCCTTCCATCGTCTCGGACGACAAAAGGGCCTACGTCCTCGGCGGGACACACGGCCCCAAGGGCGCCTTCGCCATCAATCTCCAGGGCGAGGGGGATGTGACGGAAACGAACATCGTGTGGCAGCTCAAGAGAGGGATACCCCAGTGTCCCTCGCCGGTGCTCTACGGGGGCCTGCTCTATTTCGTCAGCGACGGGGGGGTGGCCACCTGCCTGGAGGCGGATACGGGAAAGCAGGTGTGGAAGAAACGCCTCGGCGGCCGGCACCTCGCCTCGCTCGTGGCGGGCGACGACAAGGTCTACTTCTTCGCCGTCAGTGGACAGACCCGGATCATCCGGGCCGGGCGCAACTACGAGGAACTGGCCAGCTGTACCATCGGCGAGGAGCTCCTGGCCTCTCCGGCGATCTCGCGGGGCGAGATCTTCCTCCGCGGCAGCACGTACCTCTACTGCATCTCGCAGGGCAACGGTACCGAGAAGTCCCGGTCCTCGGGCTGACCTGGATGCACCGGTGGCCCAACGCCATCGTCATCCTGGAACCTGATAGCGGGTCGTGACAGGAGTCTCGTCATGTGTGGCCTGGATCACGCCGGTTGTCGTGCTTTTGAAGTTATGCTTCGATACCGACGTCCTCCAGGGAATCGGCCGTGACCACTTGATCCAGCCAGGTGTTCAACCGCTCCAGATCGCTCGTGGCCTGGATGACGGCCACGGTCTCCTCGGGGACCTCGCCGAACCGTATGCCCAGCTGCCGGATCAGGGTGGCGCGGGCATTCTCGAGCTGGCCCCGGGCGTGCCCTTCCACACGACCCCTGTCCATCAGGTCCTCGGCAATGGTCTTGCCCATCCTGCACACCTCCCGTCGGTGGGTATCCGAATCCACGGACGCCTCGATTTCCCGGTGGAGTCGAGACTGCTCCGCAGGATGTCTTTCATGATAAACCAGGGCGTGAATGTACTCAAGAAACGTCTCCCAGCGGAGCCGGTCCGTCTCGGGCATGGATTCGAGGTGCTGGATGATGTGCACCAGGAGCCGCCGGAATACGACCGGCCTCGACTTCCGGGCCTGAACCAACCGGAGCACCCACCCGAAGAATCCACCCACTCCCTCGAGGATCCCTGGCTCCATCGCCGGCAGGTTCAGGAACAGGGGACGCAGGACCGGGATCTCATTCCGGAATCGCTCGCCCGGCATGACGAGGTCCACGAGGGTGCCCACGTCGTCCCATGGCCGGGTGCCGGTGTAGAACACCACGGGCAGCACGGGCTCCAGATAGAAGCGTGTGTGCGCTCTGCGGATCCGCTTCCATTCACGCTCCTGGAACCGGTAGACCTCCAGGACGTACTCCAGCAGCCGGAGCGGCATGGCCACATCCGGCCTGGACTGGTGCTCGATGAGGATGTAGATCCAGAGATTCCTTGTCCCGGCCCTTGTGGCCACGAGGGGTGCACGAAGCACTACGTCCGCTGCCGTGTGTCGGTAGGAGCCCTTGACGAAGGTGGCCTTCACGGACACGGACTGTTCGAGATCGATGTCGTTTTCCAGGTTCCTGCCCGTGAGGGCCAGGAGGTCGCGGATGTTTCCGGAATCTTCCAGGAGACGTTTCATGCCGTTCTCGGGGAAGTTCCGGATGATGTCTCGCAGTCGAGCCCGATCCATGGTGCTGCTCCGTTGCCGGGGGAACGGCGATCAGCCCCTGAGTCGTGGAGAACCGGATCGGGTTACAGGGTTTTTTCGAAAAAAATAGAATATCCGAGATTCAGCGGATTTGCTCCTGTTCCCATCCGGCCGAGGTCAATCCTCAATCCCCACCACCAGCACCTTGGAGGGCCCGTGGGCGCCGAGGACGAGCTGCTTCTCGATGTCGGCGGTGCGGCTGGGGCCGGTGACGAAGAACAGGGGGCCGGCCATGACCTCGGGGTGTTGTTGGAAGAGGGCCCAGAGGTGGGGGACCAGGCAACGGAGGGAGACCACGGCCACGTGGCAGGGGGGAAGGGTCGCGTGCAGGGGGGTGGCCAGGGTCTCGGGGGTGAAGACCAGGGTGCCCGTATCGGCCAGGGCGAAGTCCGTGCCGGTGACGGCGGCGTGGGCGGCTGCGAGGCGGGCGTGGGGGTCCGGCGATTGATTCTCGTCCAGGGTATCCACCTCGAAGCCTTCCGCGACGAGGCCGGATCCCAGGGCTTCGAGACCGGGTGCCGGAGAGAACGCGAGGGTCCGGGCGCCGGCGTTTCTGAGGTATTCGGCGACGGCCCCTGTTGCATCGGCCGCGGTGGGTGCGCGCCGGAAGTCGGCACCGATGGCCTCGAGGTGTCCGGCAAACTGTGCCACAAGGGCCTCGGTGGTGGCGGGTGTGACGCGTTCAATACCCGCGGCTATGTCGGCCCGCGGATCGGCTTTTGTTTCTTGCGGGGTGTCGCTGCGCTTCCGGGTCAGGGCGGAACGGACGGCCCCGAGGATATCTTCCCGCGCCGAGCGGCTCATGCGTTCTCCTCCTCTTTGTTCCACAGGGTGGAAAAGGGCCTGGGGGCCGCGGGAGGAAAGTCCCGGGTACGGGTCCATTCCCGCACGGGCATGCGGATGCCCAGGCGGCTCCAGATACGCTGGGCCGCGGCGAGGACACGGTATATCCGGGGCCGGGTCGCCGCGAAGCTCCACGCCCTGAGTGCCAGCCTCTCGGCCACCGGGATCGGGCCGGCCGCCGTCACGTCGCTGCGGAGTCGGAGGAGGTGGCGGGGCAGGTCGATGCGAACCGGACACATGTCGAAGCAGGCGCCGCAGAGGCTCGAAGCAAAGGGCAGGTCTCGGGCCGCGTCCAGACCCAGGAAGAGGGGGATGAGGGCCGCGCCGATGGGACCCGGGTAGACCCAGCCGTAGGCGTGGCCGCCGACTCGCTGGTAGACCGGGCAGCCGTTGAGACAGGCGCCGCACCGGATGCAGTGGAGGAGTTCGCGCAGGTCGGGATCGGCGAGGATCCGGGTGCGGCCGTTGTCCACCAGGATGACGTGCACGGCCCGGCTTCCACGCGGCCCCTGGATGGAGTGCACGTACGAGGTCATGGCCTGACCCGTGGCGCTGGCGGGCAGGAGTTTCAGGAGCACGGGCAGATCCTCGAGGGAGGGGATCAGGCGCTCCAAGCCCATGACGGCCACGTGGATCGGGGGAAGGTGCATGGTGAGGGTGGCATTGCACTCGTTCTCCACCACCACGAATCCGCCCTCCCGGGCCAGGCCGAAGTTGACGCCTGAGATGCCGGCGCCCGCGGATAGGAATCGGTCACGGAGCCGTTCCCGGGCCACGGCCGTGAGGGACTCCGGGTCCTCCGTGTACGTCGTGCCCAGGTTCTCGGCGAAGAGTCGACCGATGTCCCGGCGGCTCATGTGCAGGGCGGGGGCCGTGAGGTGGGAGGGCATCTCGCCCGCGAGTTGGACGATGTACTCCCCGAGGTCGGTCTCCAGGGAGGCGATGCCGTGGGCCTCCAGATAGGCGTTCAGGCCGATCTCCTCGGTGACCATGGACTTGGACTTGACCACCTCGGTGACGCCTTGGTCCTGGAGAATTTCCAGGACTCGGGCGCAGGCTTCGGCGGCATCACGGGCCCAGTGGACCTGGATGCCGCCACGAGCACAGGCCGCCTCGAACGCTTCCAGATGTTCGTCGAGGTGGTCGACGACGTCGCGCTTGATCCGTGCAGCCTCGGCCCGTAGGGATTCCCAGTGTGGGGTCTGGTCCACGATCCGGGCGCGTTTCGCCAGGGCTGTGGCCGTGGCTCGGGCCACGGCTTCCCGGAGATTTTCGTCCTTCAAAGCGCTCTGGATGTTCTTCTTGAGATGCGCGGGCCGCGGTTCCTTCAAGCGGTTCTCCTCACGGTGCCGGAGCCAGGCTCCGAACCCATGGATCGCCTACATTTTTTGCGCTTTTTCTCGATTGAATCGTTATCTCAGCTGGAAACGAGCGTATCTGACCGGCTTGCTGTCCTTTACAGGAGCCGGCCGACCAGGGTCGATACCCTGGAAGGGTTTCACAAATGAATGTATAGAGCTATCCGGTATCCTGACCCAGGACAGGGATTGGCCGGCCCGTACGGTTCATGGCCTGATTCGCCCCGAGGAGGCACTCCATGTTGATCTTCGGATTCATGTTCGATCCGCTCTTCATGGCCTTTATGGCCCCGGCCCTGCTGATTTCCATCTGGGCGTCTCTCAAGGTGAAAGGGACCTTTCAGCGGTTCTCCCGGGTGGGCACCGCGTCCGGCCTCACTGGCGCCCAGGTGGCCCGGATGATCCTGGATCGAAACGGACTCCATGGAGTCCCGGTGGAACGAACGGGCGGAATGCTGAGCGACCACTACGATCCCATGCGCCGGGCGCTCCGCCTCTCGCCGGACGTCCACGACAGTCCGAGTGTGGCCGCCGTGGGCGTGGCGGCCCACGAGGCGGGCCACGCCCTCCAGCACCAGCAGCACTACAGGCCCCTGTTCCTTCGGAGTACCATCGCCCCGGTGGCCGCTATGACCTCCAACCTCTCCTTTTTCCTGATCATGTTCGGAATGTTCGCCAACACCCTGGGCCTCGTGAGAATCGGGGTGGTCCTCTTCTCCGTGGGCGTGGTGTTCACCCTCATCACCCTGCCGGTGGAGTTCAATGCCTCGTCCCGGGCCAAGGTGATCCTGGCGGAGTACGGCATCGTCAGCCGCTCCGAGGCGGAAGGCGTCAAACAGGTGCTGGGCGCCGCCGCCATGACCTATGTGGCCGCGGCCCTGGCGGCCGTGATGCAACTCCTCTATTTTCTGCTGAGATCGGGATTGCTCGGCGGAGACGAGTAAATATTACTTAGTTTACGACAAGCATTTGATCGCGGCGTAGAAGAAGGCCGGTCTCGCGAACTCGCGAGACCGGCCTTCTTCTACGCCGCTCACGTATCGAAAGGACACAAGCAGATGAAAACCAAAGCTATATTCTTCTCTGCGCTGCTGGGAATCCTCGGCAGCGCGTTCGCGCAAACCCTGCCGGATGGATTCACGAACCAGACCCTGGCCACGGGCTTCGACCAGCCCGTGGGCATGGCGTTCCTGCCCGACGGCCGGGTCATCCTGGTCGAGCAGCGCTCTGCCCGGATCAAGGTCTTTGCCGGGGGATCGGTCGGCACCCTGGGCACGATTCCGGGCGTCAACACCGCCGGCAATGAACGGGGTCTTCTGGGTGTGGCCGCGGATCCGGGCTGGCCGGCGCGGCCGTACCTCTACTTCTACTACAACCATTCGTCGCCGCAAAATGTGCGGCTGGTCATGTACGGCGTCACGGGGGATCTGGTCGGTCCCGCCAGCACGAACCTGAAGCTCGGCGCCCCGTATTTCATCCTCACCGACATTCCGGACCTCGCCTCCAACCACAACGGAGGCACCTGCAGGTTCGGTCTGGACGGGATGCTATACGTCAGCATCGGAGACGACGCCAGTTCCTGTTCCGCCCAGGATGTCTCGGATCTCCGCGGCGTCATCCTGCGCATCGACGTATCCCGCCTGCCCCAGGCGGGGAGTGGACCGCCCCCCAAATCGCTCATCACCCCGAAAGGAAATCCGTTCTCCGGGCCCAACGACAACGCCCGGCTGACCTGGGCCTTCGGGCTGCGAAATCCATTCCGGTTCAACGTGGATCCAGTCACCGGCAGCCTCTACATCGCGGATGTGGGCCTGCGCACCTACGAGGAGTTGAACGAGTCGGTCCAGGGCGGAGAGAACTTCGGCTGGCCCTGGTATGAAGGACCCGGCCGGTTTTCGAGCTGCTCGGGCGGACTCCCGGCCGTGACGTTCCCCATTGGAGGATACAATCGCGTGGGGATGAATCCGGCCTCCATCGTCTCCTTCACGCGCTACCGCAACCGTCTCGGCGGCAGCGCCGGGTTCGGGAACGGATACGAGGGGGACGCCTTCTACGTGGAATACTACGGTGGTTTCGTGCGGCGGCTCAAGAAGACCGGAACTGCCTGGTCGATTGCACCACCCGTGTCGGGACAGCCCAACACCCAGGACTGGGCCACCGGCATCCGCTTCGTGGGCGATGCCCTCGTCGGTTCGGACGGCGCCCTCTACTACTTGACGCAGTTTCCCGGCGCCCTCCATCGCATCGTCTTCACTCCCGTGCTTCCCAAGATCCTGGCTGCGGGCACGGCCCCGGTCGGCAAGCCGTTTCTCTTGCGATGCGAGCGCAAGAAAGGAGACAGAATTCTCCTGGCCTTCGGCCTCGTCACGATTCCGCCCGTTCCCCTTCCGGGTTTTTTCGGCTCCGTGGAGATCCTCGGGTATCCCCTTGTCTCCGGCATTGCCGACAGCAACGGGCACCTTGACGTGATCCTGCCGGTACCCCCGGAGGCCCTGGGCCTCGTCGTCCACTTCCAGTGCGCGGCCGCAGCAGGCGTGGATGTATTCATATCGGTGGTGAAGACCGTCAGGGTTGTGCAGTAGGAGAACCAAGACCGGGAAATTCGATTTTCCCATGCTTCCATCCCGTGCAGGGACTAATTTTTCGGAGACGGAAGCTTGAGGGGCGCCGGTAACATCCTGTAGCCGCGCCCCTCTTTAGTTCCTGGTACAACAAGGAACTATTCTCCCCTGAATGTCGCCCGAACCTCCGCGACCGCATTCCCTTCCGAACGAGGCCCACCTTCCTGTTTTTTCTGTTCAGAACCGACTCGTGATGACGATGTCTGGGATGAGAGGAGGGGGATACAGGCCATGAACGAGAAGGGTGACGTCAGCCGCTTCATGGACGTGGACATCCAGACCCTCACCGAGGATGGGGTCACGCGGTACGTTGTGAACGGCAGGGAGTATTCCACCTTCGAATCCCTGCCGCCCAGTATCCGCGAACTGCTCGGCTCCGAAGGCGTGGTGGACATACTCGAGCCCGCCGGGGCGGATGAAGCGCCCGGGAATGGCCTGGAAGAACTCCTGCCCGGGGCCGTGGTGGAGAGAGAGACCACCTACGAGGTGAACGGCCGGGTCTACTCGAGCCTGGAGGAGGTTCCGGTCGAATATCGCCACTGGTTCAAAGGCATGGCGGAAAATGCGCACTCCCACACCCTGCCCGAGGCCGCCTCGACGCGGTCCACCGAGGTCTACGAGTTTTCCACCGGGCCGTCCGGCTCGAGCGTCACCCTGGACGGCCGGACCTACCGGAGCCTGGATGAGATTCCGGGCCAGGTCCTGGCGGAGCTTCCCCGGGACTTTCGGATCTCCCTGGAGGCGCAGAGGAATCTCATCCGGAAGCGGCATGCCCTGGGGAGGATCCTGGCCTCCCTCTTCGCGTGGGGGTCCTACCTGGTGCTCATCGCCTGGTCCTTCTCGGAGCCGGAGAGCGTGGCACCCTTTCTGTTCCTGGGGTTGCTGGCGGGGGATTTTCTCACCTGGCTCGTGGAAGTGGTGCTGGCCGTGATCGTGTGGCAATCCAGGTCGTTCAAGCTGAAGTCCTTCACTCTGCAGTTCGTGGCCGTGGCATTCCTGCTCGGACTCTACTTCATGGACGGCTCTTTCGACGTGCCCCCGGATGAGGAGGCGTGGGCGAAGACCCTCTTCGGCTTCGTTTTCTTTCTGACCCTTTGCGCCAAGACGGTGGCCATATGCATTCGCAGGATGAACGAGATCACGGAGAGTGACTTCATCTGAGGTTTTCCCGGCCCGGTGTGGGCAATGCGGGAAGTTTCATGTAGGGTATAGCAGCCTGCCAGGCCCATACGAATCGAGGAATGCAAGACCATGGCTGCACGGATTTACACCCGCACGGGGGACTCTGGGGAGACGTCCCTGGGGGACGGAACCCGGATACCCAAGGATTCACTCCGGGTCCGGGCATACGGTGGGGTGGATGAGACCTCCGCCTGGGTGGGAACGGCCCGCGCCTTCACCGACGAAGCCCTCCTCCAGAAGACCCTGGAGTTCCTCCAGCACCGCCTCTACTGCTGTGCTTCCGCCCTCGCCGTGGCGCCGGGGAGCCAGGCCCCGGTCCCGGCTCCCGGCAAGGAGGACATCGCCTTCCTGGAACGGGCCGTGGACCGGTTCGAGGAATCCACGAGTAAGCTCACTGCCTTCGTGCTGCCCGGCGGAGGCCGCGTCGCCGGCCTGCTTCACGCGGCCCGCACCGTGTGCCGCCGGGCGGAACGCAACATCGTGACCCTCGCGGGATCGGAATCCGTGGACCCCGGGATTCTCCGGTTCATGAACCGGGCCTCGGATTTCCTCTTTGCCGCCGCCCGCTACGCCAACCACGTGGAGGGCAAGGACGACGTGCACTGGGACAGGGAGTTCCCCGTGCCGGAACTGTGACTCCGGTACTACTTTTCTACTGCCCCCGTTTTTCCTGCTTTTGGTGCCGCAACACCTTTCCTGGCAGCTTCCCCGTGTGCTTCCCCTTGTCCAGGACCACCACGCCGGCCACGAGGACGTAGGGGATGCCGAGTGGTTTTTCTCTCGGCCGGTCGTACGTGGCACGGCCGCCGATGGTTTTCGGATCGAAGAGGGTGATGTCGGCCCAGGCGTCCGGGCGGATCACCCCTCGGTCCTCGAGACCGAAGATGCCGGCGGGCAGTCCCGTCATCTTGTGCACTGCCAGCGGGAGCGACAGGACCTTCCGGTCCCGGACGTATCTCCCCAGGACGCGGGCGTTGTTGCCGCCCCCGCGGGGATGGGGCTTGCCGACGCCCCTGGAGGTCCGGATGCCGGCGTCACATGCCACACAGACGAACGGCGCCTTCATGATGGCCTTCACGTCCTTCTCGCACATCCTGTGGTAGACCATGGTGACCCGGGAACCCCGGGATTCGATGAACAGCTTGATGGCCATCCGGACCTGGTGTGTAGCGTCCCCACGGTTCCACTCCGCCAATGCGGCTTCCTTCAGGGTCATGCCGTTGTATTTCGTGTTGCGCGGGGCGTGGGCGATCCGGCAGTAGGCGAGGTCGGGGACCCCATTGCGCTTCATGGTGCGGAAGATCGCAGCGCGCATCTTCTCGCGAAAGGCGGGGCTCTCCTTCAACTTCTTCGCGAACGCCTTCCGGCCGTGGGTCCGGGCCCGGGCGGGAAATAGAATGTCGAGGCCGGTGCTGGTGGCCTTGTACGCATACTGGTCGCCGGTGACGCGGAGGCCCGCGGCCCGGGCCTGCTCCATGCGCTCGACGATCTTGCGCCCGAGGCCCCAGCTGGGCTTGCCGCAGGCCTTGAGGTGGGAAAGCTGCACGGCGCAGCCCGCTTCCCGGCCGATACGCACGGCCTCGTCGATGGATTTGAGGACGCCCCTGCCCTCGTTCCGCATGTGGGTGGCGTAGACTCCGCCGTACGCCGCTACCACCCGGGAGAGCTGGATCAGCTCCTCGGTCCTGGCGAAGGTGCCCGGAAGGTAGATGAGGCCCGTGGACAGGCCCATGGCCCCGGCCTCCATGCCCTGCTTCACCAGGGCCTTCATGGCCCGAAGCTCCTCGGGGGTCGGTGCGCGATCGGCGAGCTTCATCACCTTCTTGCGCACGGTGTTGTGGCCGATGAGGCTGCCGTAGTTGAGGCTGATGCCCTTCTTTTCTACCTGGGCGAAGTGCTTTTTCAGGTCCAGGACGGAGCCGCCGCAGTTCCCTGTGATCAGGCTGGTGACGCCCATGCGCAGGAAGTTGATGGCCCGGGGATGGCGGATAGCGGACCGGTCGGCGTGGGTATGGACGTCGATGAAGCCGGGGGCCACCACCAGGCCCGTGGCGTCGATGATCCGGGTGGCCTTTCGGCCCTGGAGGCGGCCGACAACCCGGATGCGGCCGTTCTTGACGCCCACGTCGGCCCGGACCCGAGCGGTGCCGGTGCCGTCGAGGACCGTGCCGCCGGTAATGAGGACATCGAAGGCGGGGGGCGGACCGCTGGCGGCGCCGGGCTCCTGGGCCCAGAGAGCGGTGGCGAGAAAGAGAGACGTTGCGGCCAGAAAATATCTCACGACGGCTGTCACTCCTGCAGGCGAAACGGATGAAACGTCCACCCGGTAGTATATCGCTTCGCGAGGGGAAAGTCAGCCGGGTCAGAGTGTTGCCGCGAGGTCCTGGTCGCAGTCCGGCAGCCGGAGCAGGAAGGCCCGCAGGTCCTCGGCCAGCGGGCACTGCAGCGTGAGGACTTGTCCGGTGCGAGGGTGGGTGATGGAGAGCGTCGTGGCGTGAAGGAAGAGACGGGGAAGACCGTACTCCTCGCGGAAGAACTGGTTGATGCGGCCCTTGCCGTATGTGGTGTCGCCCAGGATCTGGTGGGCCGCGTGGTGCAGGTGGCGGCGAATCTGGTGGCGACGCCCGGTGTAGATGCGGGCGCGGAGGAGGGAGAGGCGGAAGAAACCGGCGAGGGTCGTGAAAGTCGTCCTGGCTTCCTGCTTGGTGCCGGTCCTCCCCGTGAGCGGCCGGGTCGACTCCCACGAGTCGGGAGGGGTTCCGCGCACCAGGGTGAGATACTCCTTCCGGGCCGAATCCGCCTTCAGGGCACTGTGGAGCAGGCGGGCATCTCCGGAAGTGAGGCCGAACACGAGGATGCCGGAGGCGGCCCGGTCCAGGCGATGCACCGGGTAGAGGGTACGGTCCAGCTGTCGGGCAAGCGTCTGGAGGAGGAAGACCCTGTCGCGGGAGATGCGAGTACGATGGACCAGGAGGCCGCCGGGCTTGGATACGGCCACCAGGCTGTCGTCGAGGTGGAGAATTTCGAGCGGTGCGGTGCTGTGGGCACTACTCCGTGGAGACAGCATCGGGTTTTCCGTCGAGGGCGGCCAGCAAGGTGTGCAGGGCCAGGGTGGCGCACTTGACCCGGGTGGGAAACTCCACCACGCCCGCGAAGGCGGCCAGCTTGCCGAGAACCGCCTCTTCCGGCGCTTGGTCGGTCTCGCCGGTCACCATGTCGTGGAAAACCATGAAGATCTCCTGAACCTCGGCGCGGGTCTTGCCCTTCACGGCCTCGGAGAGCAGCGAGGCCGCGGACGTGGAGATGGCGCACCCCGAAGCCTTGAAGCTGACGTCCTCCACCCGGTCGCCGTCGCACCTGAGGTAGCAGGTGATCTTGTCTCCACACAGCGGATTGTGGCCCTCGGCCTTTCCGGTGGGATTCTCGATCTCGCGGTTGTTCCGCGGATTCCTGGAGTGATCGATGATGACCTGCTGATAGAGATCTCTGAAATCCATTCTTGCGCGGACCTTTACTTCTGGAATGCCTCTCTTACCTTCAGGATTCCCCGGACCAGCGTATCCACCTCTTCCCGGGTGTTGTAGACGGCAAAGGAAGCCCGGGCCGTAGCGGGGATCCCGAACCGTTCCATGACGGGCTGGGCACAGTGGTGCCCGACGCGCAGCGCGATGCCTTCCAGGTCCATGAGGGTTCCAATGTCGTGGGGATGGACGCCGTCCAGGACGAAGGAGAGAATGCTCCCCCGCCGGGAGGCGGTGCCGATGAGGCGGACGTCGGGCACGGCTGAGACCCGTTCAACGGCGTAGGCCAGCAAGTCCTCTTCGTGGGCGAGAAGGGCTTCGTGGCCGATGCTGTCCACGAAATCCAGGGCTTTTTCCAGGCCGATGGCCCCCGAGATATTCGGGGTGCCCGCCTCGAACTTGTGGGGAACGGCGTTGTAGGTCGTCTTCTCGAAGGTGACCGAGGCGATCATGTCCCCGCCACCCTGGTACGGCGGCATGGCCTCGAGGAGGTGACGCTTGCCGTAGAGAACGCCGATGCCCGTGGGGCCGTACACCTTGTGAGCGGAGAAGGCGTAGAAGTCGCAGTCCAGGTCCCGGACGTCCACCTTCAGGTGGGCGATGGCCTGGGCGCCGTCCACCACCACCGGGATGTCCTGGCGATGGGCCGCCGCCACCATCTCCTTCACCGGGTTGATGGTGCCCAGGGCGTTGGACATGTGGGTCAGGGCCGCGATCTTCGTCTTCTCGGTGAGCCGCGCCTCGAAGGCGTCCAGGGGGACCTCCCCCGCGTCGGTGATGGGCACCACTTCGAGGCGGGCGCCCTTTTCCTCGCAGATCATCTGCCAGGGAACGATGTTGGAGTGGTGCTCCAGGCCGGTGACGAGGACGGCGTCCCCGGGGCCCAGGTTCTTCCGGCCGTAGGCGTTGGCCACCAGGTTGATGGCCTCGGTGGTGCTGCGCGTGAAGATGATCTCCCGGTTTTCACCGGCATTGATGAACGCCTTCACCCGGTCGCGGCTACCCTCGTAGGCCCGGGTGGCGCGCTCGCTCAGGAAATGGACACCGCGGTGGATGTTGGCGTTGTCCTCGGCGTAGTAGCGGGAGATGGCTTCCAGAACACACCGGGGTTTCTGCGTGGTGGCGGCGTTGTCCAGGTAAACGAGGGGTTTCCCGCGGACTTTCCTCTGGAGGATGGGGAATTCGTCGCGTATGTTTTTCACTCGGGTCGCGATCTTCCTGAAAAGGTCCTTGGGTTCTAAAAGGGACGGATTGCACGTGGGGGAACCGATCTTCATGACCAACCTCTACTATCCTATCCTTGAGGCCGGTGAGCGTAAAGAACCTTCTCCACCTCGTTTCGGACCGCCTCGACCTCGATTCGGTCCACCATTTCACGGGCAAAGGCATTGATGAGCAGGTTCTCCGCGTCCGCCTGCGCCAGGCCTCGGGACTTCAGGTAGAACAGGGCATCCTTGTCGAGGTGACCGACGGTGGCGCCATGGGTACACTTCACGTCGTCGGCGTGGATCTCCAGCTGGGGACGGGTGTTCATCCGGGCATCGTCGGTCAGCAGCAGAGCGTGGTTGCTCTGCAAGGCGTTGGTCTCCTGCGCGTCCCGGGCCACGTGGATCCTGCCGGTGAAGACCCCCTCGGATCGTTCGTCCAGGATGGCCTTGTAGAGCTCCTGGCTGCTGCAGTGCGGTGTGGCATGATCGATGGACGTGTGGTTGTCGATGTGCCTCTCACCGCTTCCGAGGGTGAGGCCGTTGAGGGTGCACCGGCAGTTCTCGCCGGCCAGCACCGCGGTCACGGTGTTCCTGACCAGGCGGCCGCCTCCAGAGATGACGTGGGAGTCGAAGCGGCTGTCCCGGTGCTGGCGGACGTAAAGGCCGCCGATGTGAAAGGCCTCACTGCCCTCCCGGTGGAGCTTGTGGTGCACGAGATCCGCATTCTCCGCCAGGACCGCCTCCGTGACCGGGTTGGAGAAATAGACGCCCTGATCGGGGCCGATGTGGTCCTCGACGACCACGACCCGGGCGTTCTCCTCCACCACGATGAGGGTGCGTGGATGGGCGTCGGTGGGAGCAGCCGAGGCGGTCGAGAGATATATCAGGTGGACGGGCAGGTCCAGGGTGACGCCCCTCGGGATGTGGATGAAGGCGCCGTCGTGCAAGAACGCAGTATTGAGGGCCGCAAACGCGTCGCTGTCGAGACGGGCGCTGCAGCCCAGGTAGCGCAGGAGCCGGTCGCCGTCCGTGGCGAGGGCGGACCGGAGGTCCTTCACCGTGACGGTCCGTGGTATTTCCCCCAGGCGGGAGAGGCTCTCATCGAACCGGCCGTCCACCAGGACCAGGCGGATTCCGTCGAGGTCCCCGACGGCATGGAGCGCCAGCGCCGCGAGGTCCGCTCCGGGCATCGCGGTCGGCTCGCTCTCCTCGAAAGCGATGTTCATGAGGGACTTCAGGCTCGTGTACTTCCAGTCCTCGTTCCGGGCCGAGGGGAATCCGAGGGCCTGAAAACGGTTCGCTGCCTCCCGTTTCAGGGCCGAAAGCCGGCCGTTTCCGTTGTGGTTCGACATCGACTCCAGGTCGGCAAACCGGGAGAGGTATGGGTGGTTGTCAATCATGGCTCGATGCGTCGAAATCATGCCGCCTCGACGGTCTCCTTGATCCAGGTGTATCCCCTGTTCTCCAGCTCCAGCGCGAGTTCCCGGGTGCCCGACTTGACGATGCGGCCCTTGTAAAGGACGTGGACGAAGTCGGGGACGATGTAGTTGAGGAGCCGCTGGTAGTGGGTGACGACGATAAAGGAGCGGTCCGGATTCCGCAGGCTGTTGACCCCTTCGGCCACGATCTTCAGCGCGTCGATGTCGAGGCCGGAGTCGGTCTCGTCCAGGATGGCCAGCCCGGGCTCGAGCATCGCCATCTGGAACACCTCGTTGCGCTTTTTCTCCCCACCTGAGAACCCCTCGTTGACGGGCCGGTTCAGGAGGTCCTGGTCGAAACGGATCACCTCCATCTTCTCCTGGATCACCTTCAGGAAATCCATGGCGTCCAGCTCGGCCTCTCCACGCCTGCTCCGGATGGCGTTCAGTGCCGTCTTCATGAAATGGCTGTTGGTTACCCCGGGGATTTCCACGGGGTACTGGAAAGCCAGGAAGAGGCCGGCCCGGGCGCGCTCCTCGGGCTCGAGGCCGAGGATGTCCCGGTTCTGGAACGTGATCGTACCCTCCGTGACTTCGTAGTCCTCGCGACCTGCAATGACCTGGGCCAGGGTGCTCTTTCCGGAGCCGTTCGGCCCCATGATGGCATGAACCTCGCCCGGATTCACCGTCAGGTCGATGCCTTCGAGGATGGGAGTGGTACCGATCCTCGCGTGTAGATTCTTGATTATTAGCATGGCTATCTCACTGTTCTTTCAATCCTCATGTGTTCGAACCGGTGTCATCCCACACAGCCTTCCAGGCTCACGCTCAGGAGCTTCTGGGCCTCCACGGCGAATTCCATGGGTAGCTCCTGGAACACCTCCTTGCAGAATCCATTGACGATCATGTTCACGGCGTCCTCGGTGGAGAGGCCGCGCTGCCGCAGATAGAAGATCTGGTCCTCGCCGATCCTGGAGGTGGTGGCCTCGTGTTCCACCCGCGCCGTCGGATTCTTCACCTCGATGTAGGGGAAGGTGTGGGCTCCGCACCGCTCCCCGAGGAGCATGGAGTCGCACTGGGAGAAGTTCCTGGCGTTTTCAGCCCCCTTCAGGATCTTGACCAGGCCGCGGTAGGAGTTGTTGCTGACACCGGCCGAGATGCCCTTGGCGAGGATGGTGCTCCGGGTGTTCTTTCCGATGTGGATCATCTTGGTGCCGGTGTCCGCCTGCTGGTGGTTGTTGGTCAGGGCCACGGAGTGGAATTCCCCGACCGAATCGTCACCCTGGAGAATGCAGCTCGGGTACTTCCAGGTGATGGCGGATCCGGTCTCCACCTGGGTCCAGGAGATCCGGGAGCGCCGGCCCCGGCAGGCTCCGCGCTTGGTGACGAAGTTGTAGATGCCGCCCTTGCCGTCCTTGTCCCCGGGGTACCAGTTCTGAACCGTGGAGTACTTCACCCTGGCGTCGTCCAGGGCGACGATCTCCACCACGGCGGCGTGGAGCTGGTTGGTGTCACGCTTCGGGGCGGTGCATCCCTCCAGGTAGCTCACCGACGCACCCTCGTCGGCCACGATGAGAGTGCGCTCGAACTGGCCCGTGTCCGCGGCATTGATTCGGAAGTAGGTGGAGAGCTCCATGGGGCACTCCACGCCCTTCGGGACGTAGCAGAACGAGCCGTCGCTGAATACGGCCGAGTTCAGGGTCGCGTAGTAATTGTCGGAGTAGGGCACGACAGAGCCCATCCACTTCTTCACCAGGTCCGGATGCGCCTGTACCGCCTCGGAGAAGGAACAGAAGATGACGCCGGCATCAGCCAGCTTCTCCTTGAAGGTGGTGGCCACGGAAACGCTGTCGAAGACGGCGTCGACGGCCACGCCGGTGAGGCGCTTCTGCTCCGCCAGGGGAATGCCGAGCTTGTCAAAGGTCTCGAGAAGCCCTGGATCCACCTCGTCGAGGCTTCCGGGCTGTATCTTCTGCCTGGGTGCAGAGTAGTAGACGATCTGGTTGAAATCCGGTTTCTCGTATACCAGGTTGGGCCAGTCGGGCTCCTCGAGGTTCTTCCAGTGCCGGTAGGCCCTGAGGCGCCAGTCCAGCATGAACTCGGGTTCGTTCTTCCGGGCCGAGATGGCGCGGATGATGTCCTCGTTCAAGCCGGGCGGCAGGGAGTCGGCGTCGATGTCAGTGACGAAGCCGTACCCGTACTCCTTGCCGGTAAGATCGTGAATGGATTCACTCGAGGTTGCCATGGTTCTTGAAGGCTGTAGCCGTTCAAGCACTCTGGATCGTACTGTCCCACACGGCACTAGGCCTTCGGGAACGGTACTTCCGTTTCAGGGGATTTCGGAGAGACGTCCTGGGAGGGGGAAGGGGCATCCGGAACACGGCTGTCCGTCTGTTTGTCCAGTTTGTCCTGGTTGTTGTCCGGCGTTGCCAGCTCTTCGAGGGTGACGATTTTCAAGGAATCCCGGATGACCTGATTGATGATTCGCCAGTGGGGTCGGGCCGGACACTTCGGGCCGCGATGGCAGCCGTTCTCCATGCCGTTCTCCATGTCGGTGGAACAGTCCGTGAGGGCGATGGGGCCCTCCAGGGTGGTGACGATCTCGGCCAGGGTGACGTTCTCCGGAGAACGGGCCAGGCTGTAGCCGCCCTTGACGCCCCGGTGAGACCGGAGGAGATTGCCTCCGGCCAGGATCTTCAGGATCTTGCTGACCATGGGAAGGGACATGCCCTCTTCCCGGGCCAGATCCCTGGCATTGAACACGGCGTTGGGTGGCCCACCGGCAAACCGCGTCAGGAGTACGATCCCGTGGTCGGTGATCTTGGTGATGCGAATCATTACCAGGTCTCTCGAAACAGTACTGTCCTCGGTCTGTTTCCGGGAAATGTAATATCTATCCAGGTCCAGGTCAATTCATCCGGTTCCATGGAACCGGAGAAAGGAGTCTCATCCGATTTCTCCCCGATTCCTCGGGGCGCTTGCAGCTCCTTGCTTTCCAAAAAGATACAATGGAACTACCCTGGAAAGTGGGTAGGGCGGTCGTGATACCACCCTCCCGCTTTCCCCGCTGCTGTGGATGTCCCCATGAATAAATGGGTTACATACAGTTCTTTAAACAGTACAGTTGTAGTTCTGTATACGGCAAACATCAAGGTGCTACTTGAATTATTCTTTCATGCATGAAATGACTCTGGGTTTCCCGGGAGGAGCGTTCCAGACCCACTCCCGGGTATCGACGTCGAGGAGCTCCTGAGATTCTATGTCTGACCTGTCTCATGTGGAGGGAAACCGGGCGACCATGGTGGACGTGGGAGCCAAGGCCCCCTCGTGCCGGCGAGCCGTGGCCTCCGGTCGGGTTCGCCTGAATCCCGAGGCCCGTGAAGCCATGGCCCGCGACTCGGGGCCCAAGGGGCCGGTCGTGGAAACGGCCCGTCTGGCGGGGATCCTGGCGGCCAAGAAGACCGCCGACCTCGTTCCCCTGTGTCATCCCCTGCCGCTGGACCACGTCGAGGTCCGGGTGGTGCCCGATGAGGAGGGCGTCCACATCGAAGCGGCCACCCGGGTCATGGCCCGTACCGGCGTGGAGATGGAAGCCCTCGTGGCCGTCTCCGTGGCCGCCCTCACCGTGGTGGACATGACCAAGGCCCTCGGCCACGACGCGGTCATCACCGACGTTCGCCTGGAACGCAAGGAGGGCGGAAAGTCGGGGACATACGAGCGCAAGGCTGATGGGCCTGAATCGATGTGAAACCACTGTTGTCGACGTCGATCTCACCCGAACCCCGATATTTCTGGATGATCCGGACACCATGAACAACGGCGATGACCTGATCGAACTCCTGAAGCAGCGGATCCTCGTTCTCGATGGGGCCATGGGCACCATGATCCAGCAGCATGGGCTGGAGGAGGACGATTTTCGTGGGGAGGGCTTTTCCGATCATCCCCGGGATCTCAAGGGCTGTAACGATCTCCTCTCCCTGTCCCGGCCCGACGTGATCCGGGGAATCCACCTGGCCTACCTCGAGGCCGGCGCCGACATCGTGGAGACCAACACCTTCAATGCCACCTCCATTGCCATGGCCGACTACGCAATGGAAGCCGAGGTGCGTGCCATGAATGCCGCATCGGCACGCATTGCCACCGAGGCAGCACAGGAAATGACGCGCAGAACCCCGCAACGCCCGAGGTTCGTCGCGGGATCGCTTGGCCCGACCAGCAAGACCGCCTCGATCTCTCCGGACGTGAATGACCCGGCTCGACGTGCGGTCACCTTCGACGACCTGCGCGCGGCCTACCAGGAGCAGGTGTGCGGCCTCCTGGAGGGCGGCGTGGATCTTCTGGCGGCCGAGACCGCCTTCGACACCCTGAACCTGAAGGCAGCACTCTTCGCCGTCGAGGACGCCTTCCGGGAGCTCGGAGTCCGGGTTCCGGTCATGGCCTCTCTCACCTTCCCCGACCGGAGCGGCCGGACCCTGTCCGGTCAGACCGTGGAAGCAGCCTGGATTTCCATTTCCCACGTGGACCTCGCGCTGGTGGGCATCAACTGCGCCCTGGGTGCCGAGGAGATGCGTCCCCACGTGGAGGAGCTGGCCGCCATCGCACCGGTACCTCTCTGCTGCTATCCCAATGCCGGGCTACCGAACGAGTTCGGCGGGTACGACCAGTCGCCCGAAGAGATGGCCGCACTTCTGGGCGACTTCGCTCGACGGGGATGGCTCAACATTGTGGGGGGGTGCTGCGGCACCACACCCGACCATGTCCGGGCCCTTGCCGGAGCCGTCGAGGGCGTATCTCCCCGGATTCCTCCGTCCCGGCCCCCCTACACCCGGCTCAGCGGCCTGGAGCCCCTGACCCTCCGCCCCGATTCCAATTTCATCATGGTAGGGGAGCGCACCAACGTGGCCGGATCCAGGAAGTTCGCCCGCCTCATCAAGGCGGGCGATTACGAGGCCGCCACGGAGGTCGCACTGCACCAGGTGTCCGGCGGCGCCAACGTCATCGACGTGAACGTGGACGAGGGCCTGCTGGATGCCCGCGAGGCCATGGTCCGGTTTCTCAACCACATAGCCACCGAGCCCGATATCGCCAAAGTGCCCGTCATGATCGACAGCTCCGACTTCTCCGTCATCGAGGCCGGGCTCCGGTGCGTCCAGGGGAAGGCGGTGGTCAACTCCATCAGCCTGAAGGAAGGCGAGGCGGAGTTCAAGGCCCAGGCGGAAACCGTGAGGCGTCACGGAGCCGCCGTCATCGTCATGGCCTTTGACGAGAAGGGCCAGGCCACCTCCCTCGAGGACAAAGTGGAGATATCGAAGCGAGCCTACCGTATCCTCACCGAGGAGGTGGGTTTCGATGCCGAGGACATCATCTTCGATCCCAACATCCTCACCATTGCAACGGGCATGGAGGAACACAACGACTATGCAGTCAATTACATCGAGGCGACCAAGCAGCTGAAGGCGCTGTTTCCCGGATCCCGGGTGAGTGGAGGCGTGAGCAACCTTTCCTTCGCTTTCCGGGGAAACGACGTCGTCCGCGAGGCCATGAACGCCGTATTTCTCTACCACGCCATCGAGGCCGGCATGGACATGGGCATCGTCAACGCCGGACAGCTCACGGCGTACGACGAAATCCCTCCGGACCTGCTCCGGTGCGTCGAGGACGTGGTGCTGAACCGCGATCCCGGAGCCACCGAGCGCCTCGTCGCCATGGCCGGGACCCACCGGGAAGATAGGAAGGTGCAGGTCGAGACCGAGGCGTGGCGTGCCCTGCCGGTGGAGGCGCGCCTCACCCACGCACTCGTCCACGGCCATACCGACCACATCGAGGCCGACGTGGAGGAGGCGCGGGTGAAACTCGGCCTCGCCCTGGGCGTCATCGAGGGCCCGCTCATGGACGCCATGAACCTCGTCGGAGAGCGCTTCGGTGCGGGCAAGATGTTCTTGCCTCAGGTGGTGAAGAGCGCCCGCGTCATGAAGCGGGCCGTTGCTTACCTCACGCCGTTCATGGAGGAGGAGAAGAAGATCCCGGGGACGGGGAGCCAGGGCAAGGCGCTCCTCGCCACTGTGAAGGGCGACGTCCACGACATCGGAAAGAACATCGTATCCGTGGTGCTCGAATGCAACGGGTACGAGATCACGGACCTCGGTGTCATGGTCCCGGCCGAGGTCATTTTAGAGAAGGCCGTGGAAGAAGGCGTGGACATCATCGGCCTCAGCGGTCTCATCACCCCTTCCCTCGACCAGATGGTGCACGTGGCCGGGGAGATGGAGCGCCGGGGACTCACCCGGCCGCTTCTCATCGGCGGAGCCACCACGAGCGCCAAGCACACGGCCGTGAAGATCGCCCCCTGTTATTCGGGCCCTACTCTGCACGTCCGCGACGCCTCCCGAGCGGCGGGGGTGGTAAGCGAACTACTCGACTCCGAAAGGAAGGCCGGATTGGTGGAGAAGGTCCGGTTGGACCAGGCCCGGCTCAGGGAGGTGTTCGAGACGGAGAAGGGGCGTCGGCTGTTACCCCTCGAGGAGGCGAGGGCAAGGAGGACGGAAATCGACTGGGCGGCCTCTCGGGTTCCCGAGCCCGAGTTCCTGGGCTGGAGGCGGCTGGAGGCGTTCCCACTGGAGGAAATCGCTGCCTGTATCGACTGGTCCCCCTTCTTCCGGGTGTGGGAAATCAAGGGGAAGTATCCCAGGATCCTGGACCATCCCCGGTTCGGGAAGGCGGCGCGGGAACTCTTTGAGAACGCCCGCGTTCTCCTGGACCGCATCGTCGAGGAGAAGCTCTTCACGGCACGGGGCGTCTACGGTTTTTTCCCGGCTGCTGCCGCGGACGAGGACGTGATCCTGTTCACCGACGAGACCCGGACGGAGGAGCTCGCCAGGTTCCACTTTCTGCGACAGCAGAGGGAAAGAGCGGACGGTCGGCCCTACCACTGTCTCGCGGACTTCGTTGCGCCCCTGGATTCAGGAGTCCGCGACTTCCTGGGTGGATTCGCGGTCACCGTGGGCCACGGTGTGGAGGATCTGGTCAAGACGTTCGAAGTGGACCACGACGACTACAGTGCCATCATGGTGAAGGCCCTTGCGGATCGCCTGGCCGAGGCGTTCGCGGAGGCTCTCCACCAGCGCGTCCGCCGCGAGTGGGGATACGGCCGGGACGAGGCACTCACCCTCGAAGACCTGATTCTAGAGCGCTACCAGGGCATCCGGCCGGCAGCCGGATATCCGGCCTGCCCCGACCACACGGAGAAGTGGATCCTCTGGGATCTTCTGGACGCTGAAGCTGGAGCGGGCATCCGCCTTACTGAGAGCCTGGCCATGATCCCCGCAGCCTCGGTATCTGGCCTCTACTTCAGTCACCCGGAGTCGGAGTACTTCGGGGTCGGTGCCATTGCAGCCGACCAGGTGGAGGCGTATGCCTTGCGGAAGGGGATGGCGGTGGCCGAGGTGGAAAAATGGCTGGGGCCGAACCTCGGGTACGAGCCCCGGTAGGTGCCGGCCCCGCAGAGAATCCACCCGTTTTTTCACAAATCTCATCTCATCTTCATGGGTTTTTAATAAACATCGTGTATGTCCATTTATCATGTTGGTCCTCGGTCGAGACATGACCGGTCGGTCCTTACTTTTTGGACAATCAGACACACGAGAGGTTTGATTCTAGGGGCGGTTTCTATCACCAGGAATGGAGTTGAAGGCATGAAGTGGTTGGTTCTTTCTTTCGTAGTGGGATTGTTACTGGCTGCCGCACCGGCTGTCGCCCAGGAGTCGCCCACGTCCGGAGAGCTGGCAAAGCTCCGGAAGACGGTCCGGGATCAGAATCAGACGATCCAGGAGCTCAACAAACGGGTCAAAGCACTCGAAGTCCACGAGGGAAACGGAAACGGCAACGGCGGGCACCAGGACCGTAAGGGGCAAGACAGGAGCCTGGACGCGGCAATCGACGCCAGGCTCGACAAGAAGCTGAAGGACCACAAGGCCAAATCGAGCTGGGCCGACATGGTGAAGGTGAAGGGGAATTTCCGCTACCGGTACGAGTTCATCGACGATGACAGGAAAGCCAAGGACCGGAACCGGAATCGCATTCGCGCCCGCGTCCGGGTCGAAGCGGAGCTCCTGCCCTGCCTCGACCTGGGATTCGAGATTTCCACCGGTGAGGCCAAGGTCTTGAACGGTAAGATGGAAGGCGATCCGATCTCGAACAACCAGACGCTCTCCAACGCCTTCTCACTCAAAAACCTCTGGGTCTCCCAGGCCTACGCGGACCTGCACCCCGAGGAATTCGTGCCGGGGCTCCATATCATCGGCGGAAAGATCCACAGGCCGTTCCTAACTCCTGGAAAGAGCGAGGTCATCTGGGATGCCGATATAGTCCCCGAGGGGGGTATCATCAGATACCACAATGCTTTGTGCGGCCTGGAGGTGTTCGCCAATGGATACGGATTCTATGTGGTCGAGCGCAGTGGGGGCCCGGATACCGGTATGTTCGGTGGCCAGGGGGCGCTCAAGTACACCTTCCCTGTGTGCGAGGAGCACAACGTCCACGTGCTCGGCGGCGGCAGCTACTACCAGTACACGAACCTCAAGGGCTCACCGGTCATCCTCACCTCGGGTGGAAATCCAGTGACCTTCGGCAACACCATGGATGCGGCCAACAACTACGCCGAGAACTACCGCCTGATCAACGTTTTCTGTGAGGTGGGCACCCAGGTCGTGGACATCCCCGTGGCGTTTTTCGGGGACTGGGTCGAAAACCTGGCTGCCAATGAGGATCACCGCGCATGGTCGGCGGGCGTGGTTCTCGGCAAGACCAAGAAGGCGGGATCCTGGAAGCTCCGGTACCTCTTCAAGGCCCTCCAGAAGGACAGCGTCTTCGGAACCTTCACGGACTCGGATTTCGGCGGAAGTGGGACCAACTCCAGGGGCCACGAGGTCAACTTCACCTACCAGGTTGCCAAGAACTGGACGGTGGGCGCCTCCTACTTCGCCAACGAGACGGGCATTTCCTCCGACATGAGAAAGAGGGATTTCGACCGCGTTCAGGTCGATTTCAAGTTCAAGTTCTGAGACCGGCCATTTAGGCGGCCTCCTCCGCTTTCTCCTGCAGCCGGGGTATCCGCACCGTGAAGCGGGTACCCACGTTCGGGGTCGAGTTCACCTCCACCTGCCCCTTGTGTTCCTGGACGATCTTGTTCGAGATGAAGAGCCCCAGGCCGGTGCCTTCTGTGCCCTTGGAGGAGAAGAAGAGGCTGAACACCTTCTCCCGGGTCTCTTGGTCCATGCCGATGCCGTTATCGAGCACGGTGAAGACGACGTGGTCATTTTCACCGGATACCCCGAATGAAACGCGGTGCTTGTCCTTGTTCTTGTCCACACGGCAGGCGTCCAGGGCGTTTTCCAGGATGTTGATCAGGGCCGCCCGCAGCGAGGTCTCGTCGGCTTCCAGGACGCCGGCATCCGGATTGAAATCCTTCTCCAGCTCGATGTCCAGGTCGTCGGCCTTGTATTGCATCTTGGAGAAGACCTCTTCGACGAAGGGGACGGCATCCACGGGCGAGAACTCCAGCTCACGGTCCTTTGCGTAGTAGAGGATGTCGAGGACCATGTTGCGGACCTGGCCGAGGTTCCTCTGAACGATGTCCCATCCCTCCTCCATCCGGGCCATGTCGTTGCGTTTCAGGCCCGAGTTCACGATGTAGACGCCGCCGTCCAGGGCGGCCAGGACCCCCTTTATGTTGTGGGAGATGGAGCCCACCAGGAGCCCCAGGGAGGTCAGCTGATCCTGGAGCTGCCTCAGCTCCGTGATGTTGGTGGACATTTCCACGACGTGGGAGATCTCGCCCGCAGCGTTTCTCAGGGGAGCCGTCTGGACCAGGACGTTGTGCTGGTCGCCCGAGATGGAGGTGACCATCTCCTCGCTCCGGTGGGACTTCCCGTCCTCGAAGGTCTGGGCCACGGGGCACATGAGGCAGGGCTCGCTGCGGTGCTTGTAAGCCGCGAAGCACCGGGGATCGTGGTCCTCGCCGAAGTCCTCCCTGAAGCGGCGGTTGGCGTCGGTGATCTTGAAGTCGCGGTCCTGGACCGTGATGTAGCATGGGACCTCGTTGAAGAGCTGCAGCAGGTGGGATTTGGTCTTGTGGAGCTTCTTCTGGAGCTTCTTGACCTCGTAGATGTTGGTGGAGACCTGCAGAACCCGCTTGACCTTGCCGGCGGAGTCCAGGATCGGCGTCGTGCGTACGATGACCGGGATCTCACGGCCCGTCATGTCGGTTAACGTTTCCTCGCTGCTCAATTTCTTTCCGGTGAGAAACGTCTCCTCGGTCACGCACTGGGGACAGATCTGATTCCTGCCCTTGTAGGCCTCCCAGCAGTACTTCCCCGTGGCGTCTCCGAACCTGTCGCGGAAGTGTTTGTTGGAATCGAGGATCCTCAGGTCCCTGTCGTGGATGGTCAGCAGAACCGGCATTTCATCGAAATAGGCCTTGTAGACATCGTTCCCGTTATCATGAGTCCTGTTTTTCGATTCGTCTCTCATACCATCACTCATGACTTGGCCTCCAGGAAAGAGGGGCCGGGTTCCATCGGGGAACCCGGCCGTCTCTGAAACACGATTACACGGTGGCCATCTGGCGCTCGGACTGCTCCAGCAGGCGCTCGAGTGTCATAAGGAACACTTTCTCGTCGATGGGTTTGGTCATGAAGCCTTCGGGAGCCTGGACCTTTTTCTGATACATGAGCTGGCGGAAATCGACCTGGCCGGTCACGATGAAGACCGGGATGTCCGCCAGGTCCTCGGTGGCCCTGAGCTCCTGGTAGACCTGGACGCCGGACTTGCCCGGCATGGTGATATCCAGGGTGATGAGGTCGGGCTTGTGGGCCTTCGCCTTGGCCATGCCGTCGATGCCATCATGAGCGGTGACCACCTTGTAGCCGTTGTCCTCCAGGAGTACCTGCAGGTATTTGAGGATGTCGGGCGAGTCGTCGACGCAGAGGATGGTCTTCAGGGCGGTGACCTCCCTGGGCAGGCGCTTGATCTTCGGCAGGTCCTTCGGGATGACGATGGCGTCCGCCACCACCTCGCAGACGTTCAGCACCTTCAACTGCTTGGGTTTTTTGTCACCGAAGTCGTACTTGAGCTGGTGGTGCCGGATCAGGTCGGTGAGTCCGTCCTGGCAGTTGTGGCAGGCCGTGGACACGATACCCGCGCCGGTGTCGGTGATCTGATCGGCCTTGATCTTGGATACACTCAGGCGTTTCTTGGAGTACTCCGCCATGGACATGGCACCGCCCCCGCCCGTGCAGCAGAAGGAATCCGCGCGATTTGGCGTCATCTCGCGGAAGTCCGAGCAGGCTCGCTTCAGGCAGAACCGCGGTTCCTCGGTGATGCCCGCCGACCGGGACAGATTGCATGGATCGTGGTAGGTGACAGGATGCGGATTCTTCGAGGGATCCAGGACGATCTTGCCGGTGTTGATGAGGTCCACCATCAGCTCCAGGATCGAGATGATTTCGAAGGGAAGCGGATTGGCCTTGCCCCAGTTGGGGGCCTCCCACTTGGTGGATCGGAGGCCGTGGCCGCATTCGGAGATCACCATCTTGTCGACCCCGAGCTTCCTGGCGTGCTCGTAGGCCAGGTTGCCCATGTGGCCGCCCAGGTCCGGCTTGCCGGAGAACAGGCCGAAGTTGGTGTTGTCCCAGCCCTCGGAGCCCATGGTCCAGTTGAGGCCCGCCACGTGGAAGATCTTGGCGGCCGCCGTCAGGGACAGGGGGGAATACTTGATCTCGCGCGGATTGACCACGTAGACGAAGTCGGCGCCCTCCTTGTCCACGGGGATCTTGGCGTCCGGGTCGTCGAGCTCGCTCTGGAGTTCTTCCTCGAGCCACTCCAGGGTTTCCAGGTAATCCTCCTGGGTCACCGCCATCTGGTTTCCGGTCTCCCACTGGTCCTTCATGGTGGTCAGGACGCCCTCGGGGGCGACGCCCTCGTCCACGAGGCAGCCGCGCGCCAGGCCCACCAGAATAGCCGTGTCCACGCCAAAGGGACAGGAGAGGGTGCAGCGCCTGCATCCGGTGCAGGAACCGAAAACGACGTCCTTGAGCTCTTCCAGGTCCTCGTCGGTCATCATCTCCCGGGCGCCGACCCAGCCCGGGACGATCTTGCCGAGCCAGTCATGCTGACGCTTGAAGACCCGGCGGATCTTGTCCATCTTGGCCGCCGGGGTCATCTCGGGATCCCCGGTGGCCAGGTAGTAGTGGCAGGATTCGTTGCACATGCCGCAGTGGGCGCACGAGGCGAACGACAGGGCGTGCTGCCGGTTGGTGCGTTCCTTGAAATGCTTGTTGAACGATGCCGCCTTTTCGCTTTTGTTGCCCATGTTCATCTCCAGTATTGCTTCAAGGGTGTTCCCTGTTTCAAGCGGTCCATGTCTTAGGGCCTACGTGATGGTCCCCTTCTTCGGATACACGCCGCGATGGCCGAAATGCTTGCCCACGTAGAACCGGATGAAGGCCCAGTAGACGTAGTGGCTGATCTTGGAGAAGGGCACGTAGACCAGGAAGAAGGTCGCCAGCAGGAAGAAGACGAACAGCCAGGTGGCATTGGTGAGTGGCGCGGCCAGGATGCCGGAGGCCATCCAGACCGAAAGCAAGACCAGGCAGAAGTAGTCGTCCGGAGAGCTGATGACCCGCATCTCCTTCTTGAAGACGCGACGTGTCAGGCGACTGAAGCCCGCGATAAAACCGATGACGAACACGACCTGGAAGGGGATTGCGATGAAGGGGGTCTTCATGGCCTCGTGCAGGATGGGAGTGATGAAAGCGAATCCAATGCCCGTGGCCATGGCAATGTGGAAGAGGGCGAACTCGATGTATCGGATCCAGTGCGTCTTCTGGCCCTCCACCTCCCAGGGCATGGCCAGGGTCATGTAGGCATACCGGATCGCTTTCCTGTGCTCCCCGCGGGGGGGCGTCCCCTCACCGGCCGCCGGTTTATTGAGTAGCTGCCAGATCTTGACCGTGTAGGCCAGGATCATGAACAGCAGCGCACCGTAGTGCAGCTGGTTCATGAGCATCTGAGTGAAGGGTGACAGTTCACTCCAGGTGAGATAGTTCATCTTTCAGTATCCTTATCGTTTTCATCCGTTGTCCGGCACTATCCTCGCGTTGAAACGCCTTCCAGCACTTCCTCGACGGTTTTCCAGAGCAGCTCAGCGTCGATGGGCTTGGCGATGAATCCCTCCGGATCAGGCACCTGGCGCCGGCGCTTGATGAATTCATTGAACGGCTCCCCGATGGCGGTGATGAGAATGACCGGGACGGAGGACAGTTCCGGATCCGACTTGAGGTCCTGGTAGGTGCTGACGCCCGACTTCTCGGGCATGGTGATGTCCAGGGTGATCAGGTCGGGTTTCTTGGAGGCGGCCATCTCCATGGCCTCGAGGCCGTTGGTCGCCACCAGGGTGTTGAAGCCGTTGTCCTCGAAGAGGAGCGTCAGGTACTTCAGGAAGTCCGCATCGTCGTCCACGAGGAGGACGGTCCTGGGATTCTTGGCCGTGGAGAGAGGGGGCGTGGGGGAAGGCGCTCCCGGATCCAGGGAGGAATCCGGTACCCCCAGGGTGGTGAGCTCCTGCTTGGCCATCTTCTGGAGCGCATAGCCGTGGTCCCGCAGGGCGCCGAACACGATGCGGCATCCCACGTCCAGCTGGAGCTCCGTGTCCTTGCCTGCCAGTTTGATCATCTCCTGGCTCAGCTTCAGGACCTTCTGGAGGCATTCTTGCTCGGATTGTTTGCCCATGGTCCACTCCTTACATTGCCTGGATTTTTCTGCATTGCCCTGTAGGGTCTCACTCGACACACGAGTGGACATCTGTCCTATGCAGTTGATGTGCCGAAATGATGGAATGTCACAATCCGTTTAAAATACGAGAGATACGGCGATGGCATGGAGTGGTGTGCCAGGATCGGAGTGTGTCAAATGTGTCAAATCACTTTTGAGCACACATTCAGATTCCGCATCGAGGTGGGGAATCCGGGAGGAAACAGCAGAGGATCTTCTGATGTTATGGCCAGATGGTGTTCCATAATATCAATATGACACAACTGGCCAACTTGACACACACTAGGAGATCTCATCCGGATTGAATACGTGCTGACGCATGTAACGGTAGAGCGTGGACCGCCCCACGCCCAGAATGGCGGCGGCCCGGGACTTGTTGCCCTTGGCCTCTCTCATGGCCGCAATGATCTTGTCCCGGTTGAGCTTGAGCGGGGGGCCGGGACGCGTGGCGGGCTTGACGTTGAAGTGGAGGATCTCTCTGGGCAGCTGCTGGGGCACCAGGATTCCCGTGCGACATTTCACGTTTGCGTACTCGATGACGTTGCGCAGCTCGCGCACGTTTCCGGGCCAGGGATACCGGATCAGGATGTCCAGGGCTTCATTGGATATCGCGATGAGGGGTTTTTCGGTCTCGGCGGACACCGATTCCAGGAAATTATCGATGAGGACCGGAATGTCCATGCGCCGCTCGCGCAAGGGTGGCACCTGGATCGGTACTACGCAGAGGCGGTAGAACAGGTCGCGCCGGAATCGTTTCTCCTCCATCATCTTACGCAGATTCCGGTTGGTGGCGCTCACGATGCGCACGTCGACGCTGATCTGCTTCTCGCCCCCCACGCGTTCAAATTTCTTCTCCTGCAGCACCCTCAGGAGTTTGACCTGCAAAGCGGGAGACAGCTCGCCCACTTCATCGAGGAGGAGAGTGCCCCCGTCGGCCAGCTCGAAGCGGCCTTTCTGGTCCCGTACCGCACCGGTGAAGGCGCCACGCACGTGGCCGAACAGCTCGCTCTCGAGAATGCCCTCGGGCAGGGCCCCGCAATTGATGGCCAGGAAGGGCTTCCTGGCGCGGGGGCTGAGATCGTGAATGGCCCGGGCCACGAGTTCCTTGCCAGTGCCGCTCTCTCCCTCGATGAGCACCGGCAGAGTGACCGGTCCCACTTCCCGGATCTGATCGAAGAGCGCCAGGGCTTTCGGGTCCTTGCCGATGAGTGCCCCGCAGGTATGAAAGTGCTTGACTCGCTGCTGGAGAGTGGCGAATTCGGTGTTGTCCTTGAAGGAGACCAGGGCTCCCACGTTGGTATTCTGGGCGTCGGAAAGGGGCATGACGGTCATGTCCAGGATCCGTTTCTTGCCGTCCTTCCGCTTGAAGTTCACCTGGGTCTTTTTCGGCGAGACCACGATCTCGTCACCCCCCGGACCGGTGCAAAAGGAGCAATCACCACCGCAGAACCGCTGGGATCGAAAGACCCTGTGGCAGTCCTTTCCGAGGATCTCTTCCCGCTTGAAGCCGGTGATCATCTCCGCGGCCCGGTTGAAGAAGAAGATGCGGCGGTTCATGGTATGGGCCATGACCCCGTCGGCCAGGTTGTCCAGGACCAGCATGAGGTTCCGCTGGGTGATGTGGAGACCGCTCAACATCTCGGAGGCCAGAACCTCGAGGATCTTCGCCTCGAGCCTGTCCCGGGCGGCCCGGAAAGTGGTGCGCTGGGCGTCCGGGCCGGCCCCGTCCGCGGGGATGGGAAGCTCCCAGTGGAAATGGGGCGGCATTCCGGGCAGGTTGAGGCGGAGGGTCGGATCGAAGGTGCCGAGGGTCACCACCATATCGAAGGAGAACACCTCGATGTCGAGGGGGGTCCTCAGGGTCAGGTCGGTGAGCTCGATGCCGACCTCCTGCATGACCTCGCAGGCGAGATCATGGGGGGCCGTGGGTTTCAAGGCGGCGCTGAAGGCCTGGACGATGTCCCCGGCGTGCTTGTGGAGGAGCCCCTCGGCCATCAACGGGAAGCTGTAGAGGCCGCTCCCGAGAAACAGGATGTGGTGTTTCCGGTCCATGGGAAATACATCTCGACAGGCTGCAGCGATTCGTGGCAGTCCAAGCCCTTACAATATCCGTGAAGTCCAAACCCGTCAACCGTGGGTGAGGGGTGTGGGGGGAACCTGTTCCATTTGTTTTCATGATCAATGCGCGAGGGAGTTCGGATCGAGCAGCCAGGTTCCCCACACGCTCAGCGTCAGGGCCGCTCCTGCGGCGAGGACCGCAACCCCGGCTCGCATCCCGGGCGGAAAGGGCCGCAGCGTGGATCGGGCCAGCCAGAAGGCGAGCACCGCCACGACCACGAACAGGTAGCGCATCTGCAGGTGCTGGATCCGCCAGTTGGTGTAGTAGAAAAAGACCAGGGTCAAGACCACGGCCGCAGCGAGGAATCCTGCGGCTCCACGGTTCAGCGGGGTGCAGTCCACACCTCTCCACCGTGCCGCCAGGGGGCCCAGGACCAGAGCGGCCGCGGTGGCCGCGAACGCGGCCAGGTAGACCCACCCGGGAAAGAAGGTGATGCCCGTGGGGACCTGTCCGAAGCCGAAGACGCCGAGGAAGTTCATCCAGAGGCCCGGCAGGTGGCCGGCATCGAGGCCCCGGGGACTCATGGCCTCCACCTTGAAGAACGTCTCCATGTTGGCCGAGAAGGCCACGGGATCTCCATAGAGGATCATGTTCCGGATAAACCACGGTGCGGCGATCAGGATCAAGGGGGCGGCGAGGCCCATGAGGGCCCATGTGCGCCGGGGCGATCGCCACGCGAGCCACAGGAACACCGGTCCGGCCGCGGCCACAACCGGCAGCACTGTCATCTTCGCCAGCAGGGCTCCGGCCAGGACCGCGCCGCGGAGGACGTGATGGCCAAGGGGCGAGGGCGCGGTTTCCGAGAGGCCTGCCACACCGAGGACGAGGAGGGTCGTGCACATGAAATCGGCCATGAGGCCGTTGTTCACGCTTGTGGCCATGTGGAGGAACATGGGCAGGAATCCCGTGAGGGCGCAGGTTAGGAAGGCGACCGGACCATCGCCCGGGGCCAGGATCCGGGACAGCCGCACGGTCACGATGAGGGTGCCCAGGCCGAAGAGGATCAGCGAGATCAGCCGGAGAGTCCGGTATCCCGCCGGGTGGTTCTTCGGGGAGTCGAGGGTGGGACCGAAGATCTGATAGGCCCCGAGCAGGGAGAGGTAATAGAGGGGCGGTTCGTCGCCCTGGCCGATGCCGTCGGCCTGCGGGGTCCACATGCGCGGAAAGGTCCCGGCATCCATGAGGAACAGGATATAGGTGACGTGGTCGTGCTCGTCCGGCGCCTGGCCCAGGGGTTTCAGCCAGATGTAGGCCGCGCCGAGGCCGAGGAAGACCACCATGACCGCGGCCAGGCCCAGGCGCCAGATCCCGGGCAGTGCATCCGTATCTTTCATCCGGGTCATTGTATGAGATCGACCCGATCCCGCGAAAGAATCCCGTTTTTCCGTTCCGGATTTCCGGCCGGCGGGTACTGTACTGAATGAACCATGAAAAATCCGGAACCAACCCTCGAACTGGATGCGCTCCTCAGGCACCAGGACTGGCTCAGGACCCTGGTGCGGGTCCTGGTCGCCGATGACCATCGCGCCGAGGACGTGGTCCAGGAGACCTGGCTCGCCGCCATGAAGCACCCACCCGGACCGGGAAGCGTGCGCGGTTGGCTCTACCATGCCGCCCGGAACATCGCGCTCCGCGTCCGGGATCGGGAAGCGCGCCGGGCCCGGCAAGAGCGGGCCGGGGCCCGGCCCGAACGCCTTCCCACTACCGCCGACGTGGTCGAGAGGGAAGCCCTGCGCCGGGCCGTGGTGGAGAGGGTCCTGGAACTGGAGGCGGCCCTGCGCACAGCCGTACTCCTGCACTACTTCGAGGGCCTGCCGGTCCGGGAGGTGGCCCGGCGGCTGGGCATCTCCGTGGAGGCGACGCGCCGCCGGCTCCGCAGGGCCGAGGCCGAGATCCGGCGAAAACTGGCGGTGCGCCATGGCGCGGACTGGCGGACAGCCCTGGGTCCCCTCCTGGGCTGGCAGGCGGGCAAGGTGGCGGCCGCTCTCACGGGAATCATCACCATGACCAACACCATCAAGGTTCTCATCGCCGTTGCCGTGGTGGCAGGGGTCTTTCTGCTGGTCCGGTCCCTGCCCCGGGATCCGGCCGTGCCCGAGGTGTCGGAGTCCGCTGCTGGGCGAACAGCGGAGCAAGCGTCATCGCTTTCAACCCGGGACACGTCGAACTCGGCGCGGCCCTCTTCCGGTTCCGGGAAGGCCTTCTCCCTTGCGCGGTCTGCATCGGGCCGGGCTCCTGTGGTCCGGGGTACGGTTTCGACGCGCCAGGGCACCCCCCTGGCCGGGGCCACGGTCCGGGCGTACGAAAGGCTCTACCCGGAAAGGGTTCCCATCTTGCCCCTGGCCGGGATGCGAACCGACGCCAGCGGCACATTTACTTTTTACGAGGAGGTCCTTGGCCGGTCGGATATCTATCTGGAGGCGACCGCGCCGGGGACCTATTCGGACCGGGCGTCCTGCTCCCCCGGGGAGCAGGTGCACTTCCGCCTGGGAAAACCCGGGACGCTACGGGGCCGAGTGACGCAGGGGGGCGTTCCCGTGGCCAATGCCCGGTTCGAGGTCCTGCGTATCGGTGGACGGTTTCAGACGAAGGTGTGCCGTACCGATGCGGACGGCCGGTACTGCCTCGACCGTCTCAAGCCCGGCTTTTACTTTTGCAAACCCGGGCGGGTCGAGGTGGTGGCGGGAAAGGAGACCCGGGTGGACCTGGCCTTCGAGAAGATCGATCTCATCACGGTGACCGGCCTCGTGGCCACCACACCGGGGGATGTCCCCCTCCCTGATATCGATGTCACCCTGGTGTTGAAGCATACTAAGGTCACGACCCGGACGGACTCCAGCGGCCGCTTCCGTTTCGAAAAGGTGCCTGCGGAGTACCAATACATTTTTTCGAAACCTCACAGGGTATGTATCGGAGACGTTTTGTATGTGAAGACGGGAGGCCCTACCAAGGAGTCCAGCGCTGCCGGGGTGTACTACCGCATCCCGTACGTGCCCGGCGTCCGGGTGTGCGGCATGGTGGTGGGGCCGGACTCGATGCCGGTGGCCGGAGCCAAGATCCGGGCCAGGACCAGGTTCGGTTCCTTCCACCAGTCTGAAGAGACCACCGGCGAGGCAGGACAGTTCGAGCTCTTTGGCCGCCTGAAGCCGGAACGGTACGAGGTTGAGTTCAGGATTGTCGTGAAGGGCAACACACTGGGGATCTTCACCAAATGGCTGGACCTGGCTCCGGGCAAATGCACAGACGGCCTCGTCCTGCAGCTCCCGCGGGGAGGCGTCGTGTCCGGGCGGGTCCGGGAGGAGCAAGGCGGGCCTGCGGCGTACGCACTGGTCTTCCTCAGTCCGGTCGGTCAGGGGAAGAGACCCGGCCACCATGTCCGTGCCGATCAGGACGGTCGGTACCGCATGGAGAACGTTCCCGTGGGCAGGTACGTGCTCGGCGTCAGGGTGTGCGGCCGCCCAGTGTTCAAGTCCCCGGAGGTGGTAGATGTGCTGGAAGGCATGCGCATCGAGGGCCGGGACGTGACCCTGCCCGCCGGGGCAGTCCTGGCCGGCCGGGTGGAAGATACCGAGGGCCGGCCCCTGCCCGAGGCCCGGGTCCGGGCGCGCCCGCACACCAAGAACGCGACCCGATCCCGGCCGCGCTGGATCTCTGCCCGCATGGAATCCGAGGGCCGGTTTTTCCTCCACGGCCTCGAATCCGGGGATTACGAGGTCCATGCTTCCACCCCGGATCGCACGCACCGTTTGGTTCAGGACCGCATCGCCCCGGCGGGCACTCAAGATCTCGTCTTCCGGCTGGGCCTGAGGCCGCGGATCAAGGGCCGGGTTCGGTTCGCTTCGAGCGGCAAGGCCGCCACTACGTTCCGGCTCTCGCTGCACCGGTCCGGGAAGATGAATCCGTCCCGGTTCCGGTTCCTGGATGCCGGGGGAAGATTCACCCTCCTCAGGATCGAGGCCGGGGACTACGAGTTGGAGGCCACGGTGGAGAAGGACGGTGCGCTGTTTGTGGGCCGCACAGCCTTTCGCATGCCTGCCGACAGGAACCCGCCCTTCCAGGATTTCCGGGTGGAACCGACCCGGTCGCTCCGGGGCCTGGTCCAGGATCCGGATGGAGTTCCGCTGCCCGGCGCGCGCGTTACTCTGGTCCTCGAGGGGCGAACGCTCGAGGAGCCGCTCTACACCACGGACACGGATCAAGGCGGTCGATACTCGGTCGAGCAGGTGCAGCCCGGCGCGTACGAAGTCCGCGCCTCACATCCTGAATGGGTGGAGGTGGCGAAGCGGATCCAAATCGCATCGGGCACGATTTCTCCCCTCGACTTCGTCCTGGAACGGACCGGAGGGTTCATGCGGGTGATCGTCGTGGACGATCGAAACCAGCCCGTGCAGGGGGCTCGTATCCACGTGCTTCGTTCCGATGGCACGTTCCTGAATCCCGACCGCACCAAGTATGAACGGGCCTACTTCGAGGAGAAGCGTTCGAATCCGGATCTCAAGTACGAAGCCTGGGTCGAGTCGTACACCCGCACCGATACCAAAGGCGTTCTGGTGCGACGGTTCCTGCCCTCTGGCCGCTACGAGGTACGGGCCGAGGCCGGGGGCTTCGAGGCCGGCACCGGGAAGGTGGAGATCCGGGCAGGGGTGGAGTCGAAAGTGCGCATCGAGGTCAGGCGATCGGGGGGCGGGTAGGATTCGTCGGAAGAATAGTACGTGAGTAATACCACGTCCTCTGGGTGTGATCCAAAGAGGGTTGACTGATCCAGCGTCAAACTCCTGACCGATTTCACTTGGAGTGGGTTCATTCAATGCCGATGAAATCCGGGGTGGTCATTTCATCAGGAGTCAAAACCGGCTCATTCAGCCTCCATGAAGCACTTCATCGGCCCCGAACGAGCCCG
>CAZAKZ010000021.1:0-53583 GCA_964485695.1 uncultured Planctomycetota bacterium | reverse complement strand
ATACCGCTTTGAGCGGTTCACCCTTTTCAATACCTCCGGCTCTGCCGGAGGATAAATTATTTTAAAAAAGCAATATTTTAAGAACTTGCGGGTCCGAAGATCGCCTGGGGCCTGAATATTCTGTAAAATTCGAATAATTTCCCGCCGAGCAAGATCTCGACGCGCGTTGATTTCTTGAATGCACTTTCAACAAGATCCCCATTGGAGATGTCGAATAATGAAAAAGACCTTGTTTCTCACCGCGGCGGCCCTGGGCCTGTTCAGCCTCCTGGCCGCGGATTTCGCCTACGCCAAGGGCTGGTGCGGAGGAGGCCGCAGCGCAGCCGGTCAGGCTCGCATCACGCCTTCCTTCTCCTCTCCCACCTTCTCTTCGACCGGAGAGACCGTCGCGGGAACCGATTACTTTGACTCCATCCAGGAGGTCAAGGAGGCCATGAAGCGCGGCCACCTGAGCCTTCTCTACCTCTACGACTCCCGTCACGGCAAGAAGGTCAAGAAGTTCGAGAACGTCGTCTTCAAGAACGAGGACCTCGGAGTGGCAATGAAGGTCTTCCGGCGCATGAAGCTCGATGTTTCCAGGGACAGAGTTGCTCGAGATCTCTACGGCCAAAAGGTCCCCCGGTTCATCACCTTCAACTCCAAGGGGCGGCGGTCAGGTGATCTGTTCCTGAAGGATTACAGGACCAAATCCAGTCTTCTCATGAAAACCCTGGCGAAGGCCTCCAAGGGCCACGGGAAACTGCCCCTCAAGACCTTCGTGAAGAAATACCGGTCCTTCCTGAATGAGCTGGATCAGTTCGAGGGCAAGAAGGCGACCTTTGCCCAGAAGAAGACGCGCCTCAAAGCCGCTTCCGGATCCAGGAACAAGTTGAGGAAGGTGGAAAAGGAAGAGGCCCTTCTCCGCAAGTCCGAGCAGGCGCTTCTTGCCAGGGAGAAGAAGCTGCTGGAGTCCGTGAAAGCGTTCACGCCGGAAAAACGATCACGGAAACTCGCCGCCAGGTAATCCCCTTCATCTGAAAAGAAAAAACCCGCGCACCCACGCGGGTTTTTTTCATGCTCCAGTGCGGTTGACTGATTTCCCGGCGTGCCGTATATGTCTACTCGGTATACATATTTACACCGTGGCGAGAGCGCGTACTCTCCCATTCTATCCCTCCAGTGAAAGCCGGTGCCCGGATGTCCGATGCGAAAGGCCTGCTCGGAAAGCTGCCCCAGGTGGACGTCCTGGTCCGGTCCGTCGCGGCGGGCGAATCCGGAGCAGAGCTCCCGCGGGGTATCCTCCTGAAGGCCGCGCGGGAAGTCATCGACCGGGCTCGCCGGGATATTCTGGCTGGCGCGATGGCGGAGGCGCCCTCCCCCGCAGACCTCGAGACCTCGGTCCTCGAACGGGTGCACGACCACCAGACGCCGATCCAGTGCCGTGTCATCAATGCCACCGGGGTGGTGCTGCACACGAACCTGGGCCGGGCGGTTCTTCCCGGAAAGGTGCTCGAGGACGCGTTCCGGCGGCTCCGGGGCTACAGCCTCCTGGAGGTGGTGCGGAAGACGGGCAGGAGGACCAAGCGGGACTTTCTGGTGCGGGACCTCCTCACCGACATCACCGGCGCTGAGGACGCCACGGTGGTGAACAACAACGCGGCGGCCTCCCACATCATCTTGAACACCCTGGCCGAGGGCAAGGAAGTGATCTGCTCCCACGCCCACCTCGTGGGCATTGGAGGATCCTTCCGTCTGCCCGACTGCATGATGCGGGCCGGTGTCATCCTGCGCACCGTCGGCGCCACCAACCACTGCCTGATCTCCGATTACGAGGCGGGGATCAACGAGAAAACCGGCATGATCATCGCCGTGCACACGTCCAACTATCAGATCCTGGGCTTCACCAAGTACGCCACCCTCGAGGAACTGGTGGCCCTCGGGCGAAACCACGGCCTGCCGGTGGTCTATGACCTGGGGAGCGGCGCTCTGGTCGACGTTTCCGACTACGGTTACAAGGGGCACCGGGTCAGCGACCTGGTCGTCCAGGGACCGGACCTGGTCTGTTTCAGCGGCGACAAGCTCCTGGGCGGCCCGCAGGCGGGCATCATCGTGGGCCGGAGGGAGGCCATCGAGAAGATCCGGGAGAATCCCTTCTACCGCATGATGCGGCCCGACAAGGTGACCCTGGCACTCCTGGAATCCACGCTTCGCCTCTACCAGGACCCGGAGAAGGTGGACGAGAACGTGCCGGTCCTGGGAATGATACGCTGCACGACCGCCCTAATCCGATCCCGGGCAAGGGATCTTGCCGCTCGCCTGCGGAAGGCCGGCCTGGAGGTGGACATCGAAGTCTTTGACGGATTCTCCGAAATCGGGGGCGGGTCCCTGTCCAACCAGGCCATGCCCACGGTGTGCATCGGCATCCGGCCGACCCGGCAGAAAGTGGACGTGGTGGCCGAGCGCCTGCGCATGGGAGATCCGTGCGTATTCGTCCGCATCAGCGAAGACCGCCTGGTCGTGGATCCGCGCACCCTCCGGCCGGGCGAGGCGCCGGAGGTGGTGGAGGCCTTCAGGCAGGCCCTCGCGTGACCGTCTCCACGGCCCCTGGGATTTTCGCTGCGTCCGGGCCACGTCCCTGATACTCCCTGCCGCGGCCGCCGCCTTTCCCTCCCAGGGCCTCCTGGATCCGGCCGCCGATTTCCCCGGCGTCGCGGGTGGAGGCTTCCCCGACGGCCACCAGGAAGAAGGCGGTATCTCCATCGTCTCCGAAGAGAATCAGGCATTTATCTCTCGCCACGTCGAGGACCTTCCTCGACAGCGCCTTGAGAAAGGCTGCGTTCCGACCCTTCAGGTGGCGCACCACCGGGTCTTCGCGGATTACCGTCATGCCGGCGGCCAGGGCTTCGGCCAGTTCGGCCTCGGTGCGCTTCAGGGCCCTTGCCAGGCTCCGACGGTCCCTGTCCCAGCCTGCGGCCACCTCGGCGAAGGCTTCAGGAGCGGCTCCCAGCACCTGCTTCAGGGCCGCCTCGCGGCCGGCGGAGGCGCGGAGAAGCGAAATGGCCCGGTTGCCGAAGGCGAACTTCAACCGCTGGAACTCGTGTGCCTTTTCCGTACCGAGCAGACGGCACACCTGGAGCTCCGCCGTTGACCGGACGTGGGTTCCACCGCAGGTGTTGAGGTCGACGCCCTCGATCTCCACCAGACGAACCGTATCCTCCAGGTCGTCGGGTAGGCCGCGAGTACGGACGCTCATGCTTTCCAGGCTGTCCCGCGATGTCCGGAGGATCCGCACCGGCCGCGAGGCCCGGATGACCTCGTTGGCGGCGTCCTCCAGCTCGAGGGCGAGGGCCGGGCCGATGTCGAGTCCGTCCAGGTCGATGGACGAATAGGTCTCGCCGAGATGAAAGGCATGGGTGGCCCGTTCATACCGGTCCTGGCAGATCGCGGTCAGGAGATGCTGGCCGGTGTGCTGCTGCATGTGATCGAACCGCCGGACCCAGTCCACTTCGATGCGAACGGAACCCGGCGCCTGCGGGCGGTCCAGCAGGTGGAGAATCCTGTTCTCTTGCCTCCGGACATCTTCCACCATGGCCTCGCCGATCCGGCCGCGATCCGCCGGCTGACCCCCGCCTTCCGGGTAGAAGATCGTCGCCTCGAGACGAACATAAGGTTGGCCGTTCAGGTCTCCGGCCTCGATGATCTCGGTCTCCAGGGCGCGGACTTCGGAATCATCCTCGTAGATTCGTTGGTCCATGATGCTCCTTGCCCGTAGAGGGCAGATTGGATTCGATTTCAGATACTTGCTTGTCCAGGGACATGATACCCGGGAAGGCGGTCTCGAAAGACCGGGAAATCTCCTGAGCGCGTGCCGTGTCCGGAGGTCCGACAATTCTCCAGAAGTCGGGACTATTTCTGGCAAAAAGCCGTCTATGGTTCCCCAGGAATTGGGCTATACTGGCCCGCAATGATCGCCCTTGTCGTGCAAGGGGTTACGACATATCGGAGACCTTCGTGGTCCCTCGAGAACCGAGCGGCGAGAGCCGGAAAGAAGCTGGACATGCAACGGCCTCACACAATTCTCCTCCTGGTGATGATCTCCACCATGATCGCTGCCGGATGCACCATGACCGGCGCACCCGACAACAGACCCGACATGCTGGGCGAAATCATGGATCCGGACGAGGGACTGTGGCAATCCGGCAATGATGTGGCAGTCCGGGGTGCGGCAGTCCGGCCTCCCCAGGAAGATCCCTCCCCCCAGAAGAAGAAAGCGCCCGGGCGTTCGATTGAGAAGGTCAAGCAGGAAGAACCGAAGTGGGAGCGGTGGCCTGAGGAGGTCGAGATCGCCATCATCAGGGACCACCTGGACAAACAAAGCCGCCTGAACAAAACCACGTATGAACCCCCAAAAGTCCTGACGCCGAAGATCTTCGGCGTGTCCGGTCACCTGCAGCTGGTCTTTCCCGGCAAGAGGAACGCCCTGGAGGGCTTCGGAAGCGATAATCCCACCTGGGACCAGCTCGCCGAGGACGGCGTGGGGGGCGGCGTGGAGTTTTCTCTGGAAGCCATGCCCGCGGTCCAGTTCCTCGTGGGCGTCAAGTTCAACTCGTACAAGGATGCCACCGAAGTCATCCGTGCAACCGGCGGCACCACCATCCGCCAGATCAGCGAGAGCCTTCGATTCGTCCCGTTCTACGCCTGCCTTCGGGTGAATTTTCCTCTGAACATGGAGACGGACCGGTGGTTCGATACGGATTCGGCCGGCCTGGCAACGGGCGTCATCCCCTACCTCAGGATGGCGGCCGGTGGCGCCTACTGCCTCGGTAACGAGCTGGTCGTCGATGACGTGACCAACAATGTCACAACCCGGATGGATTTCATCAAGCGCGGCTTCGCCGGGTACACCGAATTTGCCGTCGGCGTCGAGTTCAGAAACGAGGACGGATACTCGTTGCGGATCGGGGTGGGTTTGGAAACCTACTATGGTCTGGATCTCGAAAAGAACTTCCTGGCCGTTTTTCCGGGCGTCCAGAAGAGCCGCCGCTTCGATCAATTCGCTCTGCCCCGGATCAGTGCCTCGATCTACTTCTGACGGCGACCCATGAGGCCTCTTTTTCTTCTGCTGATCGGACTGGCCCTGGCATTCCTGTTCATCCTTCTTGAAGATCCATTTGGTCTTTCACATTTCCAGGCTCCTCCCCCACGCCTCGAAGAGACCGGGCCGTCTGCCGAGGTACCCGAGCGCGTGCGTCCGGTCGCCCCGGAGGACATTGCGCCAGGTCCGGAGGAGCCGGAATCCCGGCTGGGCGGTCGAGTCACGAACCTCGTCGGTGAGGCCGTGGAAGGGGCGCGGGTGGCGCTCTACCGCGAAGCGATCCCGGAATCACCCGGAAATACGCTCTACGACCTGGTGCTCAGGGTAACACCGCCCCCCGAGCCGTTCCAAACGGCGGTGACCGACAAGAGGGGGGAATTCGAGATGCCGCCTCCCGGTCCCGGCACGTACGAAGTCGTGACCGAAGCCAAAGGCTATGCCCGGGACGTGCTCCCCGGCACCGAGCTCACCGAGGAGGCCCCCGGCGGCCACCTCGACATCGTTCTGGAAGCGGGTACGGAACTGGCGGGCCGCGTCGTGGATCCGGATGGCCGAGTCGTCACAGGCGCGGTGGTGATGATCCGGACCGAGGCAACGGCCACCGATCCGGTCATGGAGGTCACCACCGTCACCGATGGTTGGGGACGGTATCGATTCCCTTCGCTGCCCCCGGGCCGCGAGTGGGGAATCCTGGTCCGGGCCGAGGCCAGGGTTCGTACCGCACTCACAGGGGTCAAGCTTCCCCAGAAGAGCCTGGACTTGATCCTGGCCCGGGGCCAGGACTACCGGTTCAAGGTCCTGAAAGCAGGACTCCTGGAGCCGCTTCCCGCCCGGGTTCTGGTGCGGGACGGCGAGGTGCCTCTGGGGGCGGGTGAAACCGATGCGGGAGGCTGGTTCCGGTTCAGGGCCGTGCCGTCGACGCGGATCACGATTCATGTCCAGCCCGAAACCCACGTCCCCCCCCTCGTGGAGCAGGAGCTTCCATCGGAGGGGGGAGAGATTCCTGCCCTGTATCTCGACGTCGGACGTCTTCTCCATGGCGTGGTGGTGGACGCGGCCACGGCACGGGGCCTGGCCGGTTCTCGGGTACGCCTCGAGCGGTGGGGCCACACCGGCATATTACCCGCCCAGTGGCTGGAGACAGACTCTCACGGCCGATTTGTCCTGCCCGGGTACGACGGTGCCGGTGCCTGGGCCTCGGCATACCGGGACGGTTTCGTGCCCGGCTCGGAGTCCGACGTTGTGGCGGTGCGCGGCTGGCCGGCCGCCGACGTTCAGGTGTTGCTTGCCCGCGGAGGCACAATCACGGGCCGAGTTCGGGGGCCCCGGGGCCACGCCGTTGCCGAGGCCGTGGTCCAGCTGATCCTGCCGGAGGGAATGGCCGAGGGTTCGACGACTACCCGGAAGGACGGCACCTTCACCCTCAAGGGGGTGCCTTTCCACCAGGCCATGCGGGTTGTGGCCTCGGGGCAGGAACCGGGGTATGCCGTGTCCGACACCTTGAGGCTGACCGACCTCGCGGCCGTGCAGCGGGTCGACCTGCATCTATCCGGCCGGACTGGTCTTCGGGGGACGGTTGTGGACGAGCTGGGACTGGGTCTTCCGGGTGTGCGGGTCGTGGTGGAAACCGTGGAAGAGGCGCCCCTGATCGTGGCAAGGACCGCCACGGATGCACGGGGCGGATTCGCCGTCGGGGGCTTGCGGACGAGCTCCGTGAGGGTTATTGCAGGACTGGCCGGCCGCGTCTCGGCGTCGACGCGCACCGTGACCTCCGGGGGCGTTTTTCCGGAGGTCAGATTGAAGCTCTTAAAGACGCCTGGAGTGACCGGCACGGTCTACTATCCTGGATACCGCCCGGCGTCCGGGGTGGTCGTGCATGCCAGGCCGGAGGAGAAAGGCGCTCCCACTGGATGGGGCTATTCCGACCTGGACGGCCGCTTCGAAATCGCCGGCATGGGACCCGGCGTGCACGTTCTCGAGGCCGTGGCATCCGGGGGCGAAAAGGCCTCCATGCGGATTCGAGCGCCGGCAGGCCACGTGAGCCTGGTTCTTCGTCCGGTCCAGAAGGAGGAAAATGAGCGTCACTGATATCGGTCGAGTCATCCGGATCGATTCCAAGGTGTGCTGGGTGCGCCTCGAGGACGGGACGCTCTTGAAGTGTCCCGTCCGGGGGCGACTCTTCCGGGCGGAGTCGACGGCGAAGAATCCGGTGGCCGTGGGAGACCGGGTGGAAGTGATGCGTGGGGCCGGTACGGAGGACTCAGGCAGCGTGGAATCCGTGCTGCCCCGAAGCAACAAGCTCTCTCGCCCCGTGGTGGCGTCGGCGGGCCGCAAGGAGCAGGTCATCGTAGCCAACGTGGATTATCTGGTGGTGGTCGGGTCCGCCGCCAGGCCGCGCCTGAAGCCCGGCCTCTTCGACCGATTCCTGATCGTGGCGGCTCGCCAGGCACTCACCCCCGTCCTGGTGGTGAACAAGATCGACCTCACGGACCTCGACACCTTGAAGATAGAACTCTCGGTCTACGTCCGCCTGGGCGTGCTGGTTCATTTCACCTCCGCCCTCAAGGGCACGGGAGTGGAGGACCTCCGGCGCTTGATTCGTGGAAAGCGCGCCGTGTTCGCAGGCCACTCCGGGGTGGGAAAATCCACCCTCCTCGCGGCGCTGGAGCCCGGCCTCGACATCGAGACGAGAACGGTGAACCGCAAGACGGGCAAGGGCGTACACACCACCTCGCAGGTCACCCTCTACGAGACGGAGGGAGGCGGCTGTCTCATCGACACGCCCGGTGTCCGGGCCATTGGACTGTGGAGGGTCGAGCCCCAGGAAGTGGACGCCTTCTTCGAGGAAATCACGGACAGATCCACAGAATGTCGCTTTCGAGCCTGTTCTCACGACAAGGAGCCCGACTGCGCGGTCAAGAAGGCGGTGGAGGATGGAGCCATAGACGTCCGGCGATTCGAGAGTTACCGCAGGATCTGCGAGTCCCTGAAAGAAGAGCGCCGGGAACGGGGATACTGAGCCGATCAAGAACCGATTACTTCTCCCACCAGCCCTTGGGCTGTTCCGGAACCTCCATGCGTTCGGCGCTGTCCGGCGCACCTTTTTTCTTCAAACGGTTCCCGAAGGCGAGCATCCCGAGAAAAGCGCCCAGCATGCCCAGGAGGGGAGCTCCGAGCAGGGTGAAACCGATGCAAATGAAGAGCATCGCTGTCCGGATGGAGCCGGAGTCGTCCTGCATCCGGTCCAGGAGCTTCTCGAAAGTTTCTCTCTGCTCCCCTGTGTAAGGCCCGGGTGCATCAGGATTCTTTTCCTTTTGGTATTCCTCGGCCTGCTTTAGCTGCTCCTTGTACCACTCGACATATTTTTCTGAGAATTGCTTGAAGGTGTCTTCGGACGTGAAGACGGACATACCGAACCACAGGGCCAGGGTGGCGAGGCCCGACACGGTGAAACCGTGGACGGCGCCGTACCCGAGATTGGCACCGGTCCTGATCCAGGTCGAGTAGAAAAGCACGGCCAGGAACGACCCTGCAAGGCAACCGATGAAATAGGTGAAGAGACCTGTGCAGCATCCGTCGGGGATCGTTCGAAGGCCGACCAGGGTCAGGAATCCGACCGGGACTCCGACAATCGAAGTGAGCAGTAGGGTTTTCTTGTTCATGATCGCTCGTGCATCATTTCGGATGCCGTGGGTGGACACCCCTGTTCAGTGTCGATGAGAATATCCTCTCGTTCCTATCCATTACGATGTTTGTCCCTGGAATTCAATGACGGTCTATCCCGGAAGCCGCCCACCAGGTACCGACCGCAGCGTCAAGGGTTTCGCCCCGCCAGCTCCATGGCGATGGTGTATGCCCAGGAGGTCAGGGTCAACAGGACGAGGATCTGGAAGATGCGCTTCCAGGGCCAGGACTCCAGCAGCGGCCACATCGATTTTTTCCGGAACAGGGCGAAGAGGAGAGCGGGGACGGAGAGGGCCAGGAGGGAGAACAGCACGGCGCCCATGGGTTGGAGTGATGCGGCCTCGAGGATCCGGCCCCGGGCCATGAGAGCGAAGCTGCGGGTCATGTAGCAGGCGATGCAGGGCACGCCGGTGGTGATCTTGAATCCGCACGGAGGCATGATGAAGGGGCCGATGAGAATCCGATTGTCCAGGGCCGGAGTGAAGGATCCGGCAAGGACCAGGATGTAGACGACCCCGGCGAGGAGGCAGAGGATGAGGGCCTTTTCAAGCCACACCGGTCACCTCCAGGGCCTGATCCAGACGGGAGAGGGTCTCGATCTTCATGCCTTTGATCTGTTTCACGTCGAGGGAGCCGGCGGAAACCTCGGGAACCACGGCCCGCTTGAAGCCGAGTCGGGCGGCCTCGGCCAGGCGCATGTCCAGCCGCGGTACGGCCCGCACTTCTCCCATGAGGCCCAGCTCACCAGCCGCAGCCAGGTCACCGGGAATGGGAATTTCCGAGGCGGCGCTGGCCAGGGCCAGTGCCAGGGGCAGGTCGGCGGCGGGCTCCTCCACCTGGAGGCCGCCCACGGCGTTGACGTAGACGTCCAGGGCGGCGAGGCTGAAGCCGCCCCGGCGTTCCAGGATTGCCTGCACCAGCTGAACACGCCTCTGATCCAGCCCCGTTGTCACCCGCCGTGGCATGCCCTGGGTGGCGGGCATGACCAGAGCCTGGATTTCCACCAGAAAGGTGCGGGTGCCGATGATGGCTGGCACAACCGCGGAACCCGGTTCGTCCGGAGTGCGTCCGCGAAGAAACAGCTCCGACGGGTTGGCCACCTCCTCGAGTCCCCGGTGGCCCATGTCCAGCACCGCCACTTCCCCCGCCGCTCCGTACCGGTTCTTCACGCCGCGTAGCAGTCGGAACGACTGGAAGCGGTCGCCGTCGAAGCTGAGAACCACGTCCACCAGGTGCTCCAGGGTTCGCGGCCCGGCCAGGGCTCCGTCCTTGGTCACGTGGCCCACGATGAACAGCGCCATGCCCAGGGCCTTGGCCAGCCCCACCAGGTGGTGCGCGGCCTCGCGCACCTGCGCAACCGTTCCCGGTCCGCCGGAGGTGTCCGGGCTATGAAGAGTCTGGATGGAGTCGAGGATGCACACAGCGGGCGACGTGTTTCCCATGTGGGCCGCGACGGCGTCGAGGCCGGTCTCCGAGAGGAGAAGATACTCGGGGTGGAGTGCGCCGAGACGATCCGCCCGCAGACGCACCTGAGCCGCCGATTCCTCCCCTGTCACGTAGAGGACCCGGCGCCCCGAGGCGGCAATGCGGAAGCCGAGCATGGTCATGAGGGTGGATTTGCCGATACCGGGATCCCCACCCACCAGCACTGCGCTCCCGGAGACCAGCCCTCCACCCAGCACCCGGTCCACTTCCTTGAAGCCGGTGGAGAACCGCGCCTCTTTCTCGGTGCCCACCTCGGTGATGGGGACCGGAGGATTCTCCTCGAGTCCAGGCGGTTGTCGGCCTTGCTGCGGGAGCACCTCGGATTCAGCCACAGTTCCCCATTCGCCGCAGGTCGGGCACCGCCCCTGCCACTTCGGGAGGATCGCACCGCAGCTCTGACAGGTGAAACGGATCTTGGCGGTTCTGGGCATCGCACCGTGGTCCTAAAAAATACACGCACGCAGGAGAGATAGTCGCATTTGAGCACGGCGGGTTACAGGAATAATAGCAGGGGAAAAAAAAAAGTGAACGGACGCAGGTGCGGGAACTCGTTACCGGAAGATGTATCCGATCTTGTCCTTGTTGACGATCAGGTAATTGAGGCTCCCGAGGAGATCGATCTCACCCTGGAGGGCCTCGTGCAGGTCATCCATGCGGGGCTGGGTCAGGACGATGAATCGATGGTTGAACGTGTCGTTGTTCAGAAACTCGGGCCGGATCTTGCCGCGGAGGATGACACCCTGGGGTCCCTTGAGGATCATCTTGACGTAGTCCAGGTCGAAGTCCGGGCTGTGGTGTTTTCTGAACACGTCGCCGCCGGATTCGATGAGCTCGTGGGCGAAGAGGATCTCGTCCTTGTTGAGCAGGACGCTGGGTACGGGCGTCTGGCTGCCGTCTTCGAGGTCGATGATGACGGCGTTCTGGACCACGACGAACGGTCGCTTGTTGTGGTCCAGGAAGTTGGATAGCCGGCCGTTGATGGGGTGAACGTTCCCCTTGATGAAAAACCGCTCGGCCAGAAAGACGTCTTTGTAAACCGTTTGGGTATCCATGGCTGTATCCCTTGAGCTACTTATTTATCGAACGTAGGTAGGACAGGCTTGAGACCGCAGGGTGTAGGAATTCCTGAACCTCGAGTCGCCGGTGGCGACCGCTCTCAACATCTGCTACGGAAGGGATTTGTCACGCCCCGCCCAGGCCCGAACTTCTCCCGCCAGATAGAGGGAGCCTGCGGCCACGACCACTTCTCGGCTTCCCTGGTCCGCTCTGGCCGCATCCATGGCCTCGGGGACAGAAGGATGGGACACCGCCTCCCTGCCCAGGCTGACGGCCAGATCCCTCAATGCGGCCGGATCGAGGCTACGGGGGCTGCCCGTCCGGGTGCAGTGGATCTTTAAGGCGGACTGCAGAAGAGGAACAGCCGTCTCTTCCACGAGCTTGTCTCCGGCCATTCCCAGTACGAGAATGATGGGCGCCCCCTGGAAGTGGGAGGAGAGGCCCGCCAGAAGCGCCAGTGCCGAGGCTCGATTGTGGGCGCCGTCCACCACCACGGGAGGGTCTCTGAACAAGACCTCCATACGGCCGGGGATCTGAAGGCTGCGCCAGGCGTCTCGTAGAGCAGGCTCGCTCACATGGGGCCCCCCCACCTCCTCGAGGGCCTGGAGCGTGGCCAGCGCAACAGCCGCGTTTCTGGCCTGGAAGGGGCCGAGGCAGCCGATCTCAAGGTTCTCGTAGGTGCGGTCTTCCAGGCGTACGTCCAGCTGTCCTCCACCGGGCATGGGCCGGAACCGGAGGATGTCGAAGTGCCGGCCCCGGACCCTGAGGGGGGCCCCTATTTTTTCGGCAGCCTCCTCGAGGGGCGGCAGGGCGGTCTCTCCGGGCCGCACTCCGGTAATCGCGGGCACACCGGGCCGGAGAATACCCGCCTTGTCTGCTGCGATGGCTTCCACCGTGTCTCCGAGGAGATGCGTGTGGTCGCGGGATACGGACGTGATCACCGAAACGGACGTCCGGTCCACGGCGTTGGTAGCGTCCAGTCGCCCGCCCAGGCCCACCTCCAGGATTGCGGCATCCACCCCCGCTTCCTCGAATGCCGACAGCGCCAGCGAGGTGAATATTTCAAAAAAGGTGGGAGCGGTATCGGTCCCGGATTCCCCATCCCTGTCGGCCAGGACGGGGTGCAGGCGATTCATCAGGCGAACAAAAGTCGACTCCGGGAGTGAACTCCCGTCGAGTTCGATTCGTTCCAGAGGAAAATCAACATGCGGGGAGGTGTAAAGGCCGGTGGCCGCACCTTCTGTCCTGAGGGCCGCCTCAACCAGACGGGCCGTGGAGCCCTTTCCCTTGGTGCCCCCGATGTGCACGAGGGTCAGATTCCGGTCCGGACGGCCGAGAAAATCCAGTATTCTCCGCATCGAGTCGAGGTTCCAGGCAACCCGGCCCTTGCCGAAACGGCTCATTTTCTCGTAATCGGTGACTCCGGCAAGAAACTTCCAGACCTCGCTTGCATCGGAGAATGGGTCTGGTTTTAGATTAGGGTCTATATTTCGAGACATGGTTACCCGACTCCGACATGGTATCGTCGAATCGAAGGCTGGCGCCCGAGAGGACGTGCCCAGTTGGGTGCTGAAAGCATAGTCGTAGGAAACACAAATGGAAGTACCACAACATCCAGGAACTCCGCCTGAGGTCCGTTTCCCCATGAACCGGATCGTGGTGCTTGTCCTGCTCCTGCTCATCATCGGAGGGGGCATCTTCGTCGCCTACTTCGAGGGCGTCGGCAGGAAGAGTGACAAGCTCACGGAGGCCGATAAGGCGCCGCAGGAAAAGGACGACTTCGCTCTTCCTATCCAGCCCGATGAACCCATCCGGCTGCCGCCGGATCTTGCCGCTCAGGTGAACGACTCCACCAGCCTCGACCGGTCCGGGGTGGAGGAAGAGCCCTACCGGGACCTCATGAGCAAGGTCCTCAACCGGGAGAGCCGGTTCTTGAGGGAGGTCCTCGGATATCGGGAGGCCGACCACGACACCCTCGTCCAGGAGCCGGGAAAGCACCGCGGGGAGACCTTTTTCGTCCGGGGCGAAATGGTGAGCTTCAACGAGTTCATGCTCGTCAGGCCCATCGGCGACTACAACCGGATCCACTTCGGCGTCGTCAAGGACAACCAGAACAACCTGTTCTGGTTCGAGACCCTGAGCTTCGACGAGGAGAACATCCTGAAGGTCGGCCAGATCATCGTCGCCGAAGGCGTGTTCTTCAAGAATTACAAGTATATCCGGACCGCCACCGCGAAACGCACCCTGAAGGACCTACCGGAGCAGCAGGACAACATCCCCTTCCTCATCTGCAAGTCCGTCCGCCGCAGCTATCGTATCTCGGAAGTGACCACTCTGGACAAGAAGCTGATCCGATCTGCGAGGTGGAAGGCCCTGCCGGATCAGGAGAAACTGGAGACCCGGCCGCTCTACCACCTGCTCGGCTACATCAAGAACCTGCCGAAGGACAAGGTGTCGAAGGACATCACCACGTACGACGACATGGCAGGCCGCCTTCTCGTGGACACGAAGCTGGACAAGTATCGCGGGGAGTGGGTGGAGTTCTGGGGCAAGCTCTGCCCCATCTACAAGCACGTGGACGACGAGAATCCCGCGGGCATCCAGCACCATTACCGCGCCTACGTCTCATGCTCGGACAGAACGTTCGTGGCGGTTTTCCTGACGGAAAAGCCCAAGGGATTCGAACCCTTCAAGGACATCGTCAAGGTCAGGGGCATCTTCTTCAAGCCCTGGGTTTACGAGAGCGATCGTCCGGACGGGCAGCCGGTGCGCGTTCCCCTTGTGGTGGCCAAATCACTCGTCAAGCTGAAGTTTGAGTCCAGCGTCTGGACCATCATCTCCATGGTCTTGATGGGCCTGTTGTTGGTCGCCATCCTGGGAATGGTCCTTGTCATCTACCGCGAGCGCCGGCAGATCAAGCAGCACCACGAAGATTTCCTCCAGCGTCGCCGCGAACGCCGGATGAAGGAGATCGCCGAGGGGGCCGGCGGGGACCGCTGATCGGGATTTGAGCCTGCGCAATCAGAGCGACGACCGGGCGTTGTGCTTCAAGATCGCCAGCTGGGTTCTGCCCAGCAAACCGTGAGGGGCGATGCGGCCGCAGTCCCCCAGCCCGTCCCTCGGGGTACACCAGGCGTGGCACCAGCTGGACCGGTTCTTGGTCCTGGGGCAGCCCCAGTTTGCCCGGTCGGCCAGTTTCTTCGATCGTTCTTGATTCATGATTCCTCTTCATCGTTGCGTCGAGTGGTTGCGGCCGTCCTGCCACTGTCGGCTGGCCCGATTTCACCGCACGATAAAATTATAGCACATTCGAATAATTTAGCAAATTCCGGGTCAGAGGAGGTTTCCCAGGAGGATACCGGCGTTGTACAGGGCGTGGACGATCATGGGCGTCACCAGGGACCGGGTGCGCTCGAAGGAGACGGCGGCGAAGACGCCGAGGCAGAACACCGGAACCAGGGCGATGGACGGGTGGACCACGGCGAAGAGGGCGGCGCTGGCCAGGGCGGCCCCGAAGGGGGGCCAGGTCCGGCGCAGGCCGCGGTAGACGAGGCCCCGGAACAGGTATTCCTCGAAAAGAGGCGCCGCCAGGAGGCACATCGCCGCCACCCAGAAGAGGGTGTCTCCGCCGCCTTCACGAAGGTCGAAGACCCCCTTTTCCTGCAGCAGATGAGGGGCGATGACCTGGAGCAGCTTGAGATAGGCGAAACCCACGGCCAGGGCGGCCAGGCCCCAGATCCACCCTTCCACCACGGGGTGGCGGAACACGGATACCGGGTGATCGAGGTCTCGCTTGAATCCGATGACTCTGGACAGGTCGGGAATCTTCCGTAGCGAAAACACCACCGAGGCGCAGGCGAAGACCAGGCCGCCGGAGATGAAATAACTCAACGCCAGGGACGGCCCGGTCGGGAGATTCAGCGCTTTTTCCAGGAAGACCCAGAACAGACCCTGGAGTATGGTGAAGCCCAGCAGCGCCACGAGGCCGTCGCTCAGGGAGAGGCTGGGCGGGGGCGTCTGGGTGGGATCGAGCAGATAGGGCGCCCGGTCTCGGACCTTCTGGCGCAAGGCGATTGCCAGGAGGGCGTACAGGGCCAGCATGACCAGCTTCTGCTGGACCTCTTCGGTATAGATGGCGTGGGCGTAGAATCCCATGAGCAGCATGGAGGACCAGGCGGCCGCGGGCCTCGCCTTCCGCCGGAACTCCTCGCCCAGGCAGTCGGTTCCCAGGGCCCCGATGCCGGCGGCGATGAAGGAGTAGATCACCACGCCGCTCAGGGCGATGAATCCGTTCAACAAGTCCATGGCCCCGATGGAGGGAAGCCGGGAAAAACAGTAGGTCAGTATGGCCACCGGAAACACGGACGCGAAGAGGGCCCAGAACGCGGCCTTGCGGTAGATGATCCGGTCCAGGCGGGCGGGAAAGGTGTAGAGGATCCACAGGGCCTTGCCCTCCACGGAGAGGACATAGAAGGCGCTGAACATCAGCACATAGGCTCCGACGATGAAGGCGGCCATGGAGGCGTGGTTGGACTTCTCCACGATTTTGGTCCCGATGTGGGGATTGCAGACGACCTGGAATCCCAGGATGATGACCGGCAGGACCAGGGTCTGGACCAGGAGGTTCCGGTCCCGGAGGAGCAGTCTGAAGTCCTTGCCCACCACCCCTTTGAACCACCGGGAGTGGCGCACGCTGCGGGAAGCCACGGGCGCGCGCTTTCCCTGAAAGGGACCGGCCTCGGAGACGAGACCGTCGCGGATCAGGCGCTGGGCGATGAACACCGCCGCGAAGCCGAAGATCACCGTATACCCCGCCATTTCAGCCAGAGCAACGGCGGCAACCCTCCCTCCGAGGCATACGTGCAGGGGCAGGGTGAAGGGTAGCTTCGCGATCAGGCCCTCCATGGAATCTCCCACGGGCACCAGGTACGTGGGACCGCTTTCGGACATGACCAGGCCAATGGTTCCCATGAATCCGAGCAGTCCCACGGCCGTGAACAGGGCCTGGGTGTTCTTGATCTGTCCGCGGCCAAGGCGCTTTCTGGCCCAGGTCATGACGACCAGCTGCACCGCGCCCTGTGCGAACATGAGGAAGAAGGCCGACACCGTGGCCAGGACGAGGGATAGAAAAAATCCCAGGTCGGCGCAGAAATATACCACGAACAGAAGGGGCAGGAAGACGATCCAGTTGGTGGGGCTGCCGAAGCCATACTCGATCACCCTGGAAAAGAAGAGCGCCCGGCCGGACACGGGGAAGGTGATGAGCCACTCCATGCCCCACTCCACCTGACCCAGCTCCTGGTTGCCCATGCCCATGGAGGACAGCGTGTAGGAGAGAAAGAGCAGCAGCAGGAGCACCCCCAGGGCCGAGATCATCCGAAATTCGTTGTTTTCCAGCAGCGGCCAGGATGGACCGTCGAGGGAGCGCCTCAGTGCCTCGGTCTTTTTTGCGGCCGATTCCGGTGGCTCCTTGCCGGCATCGACCGGGATCCCCGTCTCCTGAGCCCCCGGCGCCTCGACCGGCTCTTCCACCACCTGGGCGGTCACCTTTTCCCAGGGCCGTTCCAGCTCTGTCGTGATCCGTTTCATGAAGAAGGCGGTGAACACGCAAATCTGGATGACGAACAGAGGGCCGACGATCCAGAGCAGCCACTTGCCGCCGACGGTCTTCCTTGGCGTGGCTCTCCTCCCGGATGGCGGTACGCCCGCCTTCTCTTTCTTCCGGCGCCACATCTCCATGCGGTTCAGGCGGCGGCGCAGGGCCATGCGGGTGAGCAGCCAGACGACCTTCATCCAACCCGGGGGGCGGTACACGGTCAGGACACTCCCGGTTCGTCAGGCTCGCCGTTTTCGCCTCCCTTGCCGGAGGCTACGGCGAAGAAGATCTCCTCCAGGGAGCCGCCCTCCGCCAGGTTCCGGGACAGCTCCTCGGGGGTTCCGGCCGCGGCCTTCTTGCCCTCGTAGAGGATCGCCACCCGGTGGCAGAGTTTCTCGGCCTGGTCCAGGAGGTGGGTGCTGAAGAACACCGATTTTCCCAGGGCCGCCTTCTCCCGGATCAGCTCGTGAAGCGTCCGCGACGACATGGGATCCAGACCGTTGGTGGGCTCGTCCAGGATCAGCAGATCCGGGTCGTGGAGCAGGGTGCACACCATGCCGAGCTTCTTCTTCATACCCCGGGAGTAGTTGGCGGCGAACTCCTCCAGGGCGTCCCCGAGGTCGAACCGCTCCACCAGAGCCCCGGAAATCGAGGCGATCTCCCGGTGGGGAATCCCGTGCATCTCCCCCACGAACTGGATGATCTCCCGGCCCCGCAGGTAGTCGTAGAAGGCGGGATCGTCGGGCAGGTACCCTACCCGGCGCTTGACCTCCACCCGGTCCGTAAAGCAATCCAGGCCGGCCACGAACGCCGAGCCGGAGGTGGGCGCCAGGATGCCCATGATCATCCGGATGGTGGTGGTCTTGCCGGCGCCGTTGGGGCCGAGAAAGGCGTAGATCTCCCCCCGCTTCACCTCCAGGGAGAGGTCGCTTACCGCCTCGAATGAGCCGAAACGCTTGGTCAGGCCCCGGGACCCCAGGATCGTGGCGGCGGCTTCCGGTCCGATCGGTTCGTTCATGAGTGGATGGCTCTCGAAAATGAAACTGCCAGGATACGTCGGGACAGCGAAAAGGTCCCGGAAAAATCCTGTCGGCTGGAATCAAGCGGGTTCATTCCAGCCGGCGGATAAAGATGTCCGGGCATCCGTTCCGGTCGCCGTCCACCAGGTTGTCGGCGAAGCTGATGAAGGCGACAACGCGGCCGTCCGTGGAGAGGGCACAGGTGTGGCTCGAGTTCTTTGCCTGGCGGCCAGAAGCACTGACGCTGGCGCGGTGGTACTTCTTTCGGGTCCGGTCGTACACGAAGATGTCCTCGTGGTCGTTGGTGTCGGCCTGGACCAGGGTCTTGTACCGGCTCGAAAAGGCCGTGAACCGGCCGTCCTTGGAGAGGCTTGGGAATCCCCGGTCCACCTGTCGGCCCGGATCCGGCGTGAAGAACAGCTCCATGGTCTTGCCGGATTCGAGGTCGTGGAGATAGAGGCCGTCGCTTTCCGGCTGTAGTGCCCGGCGGTCGCGCTTTGAACGACGGAAGGCGAGGTACCGCCCGTTGCCGGATATGGCGGGAGAGTCGCCCTCGGCAACCCACCGTGTTTTTCGGGTTTTTCGATCGTGGAGAAAGATTCCGAATCGTTTGTCGGGCCGTTCGGGATCGAGATTCTTGGCGTGGCTCGTGAAGACCACGCGCAGGCCGTCGGCTGAAACCATGGGGAAATGGCTGCCGCCGTCGGCCTCCTTGCCGTCGGAGCGGACACTGATGCGCGTGGTCTTTCCGGTCTTCCGGTCGTGGACGAAAATGTCGGGCTGGTGGTTGTGGTCGTCCTCCACGAGGTTGTCGGCTTTACTCTGGAAGACCACGACGCGGCCGTCCGCGGACAGGGACGGCCACCAGCTCCCTTCCGAGGCCTGCGCCCCGGTCGAGCTGACGCTGACGCGGGTGGTCTTGCCGGTTTTTCTGTCATGGACAAAGACGTCCGGCCTCTGGTTGTGGTCCCCGGGCACCAGGTTGTCGGCCTTGCTGACGAATGCCACGATTCGGCCGTCCTCGGAGAGGGCCGGGCGCTTGCTCTCGGCATTGCCCGGCATCCCTTCGGAGTTGATGCTCACCCTGGAGAGCGTTCCTTCCGTGCAATCGAACAGGTAGACCTGTCGGGTCGCCTTCCGGGGCAAGCGGGGACCGCTCGTCTTTTCCAGCAGGCCCGCGGCGTCGCTGTCAAAGGCCACGAACCGGCCGTTGCCGGAGATGGTGGGATACCAGCAGTGCCCGTAGAGCGTTGTGGAGGAGTCCGGAGGCCGGCTCACGCACCGGGTGCGGGAAGCCTCGTTTGTGGCGGGTTCCGCCAGGATCTTCTTCAGGGCCTCGGTGGCCACCTGGCGAAAACTCGCGTTTCCTTTCTGCTCCAACGCCTCCAGCGCAGGCACCGCGTCCCTGGCCACGGGCCCGAGTTCGCCCAGCGTCCTGGCCGCGATCTGGCGGCAAGGCAAGTAGGAATCCGACAGCGCCCGGATCAGGAGGGGTACGGCTTCGTCCGTGCCGCGCGTTACCCCACCGAGGGCCTGGACCGCGGCGTAGCGCACGAAGGGCTTGGTATCCTTCTCGAACAGGTGCACGAGCTTCTGCATGCTGACGCGGGCCGGTGGACCGATGTATCCGAGGCCATACGCGGCCTGGCTCCGGATACGCGGATTCTCGTCCTCGAGCAGGGCCAGGATATCCGGCACGTCCTGCGCCGCCCGGCCCCGACCCACGTTGCCCAGGGTGAGGGCGAAATATCCGCGCACCTCCCCGCGGGCTCTCTTCAGACCGGCGCGGAGGGCAGGAAGGGCCGCGGCGGCCTTCTCCCCCATCCTGTTCAGCTTTCTCAGGATCAGGCGGGGGTCTTTTTCCGGATCCTCGAGAGTCCGGATCAAGCCGGAAAGGTCCAGCTTCGGCTCGCCCAGGCGAGAGAGGCTGTACTGGGCCGAATCACGGACTTCTTTGTCCCCGTCCTTCAGGGCCCGGAACAGGTATTTCACGGCGTCTAGGTCCCGGGCCAGATTTCCCACCAAACGAACGGCGGCGCGCCGGACCTCCACCTGCTCGTCTTCGAGGGCCTTGAAGATCTCCGCCTTCAGGGTTTGGATCAGGAGGCGGATCCTTGCGGCCTGCTTCTCGTGACGGGGATCAGGATATGGAGGGGATTGGGTCTTGAACCTGAGTCCCTCCAGAAGGGCGGCCCAGACGCGCCAGCTCCGGGTCTTCCTGAATACCTCTGCGAGCGAATCGAGGTCTTCGGATTCCAGGAGCTGCTGGGCCGCTCCGCGGCGGACCAGGAGGTCCTCGTCCGCCAGGGCCGAAAGGAGCGACGACCGGAAGCGGTCTCCAAATTCCCTGCTCCTGTACACGGCTTTCCGCCGGACCTTGGGATCGTTGCTCTTGAAACCGTTCTGTACGGCCTCGAATTTCTTTTTCAGGGTCGAGAAGCCGTGCAAGGCGCCCTTTATCCAGCGCCGCACCTCGGGATCGGGATCCTTCAGGAGGCGGAGCATGTCCGCTTCCGCGTCCAGGGCTCGCTGGCCCTGGCCCCCGAGGAAATACGCTGCGGCCAGTCGAACGGCTGGATTCTCATCGGACAGCAGCTCCTTTCCGCGCGGGATGGCCTTGCCGGCGTGGTCTTGGAAGGCCATGAGCGTTAAAAGGGCCGTCTTCCTGATCTCGGGTGAAGGATCGGCCAGGGCGCGGATGAGCACGGGCACGGCCTTCGCGTGGCTCCGCGAATAGGTACCGAGCGCTTTCAGCGCCTGGACACGTATGAGTTCGGCCCGATTCGAACCGGCCGCTTCAAGGAAGACCTCGATGTCCGCGGCCGTGCGTTGCCGACGGGCGAGGCGAGCCAGGAGCTGCACGGCTTCGGCCGCGATCTGATCGTCGGGATCCTTGACAGCAGCTTTGATGGCCGGCAGGTGGAGCCGCGCGTCCATGCGCTGGAGGACCCTGAACGCTGCCCGCCGGACCTTGACGTCGGGATCCTCGAGGCGCGAGCCGGCCAGCCTGGACGCCGGCCCTCGTTCACGTTCGTTGAAGGCCGCCAGGCAGGTGACTGCGCCGCGGCGAACCCAGGGATTCTCGTCGGACAGGTACGGAGTGAGTCGTTGCAATTGGGCTCGCTGATCTTGAAGCATGCGGTCGGGAAGGCTGGTCAGGGCCACGGCGCGGACGTTCTCGTTCTTGCTCCGGAGGGCCTCGAGGAATGCGAACGTGTCCGCGTCCGGGGACAGGCCCACGGCCTCGAGCGCCCGGGTTCGGGTACGTCGTTTCAGGATCAACCACTCATTGGAGTGAAACAATCCTCCCGGGAACCATCCGCTCAGCGCCCTGGTCGCCAGGTGTCGGTCCATGGGATCGGGGCTGTCCAGAGTTGCATTCATGAATGCCCGGTCGATGTACACGAGGGCCCGGGCTGCGGCCCGCTGGGGCGTGTCATTGGAAGGTGGCAAAGAATACAGGTAAGTCTTCCGGATCCTGAAGATCGCCTTCAGCGCCGGTGCAAAGGCCCGGGCGCCCTCTCCCACGGCGCCGAGAACGTTTATGATCCGGATGCGTACCGCTTCGGAGCTCTCTTCCTCGAGGCGTGTCTTGAGGGCCGGAAGAGCGGCCTCGGCATCCGGGCCGAAAGCCTCGAGGATCTGGAGGGCCCTGATGCGGACGTGCTCCTCCCGGTCCAGAGCCCGGACCAGGGCCGGCATGGCCGGCCGGCCCATGCGGCGGATCGCCTCCGGCAGCTTGCCGCGGAACCGTTTGCCGTCGAAGAGCATCGGGTTGAAGACGTGCCCGACAGTCCCGCGGATCACGCGGCGCTCGGTGAGCGTCCGGTCCCCGAGCAACCCGACCAGGTCCGGCACCGCGGCGACGGCCTCGGAGCCGAGGGAGCCCAGGGCCTCGATAGCAGGAAGTCGGATGATCCCACGGTTATCCTCGAGCAGGGCTCGAAGGATGGGGATCCGGTTCTTGCCGTCTTGTGCCAGAGCCTCCAGGAGGACCCTGCCCCACGCCGGATATCGCGAACCCTTCTCCTCGAGGAAGGCCTTGATGGCCTCCACCCGCGCCTTCAGGTCGGAGTCGCCGGGCTTCTGGCCGGGGAGGGACGCGCCAATGATGAGAACGAGAGCAATAGGGAGGAGGATTGTCTTCATGCGAAACCCCAACAGTGCAGACTGCCGTGCGTTCGAGGAAGGAACGACATGGACCCGGAGAAGTTCAGAAAACGACGCGCGCGTTTTTCAGAGTATACCCCCGTTGTGAAGCTTGAGGTAGCCCTTGAGAAGGAGGCCGGGTGAACCTTCGGCGTGAACCGCCCCGGAAGTCGGCAGCCCGGATTTCATGGGTAGAAATTGAGCGCGTTTGCGCTCAAAAACCTTCGATGAAACCGCCTATCAAATTTGACAAGCAGGTTTTGGCCAGAATCGGGCCATCCAGGACTTGTGGAGTGCTCCACGGGATCTAGATGGCCCATTTCTGGCCAATACTCCTTTGTGGGTGCGAGGGGAAATCGCCGACGGTGGTTTCATGGGCATTGAATGAGATGCCATGAGGGTTGTCGGCAGCCGCTCCACGCAATCACTTCTCCCGCGTCTTGAAGATCACGGCCACGGACGCGAGCTTGACGCCTTCCCGGCTCTGGAAGCTGTCGTACTTGCCCCGGTTGAGCCAGAACCGGTAGGACCAGGCCGGCTTCAGGCGCACCGGGATGGTGAGCACCTTGCACGCCTTGTCGTAGTGGGTCTTTCCGGTGAGCTCCGGGAATTGCGGCCCGCCACCCACCACGGCCCAGCATCGATCCTTCATGGGCCGGTCGAACACTACCTTGATCTCGGCGAGGGCGGGGTCCACGTCGGTGGCGCCGTTGGGCGGCGTCATGGACACCACCTTCGGAGCCTTGGCCACGAGGTCGTCGTACCGGTCGGCGTAGCCCTCGAAGAACCGGACGATACGCGGCATGAACCCCTCGAGGCTTGGATACTGTTTGCGCTGCGACTCGTAGTCGGCCAGGACCTCGGAAAGCTCCCCGATCCACTTGAAGCCTCGGCCGTGCTGGGCCCTGATCTCCCGGGCGGCCGCGGCCTTGCCGTCGGTGGTCGCCATGTACCGGACCACGCACGCCCGGACCAGCGACTCGTACATCAGGGTCTTCCAGTTTCCGTACGCCTGGCGCCGCATGGTCTGCTCGCAGTGCTTGAACATGCGCCGGGCCGCCGGCTCCAGCTTGTCGGCATGGCCGTCCACGATCGGGTTGGTGTAGCTGTGGCAGAACTCGTGAACCACCGTGGGCACGATGCGGCCGGTGAACACCGGGATGCCCTCGCCGTCGAACCGCCAGGCGCCGATGATGGGCGTGATCTCCTCCTGGCCCTCGAGATCCCGGAGGCCCGCGCCGTAGCAGCCTCCTCCGTTCAGGAGCCCCACGATGACATAAAACTTCGCGCCGGGCCGCGTGCCGAAGAACCTGTCGAACCAGTCGAGGTAGGCGCGCTCGTTGAGCTTTTTGGTCATGCGATTGGCGGTGGCCTCGTAGAGCGCGTTGTGCTTCTTGAAGAACTCGTTGAACTTCGTCTTCTCGACGAAGTCCCGGGCCTTTTTCAGGAAGTCCCGCGCCTCCTCGAGGCGCCAGCGCCTGTCCAGCCCGGGAGGTTTCTTGTCGAAGGGGACCTTCTCGGCGAGTTCCACCGTGTCCACCAGATGGACCGCCATGCTCATGACCGCGTCGTAGCTCACGCCGCGCCGGGCCCGGAGTTTCCGGGCCGTCCGGATCACCGGATGGCTCCCGAACTCTCCGAAGTGCGCCTCGACCGCCTTGCTGTACGGGGATTTCGAGATGGGCATGTTGTACTCGGGATTGCCGGCAAGGCGGAAGAGGATGCTCATCAGCTCCACGCGCGGATCCACCCGGGCGGTGAGAGAATCGGCGGAGGACAGCTGGAGAGGTCCTGCCAGCAGGAGGATGAGGGTGAGGTTCATGATCCGGATCTCCATGTGTCGGCCCCACGGCTGTATCATGTCCTGAATCGGGCCGTTTCAGAGCCGTGGGACACCCGACTACCCTGAAATGACTCGATTCAGGACGTAAAACAGCCGTGGGGAATCCTTGACAATAATATATAGAATTTACAGAGGCCGGTCACTTTTTTTGGCGAGGGCACTAGCAGCAGAGCTTGGCTATACGGTCAGGTCCGGTATAATGACCCCGCGAAACGATCCCGGTTTTCTTACGACCCGGTTCGGTGACTCCGAAAAGGAGGTTCTCATGCCAGCGTACGATCTCCGGTGTGAAGATTGCAAGAAGCTCTTCGAAGTCAGGCGGTCCTTCTCCCAGTCGGTCCCCAGGAAGGTGAAATGCCCCGGGTGCGGGAGCAAGAACACGAAAAGGATCTGGGGCAATGTCTTTGCAGTGACATCCAAGAAGAGCTGAGCAGCAATACGGATCGACCTCTCACTCCCGTCGCGACGGTGGATTCAGCCAATCCGCGGGTTCCCGTCCATCTCCGGCAACCCACGACAATTCCCTGCGTTTCTCGGCATTTCCTGCGTTCCTGATCATTGAATGATCCACATTCGTGACGGCCTGTTTCGTGGGAGAGAACAGGAGAATCGAGATGAGACACCTTACCCTGATCACAGCCGCCCTGGCAGTCCTGGCCGCCGGGGCGTTTGCCCAGAAAGCCCACTGGTTCACCGACTATGACAAGGCCGCCATGGCGGCACGGAAATCCGGCAAGCCGATCCTGGCCGACTTCACCGGCAGCGACTGGTGCGCCTGGTGCATCCGCCTGAAGAAGGAAGTGTTCAGCACCCCGGACTTCAAGAAGTGGGCCGAGAAGAACGTGATTCTCCTCGAGGTGGACTTCCCGCGTTCCAATCCACAATCCCGGAAGATCCAGAAGCAAAACCGGGCGCTGCAGACGAAGTACGACGTCCGCGGCTATCCCACGGTGCTCTTCCTGGACGCCAGGGGGAAAAAGCTGGCCAGGATGGGGTACATGCGGGGCGGCGGCCGGGCCTGGATCGCCGCAGCGGACCGGCACCTCGCCGGATCGGGCGAAAAGGGGATCGGAGTCCCGGGCGATTGACCGGGCCTCGGCCGCTATCGAGATTTCCGATTTTTCCCGTAACCCATCGCGCTTTTTTTCGACTCATCGGGCATGCGTGACCTGTTGATTCAGCTCAATCTGCTGCCCGGCGTGGGCACGACCCGGCTGGAGGGGCTGGTCCGGGCGTTCGAGAGCCTGGCCGCCTTCCGGAGGGCCTCGGTCGAGGACCTGACGACCCTGGGTCTCCCCGCGGAGGAGGCGGAATCGCTGCTGGCCGAGGCGCGAATGCGGCCGGTGGAAGAGGAGAAGGACCGGGCCGAGGCCGCCGGACTGGTCCTGGTGACCCGGGAGGATGCGGCCTATCCTCTGCCCCTTCGCGAGGTCAAGGGTGCGCCCCCCGTCCTCTACCAGCGGGGGGAGTGGCATCCCGATCCCGACCTCCCCGCCATCGCTGTCGTGGGCACCCGGAAACCCACGCCGTACGGCCGGCAGGTGGCGCAGCGTCTCGGCCGGGAGCTGGCCGGGGCGGGCATCGCCGTGGTGAGCGGCATGGCCCGCGGCGTGGACGGGGTGGCGCACCGTGGGGCGCTGGAGGCGCAGGGCCGGACCGTGGCCGTGCTGGGGTGCGGCCTCGATCGGTGCTATCCCCCCGAGCACCGTGCCCTCATGGACGCCATCACCGGGTCGGGGGCCGTCCTGAGCGAATTTCCCATGGGGTGCCCACCCTTTGCCGCCAACTTTCCCCGGCGGAACCGCATCATCAGCGGCCTCGTCCGCGGGGTGGTGGTGGTGGAGGCGGCCGAACGGAGCGGGTCCCTCATCACGGCCCGGCTTGGCCTGGAACAGGGTCGTGAGGTATTCGCGGTGCCCGGCCCCATCACCAGTCCCTACAGCCGGGGCACCCACGCCCTGCTGCGTCAGGGCGCGCGCCTGCTGGGTGGCGTGGAGGATATCTTCGAGGAGCTGAACCTGGAATCGGCCGGGGGCGAGACCGAGGTGCCCCTCGGAGAAGAGGAGCGCATGGTGCTCGAACACCTGGGTCTGGATCCCGTTTCCGTGGATCGCCTGGTGGGGAAGACGGGATTGCCGGCGGACCGCCTGGCTTCGGTGCTGGCCTTGCTGGAGATGAAGGACCGGGTTCGGGATGTCGGGGGAGGCCGGGTCGTGGGGCTCGGGTGAGGCTCAGCCGCCGATCCACTGGATGGCTTCAAGTACCACGATACAGGCCAGGATGAGACCGGTGAACATGAGGAAGTAGTTGAGGCCAGCGAGGGTGATTTCTCGCAGGGAATTCCGCTTGATGGAGGCGTAGACGATGCAGGCGATGAGGGTGATGGGGATGTAGAAGAGGATCATTTCAACGATCTGAGGCATGAGAAGAATATCCTGATGCGAGGAGGAAGGCGTCGATCATGACCAGAACGTTGAGGAGGCCTGCCACGGCGGAGTAGAGGCATCCGATTTCTATTCTCTCGAGGGGCCGGACCAGGGTCAGGCCCTGGGTGACGATCTGAGCGATGAAGGTGGCGCCGCCGTAGAAGCTGAAGGTGATGAAGAAGTAGGGATGACGATGGATGTTGATGTTGCGGAAATCGGCGATGGCCATGCCCGCCAGGAACGTGGCGGTGATGATCAGGAAGTAGAAGATCGCCTTTTTCCTGAAGCCCAGGTACCAGTGGCCGGCGCCGGGGGCTGCCCAGGTCAACAAGATGGCGGCAACAGCTTTCATTCGGTGGCTTTCAATAGGGAACGCTCAAGAAACGTAAAATCATAGGGCCGCGATGTCGAAATGCAACCACCGTTCGTTGACGGTTAGACGGGTTCGCCCTAATATTGAGGGCCTGCAACGGACGAACAGGTGGTTTTTCGCCGGACCGATACCCGAACTGAACGGTTGAATGCTGGATTCATGAATCCCCGGGACTACGCTCCGAGCATCCGGGTTCGATACGAAGAAACCGACCAGATGGGCGTGGTTTACCACGGCAACTATCTGAAGTACTTCGAAGTCGGACGCACGGAAATGATGAGGCACTTCGGATTTCCCTATTCCGAGCTGGAAAATAAAGGGGTTCTGCTCACTGTGGTGGAGGCGCAGTGCCGATATCTTGCCGGCGCCCGATACGACGATCTGCTCAGGATAGAGACCCGCGCGAAGATCGTGAGCCCCGTTCGGCTCCGGTTCCACTATAGAGTCGTCCGGCAAGAGGACGAGATCGCCGTATGCACGGGCTCCACGGATCTCGCCTGCCTCGGTCCGGACAGGAAACCCCGCCGGTTACCAGCGGAAGTTCGCCATAAACTGGAGGCCCTGGATATCGAGGGCACTCCCGGCAATCCAGATTGATACGTGAGGCCCACTGGGCCCGTTTGTGTTTTTCCACAGCTGACAGAATCAGCCGGTTCATTTGAAACAATTGGAGGCGCGTGATGCTCAGACAGAAATGCAGGAATCCGAGGACGTTATCCCTGGTCGTGGCGGCCCTTGCCCTGGTCCTTGCCCTTCTCTCGGGAGCGCAGGCCCAGCAGGGGACCCTGGTGAAGGACTTCCTGCCGGCAGACACCATCACCTATCTGGAAATACCCAGTCTATCCGGTGTCGTGAAGGGGCTCGAGCAGCATCCGATCGCGCTCCTACTCCAAGACAAGGAGATGAAGACGTTCCTGAGCTCCTCCCTTGCCATGGCGGAGGGATACGCGCAGGAATTCCTGGAGAGCAACCTCGGCATGACCCTGAAGGAGGCCCTGGATCTCCTGAGCGGTCGGCTGGAGTTCGCCCTGGTGAGCATCGACTCCCGGTCGGGAAAGCCCATTCCGATCATGGCCCTCGCCGTGGAGGTGGGTAATCGGGAGGCGAAGGCGCGGGAGGTGGTCCAGGGCCTCATGGCTCTCGCCGAAAAAGACGGCGTGGAGGTGGCCAGGGTGAAACTGGGCGAAGTGGAAGCGTTTCAGCTGGGAGAGCCGCAGTTCCATGCCTTTTTCATCCGAGGCGGCTTCTACCTGGTCTCGGACCGCGCATTCGCGGAGAAGATCATTGCCGGGAAAACTCAGGGGGAAGACCGCCTGAACAACAACGAAGCCTTCAATGCCGTCCTGTCGAAGGTGGAGGCCCGGACTTCCCACGGGTTCTTCTTCTATAACCTACAGGAGTTCTTCAACGAGATGCTCGGTGCGATTCCGGCTGACGAACCGGAACGGGAGATCATCCAGAAGGTCCTGGACAAGGTGGGAATCGGTGGACTCAAGAGCATCGGCGGAAGCCTCACCTTCGGTCCACTTGGCGTCCGGGAGATCCTCCACCTGTACACACCGGGAGAGCGCAAGGGACTCCTCAGCATCCTGGACACCATGAAGCCCGGCCTCACCCTGCCGGCCCGCCTGGATGGCGGAACCGTGTTCTATTACGGCGGAAAGCTGGACTTCCTCTCGACATATGACATCTTCGTGGACTTCCTGGGCGACGTGCTCGAGGAAGTGGAGCCGAGCGGCCTGGACAGGCTGGACGAGTTCCTGAATAGGGTCGAGTCCGGCTCCATGGGATTCAAGCTGCGGGAGGACGTGCTGGCCTCCCTCGGCGACGAGTTCGCCCTGACCATGGGACTTCCCCGGTCGGGCGGTTTCATTCCGGACGTTCTCCTCACCCTGAAGCTGAAGAACGCGGCCAGGATCAGCGCCCTCCTGGACAAGGTCGAGGAGCTGGTGCCCGGGGAAGGGGTGATCGTCACCCGGCTGAAGGTGGGGGATACGCCCCTGTGCGTCTTCAAGATCGAGGGCTCACCCGTGAGTCCGGCCGTGGCCGTCATGGGCGACACCCTGGTGGTGGGAGTCTTCGCTCGAAGCGTCAAGAAATACGCCCGGGGCTACAAGGAGGCCCTGAACCACAACGAAGTCTACCGGACAGCCCTCGCCTCGGTCGGCCTCCAGGACACCTCCTCGATTACCGGTGCAGCATACCTGGACGTGCGCACCACCCTGGAATGGGTCTACGACAATCTCGGCCCCATGCTCTCCTCCCTGGATCTGGAGGATATGCCTTTCAAGCTGGACCTGGCCCTGCTTCCGACCACCGAGGCCCTGGTGAAACCCTTCAAGCCCTTCATGTCAGTGTCCAGGATCGACAAGCTCGGCGCTGTTTCCGAGACGGTCGGCCCCCTGCCCTTCACGGCCATTCAGATGACGTCACTGCTTCCCTACATATTCATGGCGAGCCGCCGGGAGTTCGAGGCGGACCAGGTTCCGGTCGCCAGGAAGGTCAAGGTAAAAACCGGTGAAGAGGAAGAAGTGGTCATCGTTGAAGAGCCCGTGAAGCCGGAGGGCGAAAGGGGCAGCCTTGGCATCGAGGTGGAAGACCTAGACAAGGGCGCGGGGTGCAAGGTGCTCAAGGTCGAGGACGGCAGCGCCGGCAAAGCAGCCGGCCTCCGGGTGGGCGACATCATTGTGGCCGTGGACGGGAAATCCGTTTCCAACGTGGACGCCGTCGTGGACATCCTCGCCCGGAAGTCGGCCGGCAACCTGGTCCTGCTGAAGCTCAAGCGGGGAGAAGACGTGGTGCTCGTTTCCGCTGTCCTGAAGGCGAAGAAGTAGCCGCCTCTCACCGGCAGCTAGTGCTCCCGGGGGTGGTCAGCATGATGGCCAGGCCTTTTGAGCCTGGTGTTGCACGCCGGAGAAATCCTGAAGCTTCGCCTGAAGAGAGGAGGGAGAGGCGTTTTCTCCCTGGAAGCCGTGCTTCAACCCAAGGATATGAAATGAGTTATCGGCGGACTGCCAGATTCAAGGCTTGAGGCCTGGTTCGCCGATGAGGTGCCGGGGCCCCGACTTTCTCCTCACCCGGATTGACGGGCCGTGGCTCCCCCTCTATACTCTCCCTGTTCGTGCTGGAAGAACAGTCGTTTGACTATGGGATTACCAGGGCTCGACAACAGCAAAGTACTGACTTTAGCCGAGGTTGTGTACCCCACGTAAAACTTCCCACATATCCCTAGTCTCCAAAGCTGCCCTTGGCTAAAGTCAGTTTTTCCTTCCTGAAATCGATCGTGGACGGTTCCATGGATCCTTCCCGTTATTCCAATCCGCTCGTGGAACGATATGCCAGCCGGCGTATGCTCGAAGTCTTTTCCTCCCGCCGGAAGTTCGAGACCTGGCGGCGCCTCTGGATCGCACTGGCCCGGGCGGAACAGGCGGGCGGCCTGAGCATCTCCGATGCCCAGATCCGGGCCCTGGAGGAAAAGGTGGAGGATATTCCATTCGATCGTGCGCGGGATCTCGAGAGGGAGCTCAGGCACGACGTCATGGCTCATGTCCATGCCTACGGAGAGCAATGTCCGGAGGCCCGCCCCATCATCCACCTCGGGGCCACGAGCTGCTACGTCACGGACAACGCCGACCTGTTGATCCTCCGGGATGGCCTCGGCGTGGTTCGCGGCAGGCTCCTTTCGGTCGTGAAGGCCCTCGAAGTTTTCGCGCGGACGCACAAGGATCTACCGGCGCTCGCCTATACCCACCTCCAGCCCGCACAGCCCACCACCATGGGACGGCGCGCCTGCCTGTGGATCCAGGATCTCCTGATCGACCTGGAGGATTTGAACCACGTGCTGGACACGCTTCCCTTCCTGGGGGTCAAGGGAACGACGGGAACTCAGGAGAGCTTCCTCAAGCTCTTCCACGGCGACGAGGCGAAGGTGGATGAGGTCGACGGGTGGGTGGCACGAGAGTTCGAATTCGATTCCGTCCTCCCGGTTTCGGGCCAGACGTATCCACGAAAGATCGACAGTCGTATTCTGGGCGTCCTGGCCGGCATCGCCCAGTCGGCGGCGAAGTTCGCCGCGGATATGCGCCTCCTTCAGGCCTTCCGGGAGGCCTTCGAGCCCTTCGGGTCCAAACAGGTCGGCTCGTCGGCCATGCCGTACAAGCGCAATCCCATGAAGGCCGAGCGAATCTCCTCCCTGAGTCGGTTCGTCATGGTGGGGAGCCTGAACACCCATTTGACGGCGGCTGCCCAGTGGTTCGAGCGCACCCTGGACGACAGTGCCAACCGCCGCCTCGTGCTGCCCGAAGCGTTCCTGGCCGTGGATGCCGTCTGTATCCTGTTCAGGGAGATCGTTTCCGGTATGGAGGTGAACGAGCAGGTGGTGGCGAGGCGCCTGGCAGAAGAGGTGCCCTTTCTGGCCATGGAAGAGGTGATGATGGCCGCAGTCACCGCAGGCGGGGACCGGCAGACTCTCCACGAGAAACTGCGCCTCCACGCAGTGGAGGTGCGCAAGAGAATGCTCGAAGAGGGCGCCGAGAACGACCTGCTGGAGCGCCTGGAAAAGGACCCCGATTTTTCCTCCATCCACCCCTTGCTCCCTACATTCAGGGATCCCGCCCGATTCACGGGCTGCGCGCGTCAGCAGGCCGACCGCTACCTGACGGAGGTGGTGGCGAAGGTCCTTGAGCGGGAGCGGGACCATTTTTCTGAGGAAGAAGAGGGGACGCGGGTTTAATCCAGCAGACGCCCGGATTACCGGCATACGGGGGCCGGTTGCGGAATTACATCGCGTTGATCTTCACCGGCCAGAGGTAGACGAACTCTCCGCCTTCATTCCCCTCCATGTTTTCACCCGGCATGCCTTTGATGGCGGCGGGATCCAGGGTGATGCGGATCCAGCCCCTCCGGATCGGCTTCTCGAACGTCAGGGTGACGTGGCCTGCGTGAAGATCGGGGTTGTTCAGGAACGTCAGGGTGAAGGGTTCGGGCTGCACGTCGAGGGGATCACCCGTGGGACTCGAAAGAACCTGGATCCGAATGGGACTGTCTTTCCAGCGCCGGGGCGAGTTGTCCGGATTCAAGAATACGTCCGGAGCCACGGCCTGGGTGAAATAGAGGTGAAGACCGGTCACCTCCTTGGCCCGACCGGCCCGGGCACCGTGCAGATTAGAGATGAGGCGTTCGTCCCGGAGGGATACTCCAGGAGGAAAAGCGTTGCTCTCCATCTCGTGGCTGTTGAGTCGGGGCGCCAGCTGAATGCCGAAGACCTGATCCACCCATTCTCCGGTGGACTCCCGGTTTCGCCAGGCGGACCTCGCTCGGGCCAGGATGGCCGGATTCAGATAGAGCGGGTTTTCGTTCGCGGTGACGCCGGGATTGCGGATCCAGTCCCTGAACTCCTGCCCCTGCCCACCGGCGCCGCCATAGGCCAGGACATCCGCCACCCGGAGGGTGTTGCGAAAGTAAGGCAACATTCCGGAGAAGAGCGCCTCCAGGCTGGTCGGACCTTCGTGTCCGGAGTTCTTGGGTGCGGCCGCGGTCTGGAACTCTGATGCAAAAGCCTTGCGGATGGGTTCATCCTGCACCTTGCTCCGCACAGTGTTTGGAGCCGGCAGGGAGGGGATCACGACCTGGTAGGTCAGGCCGGTTCCCCGGGTATTGAGGCCCGCGTCCTCGGGCACTACCAGGCCCGGTCGGTTCGGGTTCGCGGGGCGGGTCAAGCTGGTCATTCTCGGGAACCAGGTGACGGTGCAGCCACTGACCAGGAACGAGCCTTCGGCTTCGTGGCGCCCTTCCGGAAGGGTGGTCCAGATGCGGATTGTGTCGCTGTTGACGGTAAGGGGGTTGACCTCGGCGTTGAATGAGAAGACCAGGGAGGCATTGAGGGGGACGTCCTTGATCCCATCACAGTTGAACTGCTCGAGATGGAAGCCGGATCGTCCGGAGCGGGCGTTGGCGGGATCGCAGGCGGGAAAAGCCAGGACTGCCAGGAGGAAGAGGACCGGGCAAATCGTCCATCTCCGCCTTGCTGCCGAGGGGAAGCCAGCGCCTCGCATCATATGTAAGTCCGTTCAAAACAACGGGTTGACTGGGGCGAGCAGTGGTTTCAGGCTCACAAACCCTGGAAGTCTCGAACTGTCCTGAGTAGCGGGATAGGCCCACCTACCCCTGCAGAGGCTCCTACGGATAAGGAATCCCCTACGATCCTCTTTTTCGGAAAAGAGGGGTCCGGCCGTGAACCGTCGGGAAAAGAATTCTCGATTCGGTCCACCCCACTGGGGCCGTACACAAAAACAGCCCGAAACGGGCTGTTTTTGCGGATGGCGGGCTTATATGCCCATATTACGGAGCATTGATCCTGGCCGGCCAGATGAATGCGAAAGCGGCGCCGGTATTCTCTTCCAGCTGGCCGCCCGGCATCCCCTTGACCTGGTTGCCCAGAGCCATGATGTGGACCCACCCCTGCGTGATCACCTTGTTCAAGGTGAAGTTAACCAGCGCCACTTGCTGGTCGGTGTTGTTGAGGAACGTGAGGGTGAAGGGCTCCTCCGTGACGGTCGAGGGAACGGTCGAAGCCGTGGGTAGCACCCGGATGGCAAACGGGCTCTTGAGGTAGGTCTTGGGATTGTTGTTCTTGTCCAGAAACGAATCGGGGGCGATGGGCTGGGTGAAGTAGATATTGATGGCCTGGACTTCACGTCCCCGACCTTTCTGGGTGCCCAGCAGGTTGGAGATGAATCGTTCATCCATTGCCGGGGCCCCTTGCGGGAAGACGTTGTTCGCCATGTCGAGGGAGGTCAACCTCGGCACGAGCTGGATGCCCAGGATCTGATCGATGAGTTCACCAGTACGCCTCCGGTTCAACAAGGTCCAGTTGGTCACGGCTCCCCAGTAGAAGCCCGGCACGATATAAAGAGGATTCTCTCCACCCGAGGACAGGGGATTGTCCAGCCAGCCCAGGTATCCGAGGGGAGGCGTAGTGTTTCCACCGTAAGCAAGGACGTCGGCTACCCGGATGGAATCGCTGAAGTAGGGAGCCTTACCGTCGAACAGGCCCATGATGGACGTGGAGTTGGCAGGGGTGGTAATCGATTTCGGCCCCTGGGCGGTTTCAAAGGTGGAGGTAAAGGCCACGCGAACCGGCTTGCCAGTGCTGCTCTTGACGGTGTTCGGATTGGGGGACGAGGGGACCAACACGTTGTAGCTGAAGAAGCCGTTTGCTTTCGTGTTGAGTCCGGCATCGTCGGGCATGATGGGATCGGGTGGATTCGCGGGGGCCAGAGGATAGACCTTGCTGGTCATCTGAGGATACCAGGTGACCGTGGCACCGTTCACCTCGAACGTTCCCACGGCGTCCGCCCGCTTACCCAGAATGTTGGCCCAGATCTGGATCGTGTTGATGTTCACAGAAGCCGGATCAACGGCAGCACTGAATCTGAACACGAGAGGAGAGTTCAGTAGAACTCCCGGGAGTTGGTGGTGATTGAAGTACTCCACGAGCAGCAAGGGTTCCACGCCAGAACCACCGCTGCCGCCCCCGCCGCACCCGTACAGGGGAACGAAGGTCGCCAGGGCGACTACCAGGACTGCCCACTTGCAAATCCGTACCTTCCGACCGGGAGCCATCTTCTCCCGGAATGCACCGATCAGTGGATGCAAAGAGCACCTCCCTTGCTGAGCGTATTCGAACTGGTGTGGAAAAGGAAAATGGTCGTGCTTTTCCCGATTTCTTCTCCGGGCTTTCTTGGCCCGGCTTTCTGAGACGGAATCGGCCCTCCAGGTGCTCCTGGAAGGCCTCCCGAACCTGTCTCAGATATTTGCATAATATAACAAACAGGTTGAAATTATAGACCGCGGCCCGGGAAATTCCATTTTCAATTTTTCCCGAGGAGAGGCCTGATTCGCAAAGGGTGTTCCTTGAGGCGAAGATTCCAGAAAATCCCCCTCTATGAGCTACATTTGCGGGTTTGGAGCTGCTCTACCCCAGTATATAGTGGAATGGAAGAATCCGTCAGGTAGCAGATGTGCGATTTTGCACAGGGCGTTTGTTCAACTTCAATCGATACTGGAATCGGAAAGTCCGAACGGTCCAATGTGACTGCCTGTTCAACCACAGGGTGAAAGCCCGACGTTTTACTGTTGTCTGGAGACCTGCCATGCTCGCCCTGGATACCGACGCTATCCCCGTGGAACCCTACCCGGCCTCGGACTGCCTGCAGGCGGCCGGAGACCTGGGATTCCGGCGGTTTTCCATCGGCGTGGCCCGGGAAGCGCTTCGTGACGCCAGTATCCTTCCGGTTCTGAAGCGGATGAAGATGCGGGCTCTGGCGCTGCGAACCTCCTCGATCCCGTCCGTCACCGATGAGGCGCTGCCGGCTTCGGCCCTGCTCCAGGCTGCCGAGGCGGACATCCGGCTCCAGGCCCGGCGAGCCCTGGCAGCCTGCTGCGACCTCGCGATCCGGGTGGGGGCTCCAACGGTGGTCCTGGATCTGGGACCCCTGACCCTGTTGCACGAGACGTCCGGCGTGGAGGCCGCCTCTATCCGCGCAACGTCACTCGACCACGCCCTGGATCGCGTCTTGCCCTCGATTCACGGTACGATGAGGGCGTTTCCGGACGTCACCCTGGCGGTGGAGATTCCCGGTGTTTCCAAGGCATGGCCCCTTCCCGATGAGCTGGAGGTCTTGCTCTCCGAGCTCAAGAGCACGAAGTTCGGCTGGTGGTTCAACACGGCCCGCGCCCATCGTCTCGACATCGAGGCAGACATTCCCCCCGGTATCTGGTTCGACCGGCAGTCCGGGCGACTGAAGGGCGCCCACCTGTGCGAGGCAGGAGGCGGGGAAGAGGGGCTTCCTCTCGGCTCAGGGGATGTGGACTTCAAGGGAGCGAGGGAGTGCCTGCCCACGGAGGTGCTGCAGGTCGTGCAGATGAATCCGAGCTTCGGCATGGAAGCGTTGAGAGCGTCCAGGGCCTTTCTCGAGGGCCGCGGATTCGCGTGAACAAAACAGGCCGTCAGGATTCCCCTAACATTCCCCGGATCACGTCCGCGTATCGCTGCGTCACCACGTTTCGCCGTAGCTTCAGCGTATGAGTCAGGGTGCCGTCCTCGATGGAGAACGGGGTGGCGAGTATGTGGATCCGGTTCACTGTTTCGAAGGGATTGAATCCCTCGGCGGGGGAGGTCCAGGACCGGACCTCGGATTTCAGGAGGTCACGTACGGCGGGGTTCTCGACCCATTCCTCGAGACGGTCTCCCGGGATGGAATGGGTCCTCGTGTATTCCGCGAGGACGTCGCCGTCGGGAACGACGAGGGCGCCCAGGTCTTTCCGGTCCTGGCCCACGACCATCACCTGAAGGATGAACGGACTCCGGAGGATGCCGGCTTCCAGGGGGATCGGCTCCACGTTCTCACCGCTCAGGAGTACGATGGTGTCCTTGGCCCGGCCGGTGATGTTGATCTCGCCGTCGGCGCGGACGGAACCGAGGTCGCCCGAGTTGAACCAGCCGCCGGTGGACAGGACCTGGCGGGTCAAAGCGTGATCTCGGAAATAGCCGCGCATCACCTGCGGGCCCCGGATGTGGACGAAGCCCGTGGAGTCGGCCGGAACCGGATTTCCTTTCGGATCACGGATGGACACCTCGGTTTCCGGCAAGGGGGGGCCGATGGTCCCGATGGGGTTCTTCCGGAGCGAGCGCACCGAGACCACGGGAGCCGTTTCGGTGAGGCCGTATCCCACCAGCGTGGTCATGCCGATGGCGTTCAGAAATTCATCGATGTGGACGGGAAGCGCGCCGCCTCCGGAGATGGTGGTGCGCAGGGTGGGGCCCAGGGCCTGTCGGATCTTTGTGAGGACGAGTCGATCCAGGATGGCGTGGGGAAGGGCCAGGAGGGTGGAGACGGCAAGGCCCTGAAGGCGGCGGTGCAGTGCCCTGCCGCCGGCCGTGTCGTCGCTGATGCCCTGAAAACGCCTGAGGGCTCGGCAACGGGTCCGGGCCACGGTGAAGGCCAGGCGGGCCAGGGCCTTGCGCAGAGGTGGAGTGGCCGAGAGCTTCTTCATGACATCCTGGTAGATCATCTCCAGGATGCGCGGCACGACTGCGACCAGGACGGGATGGGCGTCTCTGAGGTCGCTTCTGATCCTTCGCCTGGAGGTGTAGATGAGGGTACCCCCGCAGTTGAGCATGAGATATTCGAGGGTGCGTTCGAACATATGCCAGGCCGGCAGGATGCTCAGGTACCGGACCCTGGGCATCCTGCCGAGGACGTCTGGAAGGACCCGGATGTTGTGGAGGATGTTGGCGTGGGTGAGGACCACGCCCTTGGGGGTCCCCGTGGTTCCGGAGGTATAGACGATGGTGGCGGGAGAATCGGAGCGGCGCCGGAAAGCTGCGGTCTTCACGACCTCCGGTGAGGACCGAATCCGGATCCGGCCGCGATCCAGGAGGGCCTCGAATCCCAGTTCGGGTATGGGGCCGCCGGTCGCCTCTCCCTCCTCGAAGAACCGGATCAGGTGGAGAAGGCGCGGCAGCTTCCCTTCCGCGGCCCAGGCCTGGATCCGGCTGCGGTTTCCGATCCCCTCCACCACCGCAAACCGACAGCCGCTGTGGCGAAGGATGCGCTTGAGCGCGTTCTCACCGATGTCCCTGGGCTGAGGGACGTCGATACCACCGGACATGAGGATGCCGCGGTCGGCCACGTACCAGTTCAGGCGATTGTCGGCGACGAGGGCGACGCGGGTGCCGGGGGAGAGACCGAGGTCGAGGAGGCCGGCGGCAAAGGCCTCCACGAGGTCGTAGACCTCCTGGTACGTGACCTGTCCCGGTTGATCCGATGCAAAGCGCTCGAAGGCCACGCGGTCGCTGAACCTGGCCATGGTGGCGTGGAATTCGTGGTTGAGTGAGATCGGGGCAGGATCTTTGTTCAAGGCCACCTGTCTGTCAATATTCGGGTCGTCGATGGCGCTGGTCACGAAACACGGTATATACTCTCTCCCGGATGCCTCGGGAAATTACGCTGTGGTGCTCGGAATGATGATCTATATCAAACACTCTTCCCGCTCACAAGGGTACGTGCGGACGCTTCTCCTGGTCTGGACCCTGGTTCTGATCGCCGCAGCCGGGATCTGGTGGTGGCTGAAATCGGGGCGAACCCCGCCGGCGCCCGTCTCATACCGTGCGGCCTACCACCTCGTGGTGGATCCGAACCGCACAGACGGGGTGGCCATCCGCCTGGAGCTGCAGCTGCCCCGGGGGGAGGATAAGCCCGGATTGGTGGTGCTCACCCGACCCGCAACCTGTAGTGAAGTGGTGGTGCGAGATCCGGAGGGCGGCATTGTCCCCCACCGGGAGGACGGAAACCGGATCTCCTTTGAGAGGAGGGGGGACGGGCTCCATCGGATCCACTACCGGGTTTCTCTCGGAACCCGGTCCGGCGTCGTCCACACCTCCATCGTCACCCCGACGGGAGGCGCGGCGCGGCTGAAGGACCTGCTCCTGGTCCCGAAGGAAGCCGTGGCCATGACCCTTTCGGTCGACCTGCCCGTCGGCTGGAGGCTTCACGGACCCGCCGGGCTCGAGGCCGACGGTTCCCTCGGCCGCAGCGCTCTGGCCAGCGGCGCCATTGCGTGGACGCACTCCGCCTCGCAGTCCCTGGTATCTCGGCCGAACTCGGTCGAGGTCTTCTTCCTCGGGAAGACCGGGGTGGGTGAACCGGTCCTCTTGCCGCTGCAAAAGATGATGCAGTGGCTGATCAAAGAGGTGATGGTGAATCGGCCTCTCAGGCACCGGCTCATCCTGGTGGATATGAAGGTGCCCCACCATCGTCTCGTTCTCCCGCCCCAGCGGGACTGGCAGATTCTCGAACGGGGCCCCCTGACCGTTCATCGGCTGGTGCGCATCGCCCGGGGCGTGGTCGACATCCACCTGTCCGAGGAGTCGGCCACGCCGCCGGGGCTGGATGCGCCCTGGTACCCGGGCGCGCTCAGGCCCTACGCCTCGTACCGGGCTGCGGAGGAAGCCGGGGGGCGGTCGCCTCTTGACTGGGTGGACCTGCGGCAGATCCTGGTCCGAGACTATCTCTGGGAGCGCAACCAGAAGACCGGTCGTCGGGCGTCTGCTCTCAAAGGGGCCGCCATGCTGTGGGATCTTTCACGCGTCATCGGGAATGCGAGAAGCATACGCCTGCTTTCCGAGCCGGCCCGGAACAAGACGCGGAAAGCGTCCCTGACCATCGCCCTTGCCATGCAGATGAACATGACGGATCCTCGGCTCTTTGAAAGAGCCCGCGACACCGGCGTCTACCTGGAAGAGGGGAGCCGGTGGAAGCTTCCCGCCCTCGTCCAGGATCCGGTGAAGCCTGCCGGGGCCGCCGGTCCCGTGAACCTCCGGCTCCTCGTCACGGGCGAGACCTATGCTGAGGTGATGGGGTGCACCGGTTGCCCCGCACCCGGCACCATTGCGCAACGGGTGTTCCGGCAGCAGGTCAGGTCCAACGAGGGGATCCCCACCCTCGTGGTGGATAGCGGGGACTGGGCCCCGTTCTTTCTGTCGGAGGATCCCGATCTGCATGCGTTTCGGGATCGCATCGAGATCGTCAGGATGGCGGCTGCGCGGGCCGGCGCAGCCGCCCTCGTCATCGGTCCCGGTGAGATGGGCTGGGGACGGGACAGTCTCGAAACCCTGATCAGCGGCAAGAGCGAGGTCCCTCTCATCAGCGCCAACCTGCAGCTGGAGAACGGACCCTCCCCCCGGACCCACGTGGTTCGAACCCTCGGTGATATGACCGTGGCCGTCATCGGGATCACCGATTTTCCTCGAAGGCGATATCGCCTCTCGTGGTTCGAGGAAGCGCTGCAGGGGGTGAAGGTGGAGGACCCCGTGGATGCCGTTTCCCGCGTTGCAAAAGAGGTGAGGACCGTCGGGGTGGACCTCGTCCTGGTCGTCGGCGCCATCGATCCCGTCCACGCCCGGCTCATCGCCGTGGGCGACCCCAACGTGGATCTGGTGGTGAGCTCCTCGCCGGGCTTCGATCGTCCTCCGGCTGCGGGAGAGACCGCCTTCACCGCTCGCGACCGGTCCGGGTTCCACGGCAGGACACCCGTCCTCTACACGGCCGGGCACAGGGGAAACCTGCACCGATTCGACGTGAGAATCGGCCGGGTGAACGGCCGCTGCCAGGTTCTCGATTTCATCGATGCGCCGGAGAGATTGAAGGATGGAGATCCAGGGGAACCGGAAATCCAGAAAAAGGAAGTGGACTTTCAGAACCGCCACGCTCGGCCGCACGGAACCGGGAAATAACGGCGGTCAATCCGGCAGGGGGATCGGATAGCGAAAGAGGGGGCGGGCCATTTCCACGGATTCGCACTCCTCGCGGGCTTCTTCCTCCAGGCGGCCGAGGGAGCTCTCCTCGTACCGGGTGCTCACGTGGGTCAGGAGCGTCCTTTCCACCCCCGCCTGCCGGGCGAGCACGCCGGCCTGCCGGGCGGTGAGGTGCATCTTGGCGGCGGCCTCATCGGCGTGCAGGTCCGAGAACATGCCCTCGATGACCGCCAGGTCGCAGCCCTTGAGCAGCTCCAGGGCTTCATCGCAGGGACTCGTGTCCACCACGTAGGCGAAACGGCGGCCTCGGCGGGGAGGTCCGAGGACCGCCTCGGGTGAGATGGTGTTGCCGTCCACCTCGATGGACCGGCCCTCCTGCAGAGCCGTACGGCCGGGGCCCGGCGGAATGCCGTGGGCCTCGGCTCTTTCCACGAGGAATTTTCCCGGCCGCGGGGCCTCCTCGTAGCGGAAGCCGAGGGTCCGGATGCGGTGGTTCAGTGGGCGGTACACGAGGGTGAAGCCGTCGCCCTCGATCTCGCCTCCCCCGGCCTCCAGTTCCCGGAAGAGAAGATCGTAGGTCATGTGGAAGCCGAGCAGATCCCTCGTGGTTTTCACGTAGCGGCACACCTCGGGCAGACCCAGGATCTCCAGGGGCCGCCTGGAGCCGGCCTGGGCCAGGAGCATCAGCATTCCAGGCACGCCCGTCAGGTGATCCGCGTGGAGATGGGTCAGGGCGAACCGGTCGAAATGGGCCACGCCCAGGCCGCCGGCCTTCAGCGGGATCTGGGTACCTTCCCCGCAATCAAAGAGCGTGGTCCTGCCTTCGTGGCGCAGGACAGCGCTGGCGAGAAACCGGCCGGGCATGGGCATCATGCCGCCGATGCCGAGGACGATGAGTTCCATTCTATTTCAACTCGAGACGGTGCTGGATCCGCCCCCGCAATCCGATCTCCAATCCTTGAATCTAGAAAAGGGACTGTCTAATCTTTATCCTTTTCCTCCCGACTGGCAAGAGGATCGAAATCGAGGATTGGCCCGTGGAACCCGAGGATGAACAGATGACAGCAAAACGCCTCAAGAATATCGGTGTCTCACAGACCTTGGCAATTTCTGGCCGTGCCAAAGAGATGAGGGAGAAGGAGGGGATTGACGTCATCGATTTCAGTCTCGGTCAGCCGGATTTCAACACGCCCGATGCCATCAAGGAGGCGGGGAAGCGCGCCATCGACGAGAACTTTACCCGCTACACGCAGGCGGCGGGGGTTCCCGAGCTCCAAGAGGCCGTGGTCCAGAAGCTTCAGCGCGAAAACGGAGTTTCGTACCGCCCGGAGAACGTCATCATCTCCTCGGGGGCAAAACACTCCCTTTTCAACGCCTGCATGGCTCTGATCAATTGTGGAGACAAGGTGATCGTACCGTCTCCGTACTGGCTCTCCTATCCGCCCATGGTTTATCTCTCGAGCGGGGAGCCGGAGCTCGTCCAGACACGGGAGGAAGACGGTTTCCTTCTCACGCCGAAGGCGCTCAAGGAAGCGATCAGTAAACACAAACCGCGCGCCCTGTTTCTGAACAATCCCTCCAATCCGACAGGAATGATGTATTCCCGGGACCAGCTGGAGAAGCTGGCAGAAATTGTCGTGGACAGCAAAGTCTGGGTCATCGCGGACGAGATCTACGAGAAGATGGTCTATGACGGCGAGTTCGTTTGCTTCGCCTCTCTCAACAATGAAGTCCGATCCCGTACGATCACCATCAACGGATGTTCAAAGGCCTACTCCATGACGGGATGGCGTGTGGGATTTGCGGCGGGCCCTGACGACATCATCGCCGACATGAAGAAGATACAGAGCCAGACCACTTCCAGCATCTGTTCGATTTCCCAGAAGGCCGCCATCGAAGCCCTGGCCGGCGACCAGACTGTGGTGAGCGAGATGGTAGCCGAGTTCAGGAAGCGACGTGATTTCGTGGTCACCCGGTTGCGGAAGGTGCCCGAAGTGGAATGCCTGATGCCTGACGGTGCATTCTACGCCTTCCCGAACGTGACCGCGTATTACGATCGGCTGCCCGGACTGAAAGGGGATGACGAGAAAAAAGAGAAGCTGGGGTCCGTTCTCCTGTCGAAGCATCTTCTCGAAAATGCACAAGTCGCCGTGGTACCGGGAATTGCCTTCGGTGCCGGGGACAACATCCGGATTTCCTACGCCACCTCCATGGAGGAACTCGAGCGAGGCCTGGACAAGATAGAGAAGGCGCTTGTTGAACTCTGATTCTCTCCAGTCTGCAGGGGGATAAAGAAAGCATATGAGCCTCGTTATTTCCGGAACCGGGTTGACCATCGAAGACGTCGTCAACGTGGCTCGCCACGGTGAAAAGGTGGAGCTGCATCCGGATGCAGTGGCCCGGATCGAGCGCTGCCGCGGCATGCTCGAGAAGAAAATCGAGGCCCGTGAGACCATGTACGGCGTGAACACGGGCATCGGCGAGTTCTCCGAGATCGTTCTCAATCCAGAGCAGGTGAAGCAGTTCCAGCGTTACCTGATCTACAACCACGCCGCCGGATACGGAGAACCGTTCCCGGAGGATTTCGTGCGGGCCGCCATGCTCACCCGCATCAACGTGCACGCCCACGGCCATTCCGGATGCCGGCCGGTCATCACCCAAACCCTCTGCGAGATGCTGAACAGGGGGGTCACTCCGGTCGTATGCCGCTACGGCAGCGTGGGGGCATGCGGCGACCTGGCGCCCATGAGCCAGGTGGGGCTGGTGCTCATGGGCGAGGGGGAGGCGACGTTCGGGGGAGAGCGGATGCCGGGGCGAGTGGCCATGGAAAAGGCGGGCATCGGCGTGGTCACGCTGGAGGCCCGCGACGGCCTGTCCATCATCAACGGCAGCAACTTCATCTCCGGCATCGGATGCCTGACCATCCACGACGCCGAGAAATGGATCAAGCAGGCGGAGATCGCGGCTGCCATGACCCTCGAAGCCCTCATGGCCAACATGAAGCCCTATGACCGGCGTCTCCACGAGCTGCGTGGATTCAAGGGGGCGGTCACCTCCGCGGCCAACATCCTGAAGTGTCTCGAGGGCAGCGATCTGTTGACCGGAAAACAAAAGGTCCGGGTGCAGGATGCCTACAGCATGCGGTCCACGCCACAGGTCATTGGCGCCGCCCGCGACCACCTCGGCTGGACCCGTTCTCAGTTCGAGATCGAACTGAACGGCGTGGGAGACAATCCCATCTTCCTGCCCGACGATGACACGGTCCTCACCGGCGCCAACTTCCAGGGCACCCCCATCAGCATGCCGCTGGACATGGTCGGGGTGGCGATCTGCATGGTGTCGGTACTCTCGGAGCGAAGGTTGAACCGTATGCTGAATCCGGCTCTGAGTGCTGGACTTCCGGCCTTTCTCACCAAGGGTGCAGGCATGTTCTCGGGCCACATGCTCAGCCAGTACACCGCCGACATGCTCATCGTCGACCAGCGCATCCAGTCCATGCCCGCCTGCAACCAGTCCATCCCGGCTGCCGCCGACCAGGAGGACTTCGTCAGCATGGGCATGAACACGGCCCAGAAGACGCGCCGCATCCTGGAGAACGCCCACGCCGTCCTGGGCATCGAACTCATCGCCGGCGCCCAGGCCCTCGATTTCCGCGACTACTCCGCCGGCCGGGGGACCCGGGCCGCTCACGCCGAGGTCCGGAAACACGTGGAGCACCTGGACGAGGACAGGCCGCTCTTCAAGGATCACGACGCCATGGCCGCTGCGGTCAGGGAGTGCAGGGTCCTGGAGGCCGTGGAGAAGGACGTGGGGCCGCTTCTCTCGTATTGAGCCTCTGCTCGCATAATCCTTCGTTGTTTTTCCAGGTCCAGCCTTCGGATTCTCATTCGATCCGTACGTATACAGGCACCCAGGCTCGGATTTTCTCTCGTATTGAGAAATCAAAAAACACTGAAAGTCCGACTATTGATGTGCCGAGAATAGGCTTGTCAGGTGCAAGCGAAAAGCGTGAGCCCTGATGTAACAGGACAATGGGGGAATCCCCGGTAAGAATACTCACATCGATAGGATGCTTTTCCGGGACGCGAAAGTTGCTGAGACAGGGAGCGCCTTCTTCCTACACACACTCACACACAATCTCATATCTTTCGCAGGTCTCAGCTGACGCCTTCGTGCATTTCGGAAATTGACATCCCACATCAGAGGGGTGCGTGGGCCGGTGCTAACCACGCGCCCCATTTCATGTACGGACAATAAAAAAGGGGCTGCGTCCATTGTCCGGATAATGAACGCAGCCCCTCTCGAGCGCTGTTCGCTAATCTTTCCTGAGCTTGGTCAGGACCACCTCGTTGCCCGACTTGTTGTACTCTATCCGGTCCACGCATCGCAGCACGCGGCACAGCCCCGTCTGCTTGCTCGGATCGTTTTTCTTGGCCCGGACCTCCGCCAGCACCTTGGTGTGGTTGAAGCCGGGCCCCTGGTCCCGAACGGTGATGAGAAGACGGCGGGAATCCAGAAGGATGCGGACCGAGACCGACTGCGTGTAGTCATCCCCGTGGCCGTGAGTGACCGCATTGACCAGGATCTCGTTGAGGGCCAGGGCGGCGCTGCGGGCGAAATCCGGAGCGATCTGGGCCCGGGAGAGGGTCTCCGATACGAGAGAACATGCATGACGCCTGTACGGCGCATCGCCCGGGAGGGCCATCGACAGGGTCAGCATTTCCTCGTCGAGGGTGGCCACCCGTGTGGCCAGCCTGTCCTCCATCTTCTTCAGGAGGTCGAGTACGTCGAAGGGTTCGGCCACGGTTTCATCGTGCTGCACCAGCAAGCCGTCGAGGATTGCCGGATCCGTGTCTCTCGAGTGGATGACGAGGATCGGGACACCATTGGTTTCGCGGTTGCACTTGATGCCGCGCACCAGATCCTGCCAGCCCGGAACCGAGGACTCGATCAGAATGCTGTAAGGAACTTCGCGGTCGATGCGGGATAGAATTTTTCCGGGATCCTCGTCGAGGACGACGTTCCAGCCCCGTTTCCTGAAGTGATGGGTCAGGACATCCGAGAACTCGTCGTGACGTCTGGACAGGAAGTAGAGTGTGGCCACCTGACCGAGATGGAGGGTCTTGGCGAAATTGCCGATTGGCACGGCCTTCAACTTGCCGGATACGGGCGCGTATGCGTGGTAGAGGTCTTCATCCTCTTCCCGCAGCTCCGCGGTTCGCGGCTTCAACACGGACAGGGTGAGAAAATCGTCCAGTTCGACCTTCCGGCCCTCCTTGAGATGGCTCAGGATCAAGGTGAAGGCCCGGTCGAGGACATGAGCCGCCCAGTCGGCCTGATCCTCTATGTTTTCCGGCATATTCCAAGTATCGGTGCCGTCGGAATCCGGACGGGATGTCGTCGAGCCGGGCACCGGCATGATCTCAGAGGCCAGCTCTTTCTTGGTGACAGTTTTCATGTGAATTATCCCTCCGACTGTATCTCGATTGTGTTATTAACCTCTGAATTTCCGGCTTCCCGGTCGTTGATCTCCGTTTGGATTTCGGCCCGATCCACCGCCATCTGTTCGTCCAGCGGCGGGGGAAGGCGCTCCAACCCGTTCAATTCCTCTTCTATGCTCTTCACTGTCATGGCAAGGGAGATGTCCACCAGCCTCGACGTGGCATCCGGTTGGCACACGGCGGCAAGGATGCAGCCCCGACTCACGGGGCGAACCATGAGAACGGAGTTGTCGAAGTTGCAGTAAATCTCCTGAATGAAGTGGCCCAGTGAAAAGAAACCACTCATGACGTTCAGGAACACACGACCCACCTTCTGGGGCCGCAAGTGATCGGAATATGTGGTTGCGATGACTCCTTCCAGGGAATGGAGAAACGCTCCATTGACTCCGGGCATTGCGTGCAGGTCCTGGAGAAGTAGCTGGAGCCGGCTCATTGTACCGCCTCCATTGCTGCAGTTTTTTTGACCTTTGATTTCACGGTCACGGCTGTCCGCTGTTTCCGGACGCTCTTGTTCCTCTCCCCGGCTGGAATCCGCGTGGACGCTGCTGAACGCACGCATTCGAGGACGTCCTTGCGGAGCTGATCACCATGGACGTGCGCGGATCCGATGATACCAATGAAAAAGTTCAGGGTGTTCACTACCAGGAGTTTGCGCTGGTTGCGCTCCACGAGGAGAGCACACTTGAAACGATTGGCTTCCATGGCTTCCTGGGTGGCTTCGCTGGAAGCGCCGAGGAATGTCGTGAGCGTGCCCAGGGTTTCCTCGGAATCATCGAGGTCCTCGGTCTGGAGTACGACTCCGTTTCGGTCGGCCACGATGAGGCCTTCCACGCCGTCTATGGTGAGAAGGTCATTCACCTCTAACGCTTTCAATACGGCATGGTTACGCCGGGACCGGGACCCCGTTTCCATCATCTCGAGGTCCGGGGGATCGACCGTAAGAGGGAGATCCCGCTTGATGGGAGGCCGGGCAAACGGGCCGGCTTGAGGCGCCCTTTCTGCCGGGTCTTCACTCGCGTGCGCCTCGTCCTGGCGTCGAGTCGCCTCGATCAACAGGGCGTGCCAGGACTCGTGGCTCAGGGTGTCGACGGACGGAAGGACATTGAACTCCACACGGAACGTGCCCGATTCCCATCCCACCAGACGGTAGAAGGCTTCCTGGCCTTCCAGCTCGTCCTGAACGGAATGGACGATCTTGCCCTCGGCAAAATAGATGGCGCCGTGTCTTCCCCAGTGGAAGATGTCCAGCCGTCCTGTCTTGCCCGTTGCGCAGTAGAGCTGGATGATTTCGAGGAGAGAGATTCTTTGCAGGTGCCCCTGGAAACCCAGCGACCTGGCCTCCTCCAGAACCGAATCCATGGCGGATTTCAAATCCTCGATGAGAACCGGCTGCACCAGGTATCGGAGAATACCCTGGGTTTCGAGGAATTCCCGGGTTTCATCCTCGTCGTGTTTTGCGAGGGCGATGCACGGCAATGAGGGCTGTTGTCTTCGCAGCTTGAGGATCAACCGGGTTCCGTTCACCGCGGGATTGCACACCTCGGTGATCAGGAGGTCGGCCGCTCCGCCCTCATCGACAGCCTTGAATCCCTCTTCCTCGGAGCAGGCACCTCGTGCACTGAATCCGTCGAGGGAGTTGAAGTAGGATTTCAGGGCTTCGGTGTATTCCCTGTCGCTGGTGACTGCCAGAACTCGGATCATTCCACGGCCTCCTGCAGAGCGTAGGGATGTTGAGCGGGATCCAGGCGCGAAACCCTACAATGGAGGGAGCAGGATTTCGGAGCTGGACAGGATGTGAAACCGAACTCCGTATCACCGGATCGGGTATTCACCTCTGCTGGTTTGGCTTCAGGCTGTAGATTCATAACTCGTTTGATAGAGTCCAAGTTGTCCATGGACAGTCCTCGTCTAGACTAGATATCCATTCCATCGGCATCTCGTGGGGTGTGCTTGAACAGTACCTTCGAGAGAAAATGCTGTAACTGCCGGGCACGAAGAAGAATAGATATGACCACGAAAAGGCTTGCTTGGCTCGGGCCTTAGCGGGAACAAGTGCCTAACCGTGGATAGCGGCTGAAGATGCAGGCGAAGGGGTAGGAGGGGAGGGGGGCGGAGAGGGGTGAAATTTTTACATCTGGGGAGGGAGGAGTTTTCCCGCCCCTAGGGTCTGCACCTAGCAGCCTGTGGATAAACTACTTGGGTTCGGGGAAGAGGGTCGAGAACTTCTTCACCTTCATCTTGTCGTGGATATTTTCCTTCAACCACCGACCTCGTCGCTCCTGTTGCCATTCCTTTTTCACGCGCTCCCGGGTTTCCTTCTTCTCGAACGCGAACTTCTTCAGGTCTGGAGGGGTGACCTTGTTGCAGAGGATCAGGTGGTATCCATGTACGGTCTTCACGGGGGCGGAGACCTCTCCCGGCCTGAGGGCGAATGCCGCATCGGCAAATCCCTGGGCCAGCTGCCCCCTCAGGGTGAAGGGGCCGAGGTTTCCGCCCTTTCCGGCGGTAAGGTTGTCTTCGGAAAACTGCCGGGCCAGTCCCGTGAAATAGGCGGGCCTCGCACGAGGGGGGCGGGAGAAGAGCATCGTGGCGATCTCGTCGATGCGCCGCCGCGCCTTCTCCCAGTCGGCCTTTCCGGTCTTCGGGTTCTTGGCCTCGATGAGGATGTGGCTGGCGTCCACCATGGCCTGGCCGAAATGGAGGATGTTTTCCTGGTAATACTTGCGGAGCACTTTCTCGTCCACCTCGGTTCCGATGACTTGATCCACGCCGTTTCCTACCCAGATGAGGCGGTCCTCGTCGAAGACACTGGTTCCCTTTGCCTGGAGAATCATCTTCCTGTTGAACAGCGGGTGATTGAATTTCTCATTCTCGGCGTTTATGACCGCTTGCACCGCCTTTTCATCCACCTGGATGCCCATCGCCTTGAAGACCTGCTTCGCGGACATGAACCGGGAGAGGCTCTCCAGGCCCTCCTCGTAGTGGACGGAATTCAGCTTGCCGAAGCAGAGTCCCAGAGCCACCTCACGGTCTACCTTGCTCACCATGGTCACGGGAGCGTCGGGTAGGTCGAACTTGCGGTCCAGACGAAATCGGGCCTCGACGTTCGAGGGGCGTCCCGCGAGGCTCTTCACAACGCCCAGGAGGGAGTTCGGGATCGTGGAGGAGATCCACACCACCGGAATGGTATAGGCCGGCCATTCGGCGTCCTTGGGCCTGGCCGTTCCGTCGTCCCTGAAGGTGTAGCCTTTTTTCCCCAGAGCCGCGATCACTTCGGCCAGGGGAACCATGGTCTTTGAACTCTTCTCGTCGGCCTGCTTCGAGACCTGAACGCGGGGCACCTCGAGCGCGGTGTCCACGCCCTCGACGGGCGTGATGCGGAGGTATCTCTCCACTTTCCTTGAATCGATGCCTGGAGTCTTCTCGGCGGCCGCCCGGATGGCCTCGACCGCCGGCACTTCGATGATGTTCCCGTCAACGGACATTTTCCGGATCGGAATGTTGGGAATCACGTATCTCGGCCATCCGCCGCCGGCGGGTGTCGCGGTGATTTCGGAGGGGGCCTTTGGATCTTTGCTGACGGAGACCGCGAAACCGCCGTCCAGCAGAGTTTCCACGGTGTCGCTGGCCTGGCGCGAGGTCCTCACCATGCCAAGAATCCCCTCCGGGAGATTGACCGGGTTCATTTCCATGGTGTAGAGGCCCCTGAGCTTCTGGCCCGCCCAGATCTGAAGGACGAAGGGATTGAGGGGTACGTTTGACTTGGGCATGTTCAGGTCGGCACGCGCTGTTTTTTCGATCTTGGCCCTGGTGGAGACCATCTTTTCGAATGTGTTCCACGACAGCGTGGCGTTCTTGAGCACCTCCCGGAGCGACTGTTTCGTATCCACCGTTTTCTTCTGCGCAAGGAAGGTCCGGACGGCTTCTAAGAATTCCTCCTCGCTGATGCGTATCTTACGCTTGGTTGCCTCCATGCTCATCACCGACTGGTTGAGAAGACCCGGAATGAGCGGCCCACCGAACCGACTGAGCACCTCGCTGAGAACCTGATCCAGGGTGACAGACTCGCCGCCCACCTCGGCCACGACTTTCGTCCTCTCCTCCGGGGTCGGCACCTCGGGACCCGGAAGACCGCGGGCTTCGGCGACCTGTCTCCTGACCTCATCGAGAGGGAGGTACTTCAGCGGTTCGGATTTTTTCGCCGGCATGGGTTGAATCTGGGCGCTTGCCGCAGCGGCGAGGAGGATGAAAACGATGGCGATGCGTTGCATGTATTGGATCTCCATGAGGGGTTGCTCCGGAAAGGTATAGGCCCAAGCGCCGGATTTTCGATTCCGTATCCAGATATCGGCTGTGGACCCTCGTCCGCATACCCGGAGCCGGATGGCGATCCGGGAGTGGCGTGCGAGTTGGCCACAAGTGATTATACGGCCGGAGGATGGAACTCTCTATCCCCGTTCTGGCAGCCCGCGGACGTCTATCCACAAGCTGCTAGGAATCCGGAGAGGAATATAAACGGGGTCGAGCCGGTCGGCTCGACCCCGTTCGGGGATTCAATCAGAAGGGAATCACGATCCCGGTCCGCCCTCCCGATCCAGACCGGAAGTCATGAATCCAGACCACCCGTATTGAGCTTGTAGTCGGTTATGGAGGTGTTGCCCTCGTGGTCGATGCCGACGATTCTCAGGACCCAGCCTGCATTTCCGATGTAGATCGACTTCAGGAGCTTCGCCGTGGCGCCCTTGGCGCAGGGCGTCGAGGTGATCTCGAACAACTCCAGCCGCGGATCCAGCACGAAGGAGACGTCCTGGAACCCATGGGAGTCCTTCTTGTCGAGGAGAAGCCAGATGTTCTTGAAGTCCAGGAGTCCGTCGGGGTCCAGGGTCACCAGGGTAAATCCCTTGCCCAGCGGCTCCGGGGTCACGGCGCTCGCCCCAGTTTCCGGAAACAGATTGGATCCGGTCTGGAGATGGAAGTCGTCGAACTGTGCGGGTCCGCCCTGTGCAAGGAGCACCAGGCCGCCTCCGGTGAGGGGTAGACCGGTGTCGACTGCGTCGAGGGCGGGTTTCCCATCCACGAACACCCGGATGCGGGGGCCTTCTACGGCCACCCGCAAGAGAACCGAGGCCGGATTGATGGAGACCCAGCTGAACGCCAGTCCCTTGGGAGGAGAGGAGGGGGTCTCGATGCGGTCCAGAGCGATGGTGCCGTCCTTCATGAGGCGCAGGAGGTAGCCGTCTCCCAGGGGCGAGGCCAGATCATCGGTTCGGAAGCGCAGCCCGGTGAAGATGGCCGACTGGAGATCAACCTCGAACTGGAACTCGAAATCTCCAAGAGCACGATCGAGGATGGCGTGGCCGGCCTCGTTGCCTCCCAGCTTGACTTTCCACACCTTGTCGCCGCCCGAGCCGGCCCGGGCCACGACTTCCCATGCCTTCGGATCCGCTGGTTCCCATTCACCGGTCTTGCCGTTGTCGAAGGTCACGGAAGCCAGTGGGCCCATCCGGATGTTGTCGAAGGCGGCGGAGGCATTCCGGGTTACCAGGAGCAGGTTTCGACCGTCGAGGGGAGTGACGTCGTCCAGGTCTATGACGGTGGTGCCGTTGACCTTGACGGACACTCGCCCCTCCCTGAGGTTCAAGCAGTACTGATCCGACAGGTTCCTGGCGTAGCGTACGGCCTTGGGGGGAAGGCTTCCTCCGATCTGGTCGAGGACGATCTGGTCCTGGCTGATCAGAAGTCGGTATGCGGGGCCGGCAGGAGATGCCGCGCCCAGCTGGATGCCGAACCGACCCCCTCCTGGCTGACCGAGGAAGGCGGCTTCAAAGCTGATCTCCAGATCCGTGCTGGAGGGACCGGCGACGCGGGCATAGGCCAGCGCTGCATTCGAATCCTCCTGCCGGAACTTCCCGTTTTCGATCACCCACCGGCCTTCCAGCTCCGTCTCGATTCCTGCGCTGTGTTGATCGTTGAAGTCGTGTCTCCTGGCGATGGGGCCTATTTTTCTGATCTTCGCAATGGCCTCGAAGAGCCAGTGCATGGAGGGCTCGCCGCCGCCGGCCGTGGCCTCGGGCTGCGTGCCGGAGGGTCCGATCTCGGCCACCGGCAGGTCGGATTCCCTGGTGAGATACTGCTGGAGGTGAGAGAAGACATTGGCGTATCCTCCGAGGTTGCGGATCTCGAGGATGTCCTTGATGTAGTTGTCGACCGTCGTCTGGTTCCAGTGTCCCAGAGTATAGAGGCCGGTGCGCGGGTTCTTCTGCATGGTTTTCTCGTAGCCGAGCTGCTTGTTGAACTCGTTGTTGACGTACGGTTTCCCGAGCGGATCATTCGGGAGCCCATGCAGGTAGTAAGCGGAGGGATTCCGGGGATCGGCGGGCTGGTTGTGGGAATATGTCACCGTGGCGGCCACCCATTTCTTGCCGCTGGACGTGGACACGTATCCCTCCGGGCTGAACAGCCTGCCGGGCGGGCTCATGCCCACCAGGAGATCCGGGTCCTCCTCGTACACCGCGTTCAGGAGCTTCAAGGCGCCACCCACGGTGGAGAAGAGGCTGCGCTTGCTGTATTCGGGGTGACCGAATTCGTTGACCAGGTCCAGAATGTAATTCTGGTGTCCCGTGGCCTCCAGCCACCGGGTGACCCGTCTCGTCACCTCCAGTGCGGCGGTCTCCGACGGTACGTTTTCATCCCGCTTGAAGTACCAGTACTGGATGATGAGCACCATGCCGCGCCTGTCGGTTTCGTCGAGCAGGCGACGAAGGTCGCTCCAGACCTTGCATTCGAGCTTGAGGGAACCGTTCGAATTATACACACGAGGATAGAGCTTGTTGAAGTTGACCGAGCCCAGATTGCCGCCCTGGATGCCCACCGACAGGGTGTTGACGCCATACCTGAGATAGTCATCCAGGTTGGCGATGACGCGGTCGGTGAACCTCGAGTCGAAGACGGCGTTGGCCAGCCGGGTACTCCACATGTCGAATTCCCGCACCTGCTTCGTGGCCCGATTCTCGATGAGGAAGCGGTTCTTTTCCGAATGGATGCGGTATTTCGACTGCCCGGCTGTTCCTGAAGTACACAGAAACAAGAAGGACAAGGTCAGGAAGAGAGCTCTGTTCAGAGCATTGGTGAGCATTGTTTCCTCCCCTGCAAATGCTTCGAAACACGCAGTCGGTGCCGGAGAGGAATTCTCATTGTCCTTCGGCAACCGGCTGCCATGCCGTCCTTCCGGGTGAGTCAATCGTCCGGGGACGGGGTAGGCCCTTGGCTTTGCGTCTCGCCTTTTCAGGCGGTTTGCCTTGAATCGAAGGGTCTGAGAGGAGTATACCGCAGGGGGACAAGAATACAAATTGTATTAATAGTAAAAACTAGAATAGTTGTGAGAATAAATTTTATTTTCATCAGTAACATATTGAGAATTAGTAAGTTAGCGGCTCGATTTGAGAAAAAAAAGTCTTGATTACACTCTTCCGTATCCGGCCTTTCCTTTTTATTGTACCTGGCGAGTTTGAAGTGGGAAATATCCGGCAAACACGACAGGCCCTGACCAGGGGAATGCGGGTGCAAGGATTTGAGGCCACCATGAGCGATTGCATTTCTACGGAATTTGTCAGGGCCAGAGGCATGGCGGCGATGGACCGACTCCTGGAGGGTGACCGATTCAGGTGCCGGCGGATTCTAGCGGACCTGTCGGAGTTGAAGATTCCCTTGGGCCTCCTCGAGGTTGCGACCGAAGGCCTGGCTGCCCGTGTGGCAGGTCAAGTCGAGCGCATTCTCCTGCCCTTTCGAGAAGTCGTGCACTCCGGGCTGGAGAATATTGGGTTGGTCCTGCTTGGCACGTCGTTTTACGACCAAATCGCCTCTTGCTATCCTGAACGAATCCTGGAGGAAGCAGAGCTGCTGACCGTGAGGGGAAGGCGATGGTGGATCGCGGACCTCGTAGCTTCCCGGATGATGCGTGCTCTCCTGATCAGCCATCGACCGCTGGCGATAGGTGTCCTCGAGAGGCAATGCCGTTAAGCTCCAGGAGGCTGCGGACTGAAGCGCGTCCTGCTCGTTT